>JBLHGN010000068.1:0-14373 GCA_047616325.1 Lentisphaeria bacterium
TAACAGATTTTTACGGTGATGTTTCGTTAGCATAGGTCGCAACAGAATTGAACAATTTAAAATTTATCAATGGCAAATTATTAGATTTACGCAGTCTAACAGCTTGCCAATGGAAACATTGTGTTAAGCACACCAGGTGGGGGCCATCATGAAAGATCTAAGTCAAACAGTAAGCAAAACATTAAAAACAGCGCTGCTGTTTTTTGCCGGCAGCACGATAGTGGCTTGTGGCGGAGAGGGCAACAACACGGGTGACCCCATTGTTAATCCCGATACGGGCGGCACGCCAACGGGACTGTCTATAAGCGAATACAACAAGCTGGAACTAAGCGCTATAGAGCCGGTGGTGTTAAAACAGGCCACGGCGCAAGAGCTGGAAACTCACCTTAAAAATGGCCTACGCCTAAACGTATATATTACGCGCGACACTATCGGCGTAATTGGCGCTCCTGCTGTGCGAATAGCCTTGTCCGACGCCTCTGCTGCTCCTGAAGCTGCGGCAGCAGACGCCGCCACAAGCGATAATTTTTCA
Source organism: Lentisphaeria bacterium (assembly GCA_047616325.1). Lineage (GTDB taxonomy): Bacteria > Pseudomonadota > Gammaproteobacteria > Pseudomonadales > Cellvibrionaceae > JBLHGN01. The sequence goes on from JBLHGN010000068.1 coordinate 533, forward strand.
GAAACAAACACACAAGTGGCGGGAGTGGATGAGTCTGACTTTATAAAGTATGACGGCCAATTCCTGTACATGACCAATCAATTTAATAATTGGTGGGAAGATGACGCCGCACAAAACCGCATTCGCATTTTAGAAACCAACCCCGACACGGCCACCATTGAAGAAGTGGGCAGCGTTAGTATTAGCAACGACCAATGGGGCAATGTAGGCGAACTTTATTTAGTGCACGACGAAACTGACAACGCCACCAAAGCGATGGCAACCATACGAAGTTCATGGACCTATTACGCCACCATCGAGCCCCGTTTCGACGATGTGATGTTCGCTTCATGGCCCTACTACGGCGAAAACCAGGTGCAAATCACCTCTTACGACGTGACCGACCCCACCACCCCCAGCCAAAATTACAGCGTTGAAATTGACGGCTTTTTGCAGGGCAGTCGCAAAATTGGTAATACGCTGTATCTGGTCACCCAATACTCGCCCTACATACCCTATATAGACTACGTGTTCGACTCCGACGAAGCCGCCCAAACAAACGAAGCGCAAATCGCCTCACTCACACTCGACGACCTGCTTCCCGGAGTAGGCATAAACGGTGGCGATAAAACACCACTGGTACAGGCAGAGGATTGCTACCTACCCGTGGACGTTCAAGCCAATCAGGGTTACCACAATATTGTCACGCTGGTGGCGATAGATCTGGACAGCCAAAACATCACCTCTACCCAGTGCCTAAACGCACAGGTTTCCGGCATTTACAGCTCGACCAACAACCTCTATATCGGTGCTTCTTCAGACGCGCCCTGGGCCGACTTAGACAGCTTTACCGTGGTTCACAAATTTTCCCTCGCCGACAATGTCATTAGCTACCGCGCCACCGGCTCGGTAGCGGGAACCATCGGTTGGAGCAACCCCGCTTACCGCATGGACGAGTACCAAGACACGTTTAGAATAGTGAGCACCACTCGCGATGAAAGCGGGCAACCGGTGCACCACCTCAGCATACTGCGCGACAGTGATTCAAGCGATGAAATGACCACGCTAGCGCAACTTCCCAACGAAGCCCACCCAGAGACAATAGGCAAACCACAAGAAGATATTTTTGCGGTTCGCTTTATGGAAGATCGCGCCTACGTGGTGACCTTTCTGAATATCGACCCACTCTACGTGTTTGACCTAAGCGATGCCGAAGACCCCTTCATCGCCGGAGAACTGGAAGTACCGGGCGTATCGACTTACCTGCATCCCGTGGGAGACAACACCTTACTCGGCTTGGGTTACGAAAATAATTTTTCCGGCCTTAGCGTGAACCTCTACGACGTAAATGACATAAGTGCACCCACATTAATTGGCAGTGACACTGTGGGCGAGCAAGGTAGCTGGACCGCCGCGCTTTATGACTCTAGAGCCATTAGTTTTATGCAGGCCAGCGATGATCAGCTGCGCTTTACGCTACCCGTTAGCCGTTACAGCGATAATTGGCAGTGGCAAGACGAGGCGCTACACCTGTTTGAAGTGAACGGGCTTGCCGCTAATAACGCCGAGCTTATCCGCGTGGGAAGTATCATTTCAGAATCGAGTGAACAGGAAACCCCCTGGCCCACATACTCGGGGAACGACCGCAGCATCATGCACAACGAGGCGGTGTATTACACCCACGGCAACGATGTATGGGCGTCTTTTTGGTCGAGCCCCAACGCCGCAACCGGGCCACACTAAGCGCGCTCGCGCAACTCCTTTTCCGCTCACCCATTTTCACCTCTCACCCATTCGCCGCTGGCTCAAGGACAGAAACAGCGGATTTTTTTATTTTTATTTATCGTCTTCGCTACGTAAATACACTTTATAATTTTCTATATAATCACTTATGTGCTCTGCCAGTAATCGTTTATATTCACTGCCAAAATCATTCACCGAGCCGTCTTTATCTTGTTTAAGATCATCGCGAGTCTCGGAACTGGCGGCAATATAAAAGGCGTTAAACCGGGCAGCCGCATGCATTAACGCGGCGCTAATAATACCAAGGTCAATCTCTTCTGCTTTTTCATTTGCCGTTTGAATAAAACCTTCAAACACGTCCCAAAAAATATCTTCTTGCTGAGGTGATTCACTCATAAAAAATCCGCTTATTAATTTTGGCGCAGCGCTAGCTTTGGAGCCCCGCTAAAATGCATGCTTGTTAGACATGCGTTTTAATTTATAACACTACTGAGAAAAGAATTTTTGCGTTATCTTGGCGACAATCTCCGGCTTTTCGGCGTGTAACCAATGACCGGTATTAGCGATAACTTTTAGCCCGGCTTTGGGGAAGCGGCTCAGTATATCGTCGCGAAAGTGCTCCTTAATATAGTCCGAATTACCCCCTTTTAAAAAAAGCGTGTCGCCGTGAAAGCTCGACTCCGCGTGATTACCCTTTACCAGCTCAGCGTAGCCACGGTGAATTACAGGCAAATTCATACGCCAGCTGAAATGGCCACCCGGCTCTTTTACCAGATTTTTAAGTAAAAAACTGCGAATGACCATGTCGTCCACGTGCTGCTTTAAGGTAGTGTCGGCTTCGGCACGCGAGGCGAGCACTGTGGGGTCGATGGCTAACAGACCACCAAATACTTCGTGGTGATGGGGTTCGTAGTGAACAGGGGCGATATCTACCACCACCAAGCGATCGACCCGCTCTGGGTGACGCAAGGCCAATTCCATTCCCACCTTGCCCCCAAGAGAGTGGCCAAATATGTGTACTTTTTGCAACTGTTGCTGATCGAGCCATTCGAGCAGAAGATGAGACAAGGATTCAAGGCTGGTTGTTTCGGTATGCAGCGAGCGCCCATGGTTGGGCAAATCTACGGAGTAAACGGTAAAGTGTGCAGACAGAAGACGCGCGATGGCGCCAAGGTTTTCTAGCGAACCAAACAAGCCGTGAATAAGCACGAGGGCATCGCCACTACCACTTTTTTTAAAGTGCAAACTCACTTTCCAGTGCGCTTATTTATCTGAATTGGGTTTGGGTGCGTTTTGCATAAAGGGAAAATGCGCTACTTTGTCGCCAGACTTAAGTTCGGTGACCTTTACGGCGCCTTCCTTTTCCACTTCATCTATTCGAACAATGCTGTGCATAGGAATATAAGAACGCTTTACACTGGCAAACTCGTTTTTCAGCTTTTCTTCACCGGGGTCTACTACTAGCTGGTTGCGCTCGCCAAACACAAACTCTTCCACCTCGACAAAACCATACATTTCACTTTGATAAATTGCGCGCACAAAAATCTCGTACACTTGATTTTGGTTGTAGAAAATTACTTTATAAATTGGTTCGGCGGCCATACTAAATTAATCACAGGTTAAACATGGGTTAAACGTCATTGAGAGCGAGAAGACAAAAGTCTCGCTAACCGCTAATAAGTAGGGGCAATATGCTGAAATGCAATAGGCGCCTCTAATTAGGCACGCCTAATTAGAGAATGCCTAAAAAAAGCAGCTTAAAGTGCTATAGTGCCGCAGCAGGCGAGGCAACAATGCGCCAGCTAAGCCAGCAAGGTAATGAAAAGCAAGGCAAATACGGCTTAATACATTGCTATTGTGCTAAATATCCCGCTGCTAGTGGGCAATTCTACCATCCATCGCTATAATGCGCGCTTATTTTTTGAGCACAAGATACCCAGCATGCTACACACACCGTCAGACTCGGCCTCAGAGCCTACAAAAAAGCCCACAAAAAAACTCTTCATTCAGACCCACGGCTGTCAAATGAATGAATATGATTCCTCGCGCATGCGCGATCTGCTGGGCGAATCCCACAACATGGTGGCCACCGACAACCCCGAAGAAGCCGACGTACTGCTGGTAAACACCTGCTCGATCCGCGAAAAAGCGCAAGAAAAACTCTTCCATCAGCTAGGCCGTTGGAAAAAACTAAAAGAAAACAACCCCAACCTGGTGATAGGTGTTGGCGGCTGCGTCGCCAGCCAGGAAGGCGGTGAAATCGCCAAGCGCGCACCCTTTGTGGATTTAATCTTTGGCCCGCAAACCCTGCACCGCCTGCCTGAAATGATGGAAACCCCACGCAAAAATGGCGCTGTGGTCGTGGACATCAGTTTTCCTGAAATAGAGAAATTCGACAACCTACCGCTACCTGAAGCCAACGGCGTGAGCGCCTTCGTATCGGTTATGGAAGGCTGCTCTAAATACTGCACCTTTTGCGTGGTGCCCTACACCCGCGGCGAAGAAGTGAGCCGCCCGGCAGCCGATGTACTGCACGAAATAATACACTTGGCAGCGCAAGGCGTTCGCGAAATAAACCTATTGGGGCAAAACGTAAATGCTTATCGCGGCGATGGCCCCGACGGCGTTGTCGACTTGGCCGAACTTATTACGCAAACCGCCACCGTCGACGGCATCGACCGCATTCGCTACACCACCTCCCACCCGGTGGAATTTAGCGAGAGCCTGTTACAGGTTTACGCCGAAGTGCCGGAACTCGTCAGCCATATTCACCTGCCTGTACAGAGCGGCTCAGACCGCATTCTTATGGCCATGAAACGTGGCCATACGGTGCTTGAATACAAATCCAAAATGCGTAAATTAAAGCAAATTAGACCCGACATGTGTTTCTCATCCGATTTCATCGTGGGTTTTCCTGGTGAAACCGAAGCCGACTTCGAAGCCACCATGAAGCTTATTCACGATATTGGCTACGATATGTCGTTTAGCTTTATTTACAGCCCTCGCCCCGGCACCCCCGCCGCCGACATGAAAGACGAAACGCCGGCATCGCTAAAGAAGGAACGCCTTAAAATTCTGCAAACCCGCATCACCCAGCAGGCGCAAAGCATTGGCCGGCAGATGGTAGGCAATACCGAACGCGTATTGGTCACCGGGTACAGCAAAAAGGACCCCGGCCAACTGTCTGGCAGAACCGAAAATAATCGTGTGGTTAATTTCCGCTGCGACACGCCAGAACTGATAGGCAAATTCGCCGACATTCTTATTGAAGAAGCACTTCCTAACTCGCTTCGCGGCGTACTGCTTGGCTCCGAACTCGACGCATAAACTACATGGGGCGTCTGGGCACACGTTAGCCCAGCCCCTAATGCAGCATGCGAAGCCGCCGATATGCAAAAAGCTACTTTTCCATCCCTTCAGAATCGGTTAGGCTTACGGTTCTGTTATTTTTGAGGCTTACCCACCACATTGGACACACACACACACGAGCTTTCGCTCACGCTGGAACCCGACGATTCGCGCCGACTTGCTGCAGTATGCGGTCAGTTTGATAGTCACATCAAACTCATTGAACAGCGCCTGAAGGTGGAAATACGGCATCGTGGCAATCAATTCTTTTGTGCCGGCAGTGAAGCAAATGCCGCCAATGCCAGCAACATTCTCAAACAGCTTTTTAGCGAAACTCTGGAGAAGAGCGAATTAACGCCCGACGACGTACACCTGTCCCTACATGAAGTCGCCAATGCCGAATCGCAAGATATCGACACCGCCCAAGAGACCCGCACCTCCCAGGAGGCAGATAAGGCCATTGCTGCCGCCAGCGTCATCAAAACCAAGAAGATATCCGTAAAACCCCGCGGCGCTAACCAGCAGCGCTATGTGGCCGCTGTGCGCAGCCACGACATTAATTTTGGCGTTGGCCCGGCCGGCACCGGCAAAACCTATCTCGCCGTGGCCTGCGCTGTAGAAAGCCTACTGCAAGATGAGGTAGAGCGTATTTTATTGGTTCGGCCCGCTGTAGAAGCCGGTGAAAAACTCGGCTTTTTGCCCGGTGACCTGGCCCAAAAAGTAGACCCCTACCTGCGCCCACTCTACGACGCCCTATACGACATGCTCGGCCTCGAAACCGTTGGCAAACTTATCGAGAGAGGCGTTATCGAAATAGCGCCACTGGCTTACATGCGCGGGCGCACGCTCAACAGCTCCTTTGTTATTCTCGACGAAAGCCAAAACACCACCCGAGAACAAATGAAAATGTTCCTCACGCGCATCGGCTTTGGCTCCACCGCTGTCATTACCGGAGACCCATCGCAAATAGACCTAGCGCGTGGACAGGCTTCGGGACTAAGGCACGCACTGGACGTACTGGAAGATGTCGACGGCATCAGCCGCATATTATTTACCTCAAAAGACGTGGTGCGACACCCCATAGTTCAGCGCATTGTCGAGGCCTACGAACGCGCCGAAGCGAAAAAGGATTAATGGGCGCAATGATTACTGTCGACCTTCAAGTGGCCACCAAGCACGCCACCGTGCCCGAACAAAAAACATTTGAACGCTGGGTGTGTGCTGCACTGGGAGCGCCCGACAAAAACAAAGAGGTGAGCCTGCGCGTAGTTGATGAGAGCGAAAGCCGCGCACTCAACCGCGGTTATCGCCAACAAGACACACCCACCAACGTGCTATCTTTTACCTGTGAATTTCCCGAAGGGGTAGATGTACCACTGCTGGGCGACATTGTCATCTGTGCCGTCGTGGTTGAGCGCGAGGCGATCGAACAGGGCAAAAAAAGCGAGAGCCACTGGGCTCACATGGTAGTGCACGGCACCTTGCATCTGCTCGGCTACGACCATATAAATGACGATGAAGCCAGCGAGATGGAAGCCCTCGAGACAGAAATATTAGTATCCCTGGGCTATGCCGCACCGTATCTGCAGTCCACCGAAATATGAACACGGCAAGGCACCTTTCATCACACGGCAACACCACACACATAGCTGTAAACTGCGATGCTAAATCGCACCCATATGGAGCACATCATCACCATGTCCGATGAACCCCCGAGTCGGTCCTCACTGGCTATAAAAAAGCCACATTCACGATCCTGGATAAACCGCATGTTTTCCGGTTTTGGCGCTGAGCCTAAATCTCGGGAAGAATTACTCGATATTATTAAAGGCGCGGTACACAACAAAGTTGTCGACCAAGAAGCGCTTCATATCATCGAAGGCGCTCTCGATGTAGCCAACCAGCAAGTGCGAGAAATTATGATCCCGCGCTCGCAAATGGTGGTAATAAAAGCCGACGTGTGCCCACAACAGTTTTTACCCACAGTGATAGAGTCTGGTCACTCGCGCTTTCCCGTTATAGGTGAGTCCAGCGACGACATAAAAGGCATACTACTGGCAAAAGATTTGCTGCCGCTGATTTTGCAATCCCAGGAAGACTTCAACCTTTCTCAAATACTGCGCGTCGCTAACATCGTTCCCGAAAGCAAACGCTTAAACGTATTGCTAAAAGAATTCCGCGAACAGCGCCAGCACATGGCACTGGTAATAGACGAATACGGCGGCATTTCAGGTTTGATCACCATAGAAGATATTCTGGAAGAGATAGTCGGCGAAATTGAAGATGAAACCGACGAAGACATCGAAGATTTTATTCGCCAAGTGTCTGAAAATGACTACATTCTGAAAGCCCTCACGCCTATCGAAGATTTTAACGACTACTTTAGAACCAATATTGGCGACGACGAATTCGATACTATGGGCGGTATCGTGATGCAGGCCTTCGGCCACATGCCAGGCCGCAACGAAAAAGTTTCTGTGCACGGCTTTACCTTCCGGGTTCTTTATTCAGACAGCCGAAAAATACATCTCTTGCGTGTTTCCAGAAAGGCAAAAGGCAACAAAAAAGTCACACTAGACGCATTGCCGAGCGGGTAACAGAGGGGGGGCAGGAAACAGGGGGGACAGGTGACAGGATTTCGCTACCTCTCGGCTGGCTGTGCTTGGAAAGCAACGATATAATCTTGCAACCTTCCTATTAACGGTCGCTAGCGTCGCATACTTGGCGGACTTTGGTACTTTAACATTTATTGTGCGCTTCTTTTATTGTGCGCCGCGTACTCCGGATATTTAACATGCCCATTTTCCACACCCGCGGCACTAGAATGTGTGCCCGCACCCACCCCTTTAATCACCCCAGCAAATCTCAGGGTACGTGCTAATGCTGTCGCCGTGGCAAACCCTGGGTTGGCGCGGTGGCATAGCCGCCTTATTTGCCGGCGCGCTTACCACCTATTCTATGGCGCCATACAATGTATGGCCGCTGGGCATCATCGCCGCACTCACCCTCGCCTGCTTACTCCAGGACCTAAACGCTAAACAGGGTTTAATACGCAGCTGCATATTTGGCATAGGCATGTTCGGCAGCGGAGCCTCGTGGGTTTACGTATCCATCCACGATTTTGGCTACACCTCCGCGCCCCTCGCCGCACTGCTCACCAGCATATTCGTTATTGGTTTAGGGCTGGTATTTTCGCTGCCGTTCTATTTTTATTGCCGCTTCCTCTCCCGCCATCGCTTGGGCTTTATTCTCGGTTTTAGCGCCATTTGGGTACTGGGGGAATGGAGTCGAAGCTGGTTTCTCACCGGCTTCCCGTGGCTATATTTGGGTTACGGCCATACCCAAACATGGCTGGCGGGCTGGGCGCCGGTATTCGGCGTGTTCGGCATCAGTTTTTTTTGTGTACTGAGTGCCACGCTCACATCTGAGCTCATCTATGAAACCATTCGTATTTTTAACCCTGGAAAGCGCCCTCACGCCCTGTATCCCATCTCGTTTGCCGCCCTACTTGCCACCATTTGGCTAAGCGGCTGGCAACTGAAAGACAATAACTGGGGCACACACAGCGTTGGCGAACCCGTCGCAGTAGCCATAGTACAACCCAATATTCCACTGGAATTAAAATGGAACCCGTTCTATCAAACTAACATTCTGGAAATTTTACGAGAACAGTCAGACAAACACTGGGACAAACAACTCATTATATGGCCAGAGGCCGCCGTGCCACTTATGTTCAGCGACGCCGAAGAATTTATCGCCGACATTACAAGCCAAGCGAATGCTAGCGACACCGCCGTATTAACCGGCATACTCTACGACGACGCCAAGCCGAACGTGTTCTACAACAGCATAATAGGCATGGGGAAGGCCGATGGCATCTACTTCAAACAACGCCTCGTGCCCTTTGGTGAATATGTACCGCTGGAACGCTGGCTGCGCGGCATCATTGCCTTTTTTGATCTACCCAACTCCATTATTTTTGCCGGCCCCAGCCAGCAAGACCTGCTGCACTTTGGCGAATACCGTATTTCGCCCTCCATTTGTTATGAAATTGTCTACCCGGACCTCGTCGCCGCAGGCGCAGCACGCGCCGAATTGCTGGTAACCATAAGCAACGACGCCTGGTTTGGTGATTCAATTGGCCCACTACAGCATTTCCAAATGGCGCAAATGCGCGCCATAGAAAATCGTCGCTATATGATTCGCGCAACCAACACCGGCTTAAGTGGTATCATCACACCCCACGGTCAGGTGAGCTTGCTGGGAACGCAATTTAATCGTGAAACTATCAGCGAACAGGTCAGCCTGATTGAAGGGACAACACCTTTCACTCGCTGGGGGTCGCTGCCCATAGTGGTTTTTTGCCTGTTTTCTGTTATTGCTATTTTTATAGCCAGCATAAAAAAACAACGCAACGCAAACGCGGCCAAACAATAGCAAATGTAGGCTATAAAACACACCTACCAACACACTAAAATTACTGTGTTATCAACACGGCGCGCAGGGCACTTTTGACACAACCATGAGCCACTTTATAAACTTCTTCAGCACACTTCCCGTGGCACTCAAACGGGGCTTTCTCGTATTTTCCTGCCTTATATTGTTAACAGGCTGCTCGTCCACAAAACTGGCATACAACTTTCTCGACTTTTTATTAAATTGGTACGTAGGCAACTACATTAGTTTAGAAAAATCTCAAAAAGAAACGACTCGCAACGCCATTGACGACTTTCACTCATGGCACCAGCGCACCCAATTGCCACTCTATGCCAACTACATCGAAGGGCTTATAGCGCGCCTAGAAAACGACAACATTACCGCCGAATTTATTCACAAAGAAACCGACCAAGTACAGGACATGGTCGACATTTCATTTAACCACCTTAAACCGGCCATCGCCGAACTTCTCGCTAGCCTCTCCGAAGAACAAGCCGAAGAACTGCTAAAAAACCTCAAAAAAAACCGAGACAAATTCAAAAAGAAATACTTGGACATCAGCAAAAAGAAACTCTTCAAGAAAAGAGAAGACACCTTTAAAGATAATGCCTCCTCTTTTTTTGGGCGATTTTCCAAACAGCAAAAACAATCCATCGAGCTGTGGAGCAAAACACTTACGCCCTACGAAGCACTTACCCTTGTGCAGCAACAAACCTGGGCCGACGAGCTCGCAAGTGCCTTAACGGTTAGGCACAACAGAACAACACTGGCCGGCAAACTCGACAAACTTATGTTTTATCGCACCGACGAATGGTCACCTAAACTGGAAAAAATACTCGACTACAACCAGCAACTTACCTACACCGTGATTGCCCAGCTGGTGAACACCCGCTCAGACAAGCAACGCAAAAAAATGACCAAAAAACTACGCAGCTACCAGAGTGACTTTATCGAGCTATCACAGAAAAAATAGTACTCAGGCGTAACGCAACACAAGGGGAACGTGACAATAGGAAGCAGGAAGCAGAAAGCAGAAAGCAGAAAGCAGAAAAAATAACGTTAAGCCATTAGACCTAGCCGCATGAGCGAATACATATGAAAATAGAAAACAACAGCGTCGTAACCTTTAATTACAGCCTATCGCAAGACGACGGTCTAGAGATTGAAAACAATCACGACACCATTCCCATGGCTTACCTACACGGTCATTCCAATATACTGCCGGCACTTGAAGAGGCATTATCGGGCAGAAGTCTAGACGAATCGTTTACCGCCACCCTTAGCCCAGAACAAGCCTACGGCCCGCGCAATGAAGCGGCCACGCAAAAGGCGCCCGTTAAACATTTGGCAAAAACGTATAAACGTTTACTGCCCGGCATGTTAGTAAAGTTAAACACCGAAAAAGGCGTAAGAGATGCGCGTGTAATCAAAGCTGGGAAGTTTATGGTAGCGCTCGATTTAAACCATCCCTTTGCCGGCAAAACTTTGGTGTTTAACATCACCATAAAGAGTATTCGTGCAGCCACCGAAGACGAAATACAGCACGGCCACGCCCACGGCGAAGGCGGCCATCACCATTAAGCATTACGCGAGCTGCATTAGAGTTTTAGTGCAAACGTAAAGAATACTCAGTGAAGCGTGGGGTAGTGGCGTAAGGGCTCCAGTACGCTCTCTTGGCCGTTAATTTTAATCTCTAGGCATAGCGCTAACAGCAGGCCGAGCTCGCCACTGGGGAAACCCTTGCGATTGAACCACAACAAATATTCTTCCGGCAGGTCCATAAGCACCTTACCACTGTATTTTCCAAACGGCATTTTCATATTAGCCAATTGAATAAGATGTTTTTTTTCCAGTTCTGTGGTCATAAATTTGGTGGTAGTTTTGTTAATGCAGGCGCATTGGGCCCACAACAATATTCGACAAGCGTGTAGAAAGCTATAAACATACAACGCCACATAATCATACAATGCCGCATATCATAGCAAAACACACTACAGCAAAGTACTATCGCAGTAGATTTTCGCAAAATAGAGGTCAGCCGAATGCTAGAAATCGGAAAAGTTAATTACCTTCAAGTGGTCAAAGAAGTTCACTTTGGCGTCTATCTGGATGGTCATGAAAAGGGCACTATATTACTGCCCAAACGCTATGTGCCCGAAGGCTGCAGCATTGGTCAATCATTAGATGTATTTATATACCTCGACTCCGAAGACTGCCTTATTGCCACCACCGAAACACCACTAGCGTGCGTAGGCGACTGCGCCTACCTCAAAGTAACAGACGTAAATAACATTGGCGCCTTCCTAGACTGGGGGCTAATGAAAGACCTGCTGGTGCCCTATAACGAACAGCACAAACCCATGGAAGTGGGCAAATCCTATGTGGTGTATGTGTACCTAGACGAAAGTAGCGACAGAATAGTCGCCTCCTCCAAGCTGGGGCGTCACCTGCAGGAAAAAAGCGTCTACCACAAAGTGAATCAGGAAGTAGACATTCTCATTTGCGGCAAGAGCGACATGGGCTACAAGGCCGTTGTTCACAACACCCACATCGGCCTCATTTTTCGCGACGACGCCTTTAAACCGCTGCGCTACGGCAAGAGCATGAAAGGCTATATAAAAAGTATACGACCCGATGGCAAAATAGACCTCTCGCTTCAACTACCGGCGGGCCTGGGGCGAGACGACTTGTCTGAACAAATTATTCAACATCTCGAGAACAATGACGGTCGCTCAAAACTCACAGACAAAAGCGCCCCAGACGATATATACCACCACTTTAACGTCAGCAAGAAAAATTATAAGAAAGCGCTAGGCACACTCTACAAACAAAAACGAATCTCAATCGAAGCCGACCAAATTGTTTTACTGGCCCCGCAGGCTGCACCCCAGCCGCAAAAAGATCCGCCAGCAAAACCGGCCAAGCAGCAAACGAATACACCGGCTAGCAAAGCTACTAATAAAGCTATAACTAAGCCCATTAAAAAGCCCCACAATCACACACCCAAACCCTCCAAATAGAAGCTGCTATGGCCATAAAATCGACTATTTTCAAAGTAGAATTATCCATCAGCGATATGCGCCGGCACTACTATGCCGAACATATGCTCACTATTGCCCGTCACCCCTCAGAAACCGACGAGCGAATGATGATGCGAGTGCTAGCCTTCGCTCTAAATGCACACGAACGCATGGAGTTTGGGAAAGGCTTAAGCAACGACGACGAACCCGACGTATGGCTAAAAAGCCTAAGCGGTGAAATAGACCTGTGGATAGATGTAGGCCGCCCCGACGAAGAGCGAATACGCAAGGCAAGCTCACGGGCAAATAAGGTAATTGTGTGGGCGTTTGGTGGCAACACTGCCGATATGTGGTGGAAAACCATTGAAGAGAAGATTACCCGCTTCAAAAATGTGACTGTGCACAAACTACCACCGGAACAGTCGCGCGCCTTGGCACTTTTTGCAAAACGCACTACTCAACTACAGTGCACCATTGAAGACGAGAGTGCATGGCTGAGCGACAATGAAAGCACTATCGAGATTGAGCTAACCACACTATTTCCCGCGTAATTTTATAGACTTAATTAGAGTGTAGGCAAAACCCAAACCGCCTTGTCAATAATACGTTCGACGCGCTTCAATCTATTGGACTTTTAACTCCTCTTTGATTTATACCGACCACATGGGTATATATTTGTGTTGTTGAAATGTCTTCGTGGCCGAGCAATTCTTGAATGGTGCGAATATCTGTTCCCGCAGCAAGTAAATTAGTGGCAAAACTGTGGCGGAAGGTATGACAGCCAGCTTTCTTTATTATTGTGGTATTTTTTAACGCATCCCGAACTTTCCTTTGAACTTGTCGCTCACCAACATGGTGCCGCCGAACAGCATCCGAGCGAGGATCTTTAGACACTTGGTCAGCGGGGAACAGGTACTGCCAGCCTGGACTCGTAGCCGCTTTGGGGTATTTCTTATTTAACGCATAAGGTAAATACACAGAACCGTGGCCATTAATCATATCTTGCTTATGCAATGCCAAAACAACATTAATTTGGAGCTTTAGCGCTTCTACCACCGATAAAGGTAGAAGCGTTCTTCGCCATTTCATACCTTTGGCTTCGCGCACAATAATACATTCATTTTCAAAATCGACATCTTGTAAACGCAAGCGAACAGCTTCCATAATACGCAAACCAGAGCCGTACAACAGGTGAGCTTTCGGTAAGCAACAGTGACTAATAAAATAATCTATGTTCTTGTATAATTCGTCCCAATTCCCACACTCCAGAGGCGCAGCCCATGATCAACATAGTCACACCTGATAGCTCACCAG
>JBLHGN010000069.1:0-14160 GCA_047616325.1 Lentisphaeria bacterium
TTCGACTACTTCATCTGTCATGGTAGCTGTTAAGTCAGTCGCTTACAGCAAACACATATAGAGGGTCTCTTATTGCTGTCTTACCGCTGCCTACCTGTTTTCCATCCTTAGAAATAGGCGGGGGCACTAGACATTCATCGGTTAAACTCAAGAGGCACCATTCAAGTGGTTGGCTGATTCAATAATTGAACCGCCAGTTAGTTGCAGGCTCACTTAAGGTGTAAACGACTTTGTTAATTGTATTAATGCACGACAGTAAGGCGTCTAATCAAGCGGACTGGTTCGGATTATTCGGCGTATAAATCAGCAGTTTAAGGATCGTGTCCTAGTGATAATGTTGCTCGTTTAAAAAACACATTCAATCCTGTTGCCCAGTCAGGTTTCCAGCTCACCTTACTGCGTGACTAACTCTTTAAAAATTTATTTTCATCGAATAGAGTCTCGTTTTTTAACATAAAGTAAACGCAGCGGCCAAGTTTATGAGCCAGTACCGACAACGCTTTTGCTTTACTCATTCGCTTTTGAAGTTTTGCCAAATATTTTTGTGCTTTTTAATTGCCACGCAAATAAAATGCAGCGGCTTCAGAAAATTCCCACTTTAAATGGGCGTTACCAATTTTATTTCCTTGGGTTCCATAGCTTTTGCAGGCCGATTCGGCCTTGCATTTTACCAGCCTTGAATAAGATGCAAACTTCTGTACAGATTCAAATCGTAACATATCGCCAATGTCATAGACAATTGTAAGTCCAATAATCGGACCAATTCTGGATATCGATTTCACAATGGTGAAGTGTTTTTGATTGTGATGTTTTACCTGTTTTTGAATGTAACACTCAACACTACTTAATTTCTCTTTAAATTTTTCGAGCAACCTTAAGTCCATATTGATATCGCGTTGTACATCAGGATCTGGAAAGAATGTGTTCATTTCTTGCCGGGCATTGGCGTTTTTTAAATTCACCTTGATGGGTGGTAGGTCGTATTGGCGACGTGGGGTTTTTGGTTTGCACCATGTTGAACGATCTTCATTCTTCTACGTAGTAGGTCTCTAGTTGCCCTCATTTCTTTTGGGTAGATGTAGACGAGAGGAAAATTTCCGCCGCGCATTAAGCTGGCAATTTTAAATGAATCGATCCGATCATTCTTAGCTTTGCCGCCATGAATGGCTTTCATGTAAAGAGCATGACCTAAGATGAAATATACGCCTATTTCATTACAGAAGCCTGAAGCCCAATGCCAGCAGTGCATACACTCAACGCCTACTACGACATTCCCGACATAAGGCGCCAGTACGAATTGAAGCACCTCGGGAGCAGCCGGTATTTCTTTGTGGAGTACGGTGGTTCCATCTTGATCAATAATACATACGTAAAGGGATCTGGCGTGCAAATCAATACCACAGTAAAAACGATGCGTGTTATTGTAGAAGTTCGTTGGGTTTTCTCCTGTTGATTTGGAAACCTTAGTTTACTCCGATGTGGGTAAACAGGGAAAAGGCTCAATGAGTATCAAGTCAAAGCACACGGACGCAGCAAAGCTGCGTCGGTGTTTGAGGCGTTTTGCCTCAGCTGGGTCAATTTTCGTGTCGGTAGTCGGTCAGTTTTACATTGCCGTTAATACTAAAGCGCTAAGCATGATAGATTAGTTTACTCAATACCCACGCACGTCCACTAGCCACCCCTCACAACAAAGGTACTATACTAACATTGGGTACTATACTGAACGTTAAATGGTTTTTTAGCGTGACGAGCGCTCATTGCTGCCAAGTATCGGACAAACAGCCCCATATGATTCACCCGCTTAGAGTAACCCGTAAAATCCTGGCATTTTGGCATATACCTGTCAGAGAAAAGCTCTGGTTTTTTATACTGTACCCGTATAGTGGCCTCGTTAGGGCCGCCATACTGTTCATCCCATTTCATCTTCTAAGCAAGCATCTCGGCACTCACCATAAAAACACCCAACTATCTCCCTTGGTGGATGAACAGCAATTGGTAGTAGCAAGACAGATCGGCCGAATATGCGAAATTACGGCTCGCTACACGCCTTGGCAATCAAAATGCTTTGTCCAAGCCGCCATGGCGAGAACCGTTCTGGCCTTTTACTCTATTCCTTATGTAATCCACCTAGGCGCAACCACTTCCGAAAACCCTGAAAAACCGATAGAAGCCCATGCCTGGGTAAAGGTGGGGCCTGCTGTAATCACAGGAAGACCGGGCCATAAGGCTTATAGTATTCTCAGTTCATTTGTCGCTCCTCAAATACTGGACAACCAGGGACACGATGAATAAACACTATTTTTTTGATTTACTGAACGGGTTTAAAGATTTTTTTTATTTTTCCCCGACCCGTCAAATAGCTATTCTTTTTCTTATGCTTTTCCAAGGCCTCACGGCCGGGGTTGGGCTCTTGCTGATTATTCCACTACTCGACGTAATTGGCTTTAACGTAGGGGTTCCCACTGACATTGGTATTTCACATTCGGTTAGTCATATTTTTAGCTATCTCGGTTTTAAAACAACGTTAGAAACCATATTGGTTAGCTACGTCTTAATCGTTGTCGCTATTGCCTCCTTACGCTATAAGCTGGCGGTATCTTCTAGCGTTCTTCAACACCGATATATCTGCCATATTCGCAATCAGCTCTATCGTAGTCTCCTTCGAAGCAATTGGCCGTTTTTAATTCAACACAAAATGTCAGATTTTACGCACTGTCTTACAGGACAGGTGCAAACGGTTGGGCATAACGCTCATCTAATGCTCACATTCCTGAGTCAGTGCATACTGACGACAATAATGATCGGCCTATCAATCATTATTTCCTGGCAACTCAGCCTAACTACCTTAGCTTTTTCCGGCCTTTTGTTTATTCTTTTACTTCCGCTCAATCGTATTCTCTATGGTTCAGGCAGAACTCAGCTTATGAGTTTCAAAACTATTTTTCAGATGCTCACAGAACAACTTGGCAGCTTGAAAATGATAAAAAGTTACAGCGCTGAAGATTATTACGCAGACAAAGTACTTCAATCAAGTGAACTGATGGAAGCGCAAAGCGTTCGTCTCACCCGATTAACCGCCCTCACACAATGGATATATATAGTAGTTAGTGCGGCTGGTTTTGGGGTTTTCTTATATGTAGCGCTAACTGTTATGAGCATTCCCTTGGCAACGCTCCTACTGTTACTCGTAATCTTTTCTCGCCTATTGCCTCAGATATCCAATTTACAAAAAAGTTATCAACAGCTCGTACATAGCGTTCCAGCCTTGATTGATGTCAGAAGCATGACGGCATCCTGTCAAGCGGCTGAAGAGTCTTTGATTTCAGATTCGGGTTTGACATTAATCACAGAGATTCGCTTAGATAATGTTTCCTTTCGCTATCCCATGCAAAACGAGTCTGTTTTAGAAAACGTATCGCTGCATATTAACCGTAATGAAACTGTCGCACTCATTGGCCCCTCAGGCATTGGAAAAACAACCTTAGCGGACTTAATCGCTGGATTACTAGCTCCTGTTGTGGGCAAAATAGTATGCGATTCAACCGAACTGGATGACAAAACGCGCTTGTCGTGGCGAAAAAACATTGCTTACGTGACACAAGAAGTTTATTTATTCCATGACACCATAAAAGCCAATCTCGAATGGGTGGCACAAAATCCAGTATCTGATGACGCTATTTGGAATGTACTGAAACTGGCAGCAGCAGATGAATTTGTCGCTTCCTTACCAAATGGTTTGGATACCGTCGTAGGGGACAGAGGCGTTCGTTTATCCGGTGGTGAGCGCCAGAGGCTTGCTTTAGCTCGGGCGTTACTATCAAATCCGCAGCTTCTAATTTTGGATGAAGCAACAAATGCATTGGATATCAACAATGAATTAAAAATACAGGAGGCACTTCAACAACTTAGAGGTAAACTCACAATTCTCATCATTGCTCACCGAGATACGGCGTGTGTACATGCAGATAGACAGTTTGAGCTGACGGGTAACCAAGTGATAAACCACCCTCAAAAACCTACCGAGGAAAACAGGGTGCATATCAAAGATGCAATGGCAGAAAATTAGCAAAAGAATTTTAAAGCGCCAAATCCCGCATGCTCTTTTAAGTTGGCGCTATATACTGCCTGGTCAGAGCATCGCGGTTAAATTACACCGCAAGATATTTTTGAGCGCTTGGCCCGATCAATCACGAGCAACTTGGTTTTTGGTGGCGCTTTATAGCTACACTTTGTGGTATTTGATCTATAGCTGGCGTCACGTCTTCCGAGACTGGAAAAATTATGGTAATGCGCTTAAGCGACAGGAGGGAATTTCAAATGGCCACCAACTGTTTTCTTTGCTCTCGCTCGCATTACTGCACAGTATCCCTCCGCGCTTTTACTATCACTATCGACTCTATTCCTATCCCAGAGAAGAATGGCTTAAATTTATATATACCCACGAGCTGCCTCATTGGCATATGGTCATGTCGCGGAGTATCAGCGAGACCAGTAAACAATTGATGGTCGACAAGCACCTGTTTTCTGTACACATGCGTACACTTGACTTGCCAACCATTACGACACTCGACTGTTTAGCCCCAGGGCAAGAGTCGGGCGAAATGTCAGTATTTAACCAACGCTCAGTTTTTTTAAAACCCTGTAAAGGAAGCGCTAAACGGGGGTGTTATCGCTTGCTTTACGAAGACGATACGAACGATTACAGCCTCATTACTGGAAACTCCAAACCAATTCAAGGAAAAGAGACAATAGCTTCTTTTCTTCGCGCTGAACTACAGCAATATGACTATTTGGTTCAGCCGCTACTACGCAATCACGAATGGCTTCGCGCCGAAGGCGCATTGATAACGATACGCCTTGTGACACTAATGAGACACGGCATACCAAAGAGCATATGCGCGACACTGGAAGTTCCGATTCACGACGATTTACAAGAGGTATATCTCTTAGTGATTGATTGCAATTCGGGGCTGATCATTGACACCCCCTCCGCCCTCCTGAAAAAAAGAGGCATTACTGAAACTTTGATCAACAAAAACATAGTGAATGCACATTTACCTCAATGGAATAAAATAAAGGACATAGTAGAAAAGGCCCATTCAGAATGTATAGATATTACGACAATCGGCTGGGACCTAGCGCTAACCACCGATGGAATAAAATTACTCGAAGGCAATACTAATTGGGGTGTTTACGCCCACCAACGATTGGACAACAAGCTCATAGAAAATTTTGCATCGATGCTTTAGCGTCAATCACACGCGGTGGGTATAGCGAAGGATATATCACAATCTGTAATCTAGCGTGTTGACTTAGTCACATTGTGTGTCTATAACTGGTTAGGTTAAAGCGTTTAATTTTACCTGAAAAGAGAGTGTGCAGAACATGAGCAACAATGACATAAAAAGCGACTTAAAGCACGACGTGCCTCAGCAAGAAAATAAAAAAGTCTGGGCAGCCCCAAAAATGATTCCACTCTCTACCTCGGAGACTGAAGGCGCTAAACCAGCCACACCCACCGAGTCAGGTATATTCTCAGGCCCGTCCTG
Organism: Lentisphaeria bacterium; assembly: GCA_047616325.1. GTDB lineage: Bacteria > Pseudomonadota > Gammaproteobacteria > Pseudomonadales > Cellvibrionaceae > JBLHGN01. Next base: position 5,550 of record JBLHGN010000069.1, read on the forward strand.
ACTCAACTCGTATATTTGAGTGATAAATGGGGTTTCCACTATCAACACTGAGAAGCCATTTTTCCTGTACAACTCATAAAATACCGACAGTAATAGGACTTAACTGTTCTGCTTATCAAAAGCAACACGATGATAGCTTTCCATATCCAGCAAAAACTCCAAACGACTAAAAAGAAATGGGTCAAGAAATTCCAAGCTTCTATCCAGTGCGGATGAACAGCTGTAACGCTCAGCAAATATGCTTTTCCTTAGCCGTCGAGCCAAAGATCGACTCTGCCGTATTAATTGCCCTTCATGATCTAGTTTCGGGAAAATAACCTCTGATTTTTTTCTCCATTGAATACTTTTTGTTGTAACTCCTTCTAGTACTCGCCGGAAAGGGTAACGTTCAATACCCTGATATATTTTTAGTCGGCTTGGTAGGCTGTGCGCAAAGGTCACCAAATCAACGTCCAACATAGGATGCCGATATTCCAATCTAGCTACCCGGCCCAATAATTCGGATTCGATAAGGCGGTTTGTTAAACCCAAATCAAATAACTCTAATAGTTCCTTATCTTTAACGATGTGGCATGAATAATTTTTAATAAACTGATCTAATGCGCTTTCTAGATTGAACTTCCGCCGCCACTGTTTTCCCAGAAAATGATGCCTTGCTCTCCGCTCCACTGCTGCTTCAACAGCTCCTCGCCGAATATGAAACTTCGACAAGCTGGGCGCTAAGTGAGCCTTATATAACTGCGACAAAAACGCTTTTGTGGGCCGTGCGCCTCTACCTCGTTGATACTTTGCCTTTAGGTGACGAAATAAAACCGTAAATTTCCTTTCAGCAAGTAACTCATCAGCATAGTGGTCACCATAGCTCGTGACGCAATGATCACCTCCCCAGCCAGACAACAACACCCGGACACCGTGGCTTTGAGCACAGCGCGCGCGATAAAAGAAATGATGACTTCGAACGGGTAAAACTGCGCCAAAGCCTTCGAAATATGCCGTTTTTTGTTGTTGAAGGAAGCACTCTTCATCATCCGTTTGATCTAGCCACGTGGATTGAAGATTCTCATGAACATCAAACATTTGAGCAATATCTTTGTACGTGTCCCCCCAAACCGGCGTGTTTTGCTTATTCAGAGGTATGCAATTGCAAGAGAACGTAAAGAGCGGTGCTGGATTTAGGTAGCGCGCAGCAAATCCCGTAACACCGTTCGAATCTAAACCTTCACTCAACTCTGAACCGATGGGATATTGACTATCGAGACGAGCGACAACAGCGTTATCAAAGCGCTGCCTTAGCTCTTCAATTAGTGCTTCATCTGAATAATCGGCCCAAGTGTCCTTCGCTTCTAAACGCCAGTAGCAACGTAATTTAACACCCTTATCCGATATTTCTATAGTATGGGCCGGGGGGACAACGTGAATGTCGTTACATGGAGAATCGAATGTTTTACTGCCAAGCCCCCATAGATTTTTTATTAACCACGCTTCAGAGAGGTCCTGTTTATTACACCAACCAGAATCAAAAAAGGCCCTATGCTCGTTGGAAAACATAATCCCGCGAGCTGTTTTTGCGTAGAATAATACTTTGACCCCAAAGTGATCTCGCCCACAAAAGAATTTTTTTTGTTCTTCATCCCAAATAATAAATACAAAATCCCCTCGTAGGTGCGCAGCGCACTGATTGCCCCACTTAATGTATGCGTGAAGAATAAGAAGGCCATCGGTCGCAATTAGGGGATCATCAGAGCTTAACAAAAACTCTGAGGCGAGTTGCTCACGGTTATCTATTCGTGCATTTGCGACTACCGTAAGCTGACAATGTACATCATGACTCACGTTATCGTCATGGGAACGTGCGGTATTAAACAGATGGGCCTTACCAAAACCGACGGAATCGTTAGGAGAACACCAAGAAGTCAGCGCGTCAGGCTGCCAGTAATCCGATGCCTGTAACATCTTATTTAGGATGTCTTGTATATTCGTAGGCTGGAGCTCCCAGCATGCATGTATTGCGCTCATCGGGTCACTACGGTCATTCTTCTAGGGATATGGATAGTCATCTTTAACATACATGAGTTATCGGCTGCGTCTGTTCATCCAAATACCCCAGCGACCACATTATTTCGCCATGGTCACGAATAACGCATTCAACTTGCTTCTTGGACAAGGTGGTCTGCCAATCGTCCACTTGTCCCTTTCGGAAAAAACTCGGCGCCTTTTGAGGTTTTTCTTTAAACACCTTGTCATTCTCCTGAGCTTTTAGTTTTTCAAATTGACAGGCTTCCACAGAAGCCTTCACAGCTGTCTCGCAGTTAGAGAGCTCTAAAAAACTGGCTATTTCTGTAAACGTTGGAACAGGATTACTTACCATATCTTCGTAACGCACGAGCTTTACATTAAAACTAGACGTATCCCGCCAGCTCTCGACATGCGCAGACCATGTCAGCAGATGTTGCCGGAGCTGTATATTCATTTTTTTTGTATGACCAGAAAATGTTGAGGTTTGATCTGCCATTTTATCGATAGCTGCGTCAATAGAGCTTTGGTTGTGATGAGCCAGCGATACAGCCACATCTAAGGGATTTCTCACAATATAAAGGGCGCCACGCGTCGCGTTACATGGTATCAGCGGCTCCCCGCTGGACAGGGTCGTGTAAGCATCGTGAATTTTATGATATTCCGGCAATGCCATTCTCTGGGACAACCACGTATACGCTTCTGGACGTAAACGGTCCACCTCATCGTGAGATAATTCATTAATATCAAAATCCAAAGCCATTTGTATCCATGTTCGCGACGCAGCAATTGACCCCGTATAAATAGTATTGATATCCATGGCGTCTACATTTTCATCCCGAGTCTTTTCATTTCGTAAATGAGCAATAAATGCCCGCACCCACGTGTTTCCAGACTTCGGGTAAGAGGCTAACCAATAAATATTACCACTTACATCGCCAGTCACGCAGCGACTCCTTCACGACATAAATTACGCTCAATCAAGTCAACGAGCTCATCGAGCCTAAATCCAGTATTGGGGCGATAAATATCAAATACATCCACTTGGCTTGCCAATTGTGCACATAGCTTAAGGTGTTGAGTCATTAAGCCAAAGCCTTCCAAGTGGCCAAAACGATAGGTGTGCTGTTTGAGTGCGCTAAACTTCTGCATACCGGTTACAGGGCGAATTTCGAAGCGATCTTCATTGTGCGAGTTAAGAATATAAACCGCTTTAACGGGTAATTTTTGCCGACAAAACCCCTGGTCGAGGGGATAGGCATATTTATCAATTTGGTGGCGAATCCGATTGAGATTGGCTGCTTCAATACCTAGCTTGTTGGCGGCATCGTGCCACACTTTAAGTTGCGGATACGCGGGATGCACATCAAAGTTATCATCCACTACGGCCAGATCATCCGCTAGCACCTCATACCCACGCTGATAAAAAGCGCCTGCCAGCGTAGATTTTCCTTGGCCAGAAACCCCCGCGAAAACTATGGCAGAATCACCGCTTCGCAATGCATTGCCGTGCAGCACAATACGACCACGTTGATGCAGAATCGCCCCCATACAGGAACCTAATAAATAGAGCTGAAGACTTTGACTATCGCTGCCTTCTTCTGGCGCATAACGTATATAGTTGCCATTGGTGACATAAAATCGTGCAACGCCAGGAACTTCGAACCACAGCTGGTTTGGAGCGGATTGACCTCTGGGCCTAATTACAACCGGATTCTCCAGCCCCTTCTGACTCACTTCCCCACGTACAATATGTATATCTGGCTTTGGTGAGTCTGAGGGTAGAAGCACGGGAAGCACTACGTCACTTTCTATCACCAAACCAAATGCGCTATACATCATCTAATTCTCACCCTGTTCAGGAGTTATATAAAAACCAATAGAAAGCCGTCTGATTTTTAGCCATTATTTGTAATAAACGAATATGTAGCCTAAAACTAGATTAGACAAAATGAATTGACATGAAAGAGACTACATTATGGCTGAAAAACTCACACTTTCCAGTACCGTGCGACGTAACGAAAACATCGTGGATGCAGTGATCGACGGCGAAACTGTGATGATGAGTATAGAAAACGGCCAATATTACGGATTAGATAATATCGCCAGTCGTATTTGGCAGCTCGTCGAAAAGCCAATAAAAATCAATGATATCTGTCAGTCCCTCCAAGAAGAATACAACGTTAATCAAACGCTATGTCAGTCAGATGTTATCGCCTTCTTGGATAATCTAAAGGAAAGTGATGTTGTGCTTGTCTCGGACTAATACGGCCTACTGTGACATCAATAAAATGCACACTGACATCTATCGATGCTTGCCAAATAGTTGCTTACTACGTGAAGTATTCGATAAACAAGACATCACTCCAATTGCCCATATGCTATCTAACGAAATCGATTGACAAATTCACGTCAATAAAAATGCCTACCAAGGCCCATGGGATGTGCTACTTTTACGATCCATACAAATACATCAAGATGCTCACCCAATACTGTAATCTTTTTTCCTTGAAGAAACAGTCAAACCTGAATCCTGGATAAACCTCCTCTGTATAAATCAATGGCCGTCGACCAAAAAATTAATTGACCAATTCCAATGCCCCGTAAAATCAGCACGCTTTATGCGTCTTCATCCCGGTGCTGACATACTCCCCGACACCGATAATGGTGTAAGTCTGGATTTTGTAGCGGCCCGTTTACACATACCAATCAGTTCGGATACCAAAGTCCACTTTTTCGTTGGCGGTGATTCGATTCCGATGAATACTGGGGAGCTATGGTACATAGATGCCAACAAAGAACACTTGGCGACTAATCAACGCACAGCCTATCGTATCCACCTTGTCGTTGACTGTATTTCCAACGCTTGGTTACGTGATACTACTTTCCCTTTGGTTCGCTAATAATCCCTCACTAAAACGCTTGTTAAAAATTGGCGCGGAACTCGCCACTTTTTCGTTATGCTGTTAACGCCTTCAACTACCATTAACACACTAATAAACTGACCCCCATAATATATGGCGTTCGGCGCATTAAAATAATCCATTGAGTATGAAATGTATGGAAGACACTTCAGAAAACTATAACTACAAGACATTACATTCAATGATTGGCGAAAGTGTGTGCGTCATTGACGACCAGGGCAATAAAGCAACCCTCAGCATCTCAGAGGTTAGCAAAAACACATTGGACGGTGACCAATGGGAGGCTTTTTCAGTGCTTTATACCGGCGATACAAGTTTTCGTATAGCCCAAGGCGTTTATATATTTCAACACGCCAAATTTGGCGAAAAAAGTCTTTTTTTGTCGCCAAACAGCGAAACTAAATATGAAACCGTTATAACACGAAAGCGGAAAATTATCGAAAAAGAGCCTGCTTTCTGATAGCGCTTTTGCTAAGCACTATGCCACTCCATCAACAAATATATGTCGTTGGTTTTACTCTTCAAAGAAAAGCCCAAGCGTTCATAGAGTTTTTTAGCCGGGTTATTGTGTTCAACATGTATCGTCACACACTGCTTACGTTTATTTGCCTCATGAAACAATTGATTAAACAGGTGGCTTCCAAGCCCTTTACCTCTATAGCCAGGCATCAATGTAATATCGACTACACGAATTTCGTTCTCCCAATAATCAACAAAAAATCGCCCGACTGGTTCACCATTAAATTCAACAATATTAAATGCGTCCGCACAGTAGTGTTGTGTGTAATGGAGGCTTTGCGCGGAAAACTGCTGTTGCAAAAAGACTTTTTTTTCAACCGGAGAAAAATTAGCGGCCGCCAATTCATCTTCCCGAGCAGATGCGTAAAGAGCCTGCATAAAAGGAAGATCATTATCCGTATATAAACGAAGCGTTACTGTGCGATCCCAATGTTGCGATAGCATAAACTCAGGCACCTTTTATTTTTTTGAGGTGTAATTTTGAAGACTAACAACCCTCATGTAAAGGGAAAGGAATGTATTATGGCAGAACCTTTTTTAAGTGAAATCCGTATGTTTGGATTTGCCTGGACCCCAAGGGGCTGGGCAGCGTGCAATGGCCAAGTCATCCCTATCAGTGATAACCAAGCGCTTTATGCTCTGCTTGGCACAACCTATGGTGGAGACGGACGAACCAATTTTAGCTTACCTGATATGCGCAGCCGCACCCCGGTTAGCATGGGAGACAATCAAGGAGAGCACTTTAATCAAGGTGATCACGGTGGTATCGAAAACGTTACCCTATCCCTCGATGATATGGGACAACACACCCACGAAGTGAGAGGAAGTACCAGCCAAGCCGATGGTAAACAGTTTACGAATGCTTTTTTTGCAGATGGATATGACGTTACGACCAGTCAACCCACCGACATGTATGGCCCAGCGGCCAACTTACAAAACTTACATCCCAACAGTGTTTCAGCAAGTGGTGGTGGCGGACAACATTACAATATCCAACCTTCACTCGCAGTTAACTTTTGTATTGCCATTACCGGTCAATTCCCTTCACGAAACTAATTATTGAGGAGCTATAATATGAGCGATCCCTTCTATGGAGAAATCCGCATGTTTGGCGGAAACTTTGCTCCCCGCAATTGGGCCTTTTGTTCTGGTGGGCTGCTAGCTGTTGCCGATCACAATGCCGTGTTTTCGTTGTTAGGTACAACATACGGTGGCGACGGGCGCACGACGTTCGGCCTACCGGATATGCGTGGTCGTCTCCCGATTAACCAAGGCACAGGGCCCGGCTTAAGCCCTTACCCTATGGGTGCCACGCCGGGCGTTGAACGCGTTACACTTTCAATTAACGAATTGCCATCTCACACCCACTCACTGCAAGCGAGTACGGATAATTCGACATCCAGTAACCCTGGAAATGATGTGCTCGCATCTCACACGGACGGCGACTCGCCCTATACAGCCGTACCCACAGACCCGTCGAGATACCAAACGATGAACAGTCAAACGGTGGCATCAACGGGTGGTAACCAATCCCACACCAATATGATGCCTTATCAATGTGTGAGCTTTATTATTTGCTTGGTTGGGTTATACCCAAGCCGGAACTAGGGGAATTATTATGTCAGAACCTTTTGTTGGTGAAATTAGAATGTGGGCCTGTAATTTTGCCCCACGCGGATGGGCTTTTTGCAACGGCGGATTATTGCCAATCGCAGAAAATACAACGCTTTATTCTGTTATCGGCACCATTTACGGCGGCGATGGTCGCTCATCAATGGGCTTGCCCAACTTACAAGGGTCCGGCCCCATGCATTGGGGATCAGGGCCAGGATTGAGTCCGCACAGCATAGGAGAACGCGCTGGGGCAGCGGCAGAACCGCTGAACGAAACCCAGATACCCAATCACGATCATGTTATCACCGGGGTACGTGTTTCAGGGACATCTGCAACGCCAAACCCAGATCTTTATATGGGTGTTGATCGAGGAAGTAGTGGAGACAACATTCTGTATCTTTCGGATACAGCAACACCAAACACGCAGCTTGCTAGCCAAGCCCTATCGACTGCGGGCGGGACTGAGGGTCATGAAAACAAGCAGCCTTACTTAGCGGTTAATTTTTGCATTGCCTTGGACGGACTTTACCCAAGCCGCAATTAGCTCGGATAAAACATCTGTCGCGACCCAAGCCAAACGATTGTGTCAGGTAGCGGCAGATACTATCTCGCCACTCTTCAATTTCGAAGTGTCATTTTTAATACGCTGAATTACCAGAAATACTAGCGAACAAAGAAACCCAAAAACCAACCCCACAAGCATTAAAACCTTAGGAATTCTAAATATCGGTTTCTGTGGCACATAAGCTTTGTCAATCACGTCAAACGTCGGAGCTATTTGCACATTTTGCGTGATCAATGTGCTCTTCATTGATTCTATATGTTCAAATAAAAATGTTTTTAACACCGGCATTACTTCTTGCTCCAACTTTGCTTCCATTGCTCGAATATTATCCTCTATTCTATTCCGCTCCCGCGTCGAAATGTAGGCATTTGCATACTCGACCAGGGAATTTAAAGTGTCAGCGCCGGCATCAGGATCTCGCCATTGTAGACGCATAACAATTATTCCAGTGTTTTTTTCTTGAGCAATACTGAATGCCTCTTTAAAAACCTTAGTCGCCCGCCAGTCCGACGGCTCTGCTCTTGACTCAGCCCTTAAGGTAGATGACGTTCTTTCGTCAGAACTCCCCCTGAAAAAGTTAACCATTCCCCAAATTTCCCAGCGATTTTTCTTTTTCCACGTTTGCGTGGAGTTATCCCAACGTTTTGGAAAAATCATAGGCTTTAACGCTTTTTGTCTAATAAATTCACCTATAAATTGGCGAGATTCAACCATCGATATCGTTTCCTGGAACGACTGAATACTGCTAGTGCGCTGACTACGATGGCTTAATCTGATCAATTTTCTTACGCCACGATTGACGCCTTCTAGTGCGCCTCTTTGTATTTCCCCTGTAGGTGACTCAAAGAGTGTGAGCTTTGTCTCTAAGACATAGACATCTCTAATGTTGGCAATAAACAAGAGGAAAATACTGAAGATCAATGGAAAGCCGAACAACATTCCTTTTTCTTTTAGTGTTAATTTCAAAGGCTTAACT
>JBLHGN010000070.1:0-13937 GCA_047616325.1 Lentisphaeria bacterium
TGAAAAAGCGTGGCGCAATGCCGTAAAATCCAAATGCTTTTTTGTTTTTAGTGGTGCTTGGCTCATGACGTCTCCAAAACGAACGGCTGGATAGTACCATGGGTTTTTTCGGTCTCGCGTAAGACCTGTAGCGAGCTTTAATCGATGCAATCGTAGGGTGTTTCAAAAAACCTGGATAGTGACGGCAGTGCGGCCCCTGGCTGCCCTTAAGGGTTGAGAGGAGGCGGAGGGTTACCCTGGGACAAAAAGCCGAAAAAGTCCTGTCAAGCTTTATTTGAGCTTTTTAATGCGGAAGATGTTTTAGAAATAGCGCGAAAGGTGTATTTTAAGCTCAGCTGAAGGCCTTGATCTATATGGGGTCTGGGTTGAGCGAGAACTGCTGGCCACGACCATGACTAAATCCAGTAATTCGGTCGTGCTTTCCCTTTAAGGCTAGTCGAGTATGGTATATTCAACGTCTAAACATGTGTAACTTGCCCATTACGGGGCCTAGCTATGTGGCATTTTGTTGGGGCGAAATATAAGCTTATGCCAGCGGCAGGTATCTTTATTTAATCTGTTCTCACCAAAAACCCTCGAATATTGCCAAAACATTTTTTGGCCGGGCTTTAGTAATGTGCGGGTGAATCACAATTAGGTCTGATAAACGCTAAACTACCGTAAATAAATACTGAAACGTATATTTCGAATACGACACATATAACTTGAAGCACATAACCCAAGGTGAACCTGATGATTACAAAATGCCTTTTCCCTGTGGCTGGCTACGGAACTCGATTTTTACCTGCGACCAAATCAATGCCCAAAGAAATGCTTCCAATCGTAAACAAGCCGCTGGTGCAGTATGGGGTGGAGGAGGCCATTGCGGCTGGCCTTACCGAGGTGGGTTTTGTTACTGGTAGGGGCAAACGCGCTATAGCAGACCACTTTGACATTAGTTACGAGCTGGAGCACCAGATCGCGGGTACCTCGAAAGAGCGATATTTAGAGTCTATTCGCGATGTAATTTCTAAAGGGTCGTTTTCGTATACGCGTCAGGCGGAAATGAGCGGGCTGGGAGATGCAATTCTTAATGGCCGACGATTGGTTGGAAATCAGCCTTTTGGCGTAGTATTGTCCGATGATTTATGCGTGGCCGAAGAGGGCGTTTTGTCACAAATGGTCAAGCTTTATAAACAATTCCGCTGTAGTATCGTAGCAGTGCAAGAAGTTGCCGAAGAAGACATTAGCAAATTTGGTGTGATTGGCGGCGAACAGATAAAAGACGGGATTTATCAAGTCAAGCAGATGGTAGAAAAGCCAGATCCAAAAGATGCACCCAGCAACCTGGCGATTATTGGCCGATATATTTTAACCCCAGATATTTTTGAAATCATCGAAAGTACGCCGCCGGGAAAAAATAACGAGGTGCAATTGACCGATGCTTTGATGACTCAGGCCACTGACGGTTGTGTGTTGGCCTATAAGTTTAAAGGTCAGCGTTTTGACTGTGGCAGTGTCGCGGGATTTGTAGCTGCTACAAATTATGTCTACGAAAATATATACAAGGACGACTAGTCATACACTCTAATCTGCACGAGCCGAAACGCCAAAGTAGCGACTCCGGCAATAGTTGATTTTAACTGCAGTAGATTTTAACTACTGCTACTTTAATTGCGGTATTCGAAGGAACTTATTGACGAATGAAAATAGATATTACGTGTTTTAAAGCCTACGACATTCGTGGAAGGGTGCCCGAACAATTAAACGAAGATGTTGCCTATCGTGTGGGACGTGCCTTTGTTGATTTTTTAGGTGCAAAAAAAGTTGTGGTTGGACACGATATAAGGTTAACAAGTGAAAGCCTTAGCGCCGCGCTTATGCGTGGCATAACTGAGGCTGGTGCCGATGTGGTCTATATAGGAGAATGTGGAACAGAGGAGGTTTACTTTTCGACCTTTAGTTTGGAAAGTTCGGGTGTCGACGGCGGTATATGTGTAACGGCCAGTCATAATCCTATGGATTACAATGGCATGAAATTAGTCAGCAAGGGATCGCGCCCCGTTTCGGGTGACAATGGCCTTAATGAGATACGCGCATTGGCTGAAACCGGCGAGTTTATGGCTTCCTCATGTATAGGCACTATCGAAAATAAAGATATTCGAGGGCAATATGTGGAACACTTGTTGTCCTACGTAAATCGCGCCAAACTAAAACCGCTAAAGATTGTTTGCAATGCGGGTAACGGCGGTGCTGGCGCAGTGATTGACACGCTAGAGCCATATTTGCCGTTTAAATTTATTAAGGTGCATCATGAGCCCGACGGGTCATTTCCCAATGGTATTCCCAACCCATTGTTGCCCGAGCGGCGTCAGGCCACCATTGATGCAGTGAAAGAGCACAATGCCGACTTTGGCGTGGCCTGGGACGGCGATTTTGATCGCTGCTTTTTCTTCGATGAAACCGGTGATTTTATCGAGGGCTATTACTTAGTGGGCTTGCTCGCCAAATCATTTCTTATTAAAGCGCCCGGCTCAAAAATTGTTCATGATCCTCGGCTAACGTGGAATACCATAGATGAAGTTGTTCACGCCGGTGGCATCCCCGTGCAAAGCAAAACCGGCCACGCTTTTATTAAAGATGTCATGCGCAAGGTTGATGCGATTTACGGTGGAGAGATGAGTGCCCATCACTATTTCAGAGACTTCGCCTATTGCGACAATGGCAATATTCCCTGGTTGTTGGTGGCGGAGTTGATGAGTGTTGAGGGAGCTAGCTTATCCTCCATGGTGGCTGAGCGCGTTGCCAAATATCCCTGTAGTGGCGAAATTAACAGTACCGTCAATAATCCGAAATTAATTATAGATTCAATTCATGGGCACTATAAAGAGCGGGCGCTAGAAATTGAACAGGTAGACGGGCTTTCGATGGCCTTCGGCAAGTGGCGACTGAATGTGCGTATGTCGAGCACTGAGCCAGTGTTGCGTTTTAATATTGAGTCGCGCGAGGATGTAGCTCTTGTGGAAGAAAAAACCCGTGAACTGCTGAGTTTGGTTGAAGAGTTCGACGAATAAAACTATTTTGTGTTAATAAAAAAGGCCCTCATCGGGCCTTTTTTTACGATTGTTATATTTACGCTTGGCGTAATATGCTATCTACAGATATTTTACTCGGTCCGTTTTTAAGTAAGTACAGCAGACCGCCGGCCCAAAGAATATGAATGGGCCATGCATCCCAATACACGAATATTTGAATTACCATTGTCATTAACAATAAACCTAGTGCACTTAAACGGGTCATAAAGCCTAAAAGCAAACCAATAGATAAAAAGAACTCGCCAAAAGTAGCTAGGTAGGCAGCAATCTCCGGTGGTAGAAGGGGTAAATCATATTCGTATTCAAAAATAGCAATGGTGGTGTCGGTAACTCCCCAAAAAGCAAAATTTTGGTCACCAATAGAAAATCCAGAAATCTTTGTTTGCACCGACTTCCAAAATACAAAAAATAGCGAGGCCCTAATGGTTAGGGCAACAAGCCATTCTGGTACGATGTCGCTTACTTTTTTGGCATAGCTATTTATGGTAGTTAGTATTTTCATGTGTTTGCTCCATGTAAGTTGGCAGAAAAACCAGAGTTAATCATAAATGAAATAGCCTCCGCTGGGTTAAATTCTTTATCGGCGTGTAGCAGCCCCACTTCCAGAGCATCGGCAAGGGATTCACCCTTGCTTAATGCCTGTAAAAAATTAAAAGTACCTTTATCCAGTCGATAAAAATCCACTTGCATCGCAGGTCTAATAGATAAAACGTATTGTGCGAGGTCTGCATCGACAGTCTCGTCTGTTTGGTGCTCCTCGTGGGCAAGTTGCCACATATCAAAAATTGCATAGTGTGAAGAAAGCATGCGTACAGACGGGATGGGTTCGATGCCCGCGCGTGTTAATTGTTCGATGCCGAGTTTTGCGAAATAGGACGGTGGAAGTGGAGCGCAATCTTGCGCGTGATAACTTTCATGACGCATAAGATCGGCTCTGGCCAAATCGGCGAGATAGTCATAGTTTTGCAGAGGGGAAAACGATTCGATAAACGATGGAAATTGTTTGCCGAAAAACACCATGGCTGGGCTAGATGGTTTTTGGTTTTCTAAAAAAATACGCGCACTTGCTCCAAAAAGCTTCTCCCCTATAGTGATTACAATGGTAGGGTATAAGTCTTTAAGTGCTTCGGTGAGCGAGTGAAAAGTATTGTTTTTATATATCGCCAAACGCGCCTTAAATTCATCGTCCTCATAACTGCGAGTGATTTTTTTTAGCGCATTGGGCTCATCATTGTGCCAGACGAAGTCGGCCATTCGACTTTGAAACTCTTTAATCCTCATTGAGGTTTCGGCGTCCTATTGTTTTGTTCTAGTGCGCCGAACATGGTTTGATTTGCGCGATCGGCTTCACTCAAAAGTGTGCTCAGGCAAGGAATATTAGTGTCCCACTCGATAAGGGTTGCGACTGCCCTTGGCTCGAGGGTGAAAAAATATTGATAGAGTTTCCATACGGCGTCTTTTACCTCAGAGCCGTGGTCGTCGATGCAAATATTGAGGGTTTTCGTCAGCGGTTTAACTGTGTAGCCGGCTAAATGGATTTCGGCTACCTGCCCTTTTGGAAAGGTGTCGATGTACTCGTAAGGGTCGAAGGCATTGTTGTGAGCCGAAACGACGACATTATTTATGTCCAATAAAATATCACAGCCGCTTATTCGGCTGAGTTCGCGAAAAAACTCGGGTTCACTATAATCACTTGTTTTAAAGTCGATGTAAGTGGATGGGTTTTCTATAAGAATGGTCCTTCCCAGGCTAGTCTGCGTTTTGTCTATATTTTCAGCGGTTAAAGCGAGGGATTCAAGCGTGTAAGGGAGGGGCAGCAAGTCGTTCAAATACGAAGCATTCCAGTGGCTCCAGGCCAGATGTTCAGAGACCTGCGCTGGTTGATACCGTTCTATTAACTGTTTTAGGTTTTTTAAATGCTCGTGGCTTACGCCTTGGGCAGAGCCGAGCGACAATCCTACTCCGTGCATGGAGAGTGGGTAATGTCGGCATATTTCTGTGAGGTAGTGATGAGGTGGTCCCCCCGCACCCATATAATTTTCGGGGTGCACTTCAAACCATCCAATTGCAGGGTGGTGTTCGAGAATCTCGTTGTAATGTTGGGCTTTTAGGCCGACACCAGCTTGTAGGGGAAGGGTTCGAGTCATAGCAAATAAAAGTTCGGCGCAGAGCGCCGAACAACGTTATATTGATTGTGGGTGGGTTTGTGAGAAAAACCGAATGATTTACTTTTTTGGTTCTGTGCTGCCGCCAACAATTTTTTCGCAGGTTCCTTTGGCCGCATACATCCATGCATCTTTTTGTGCGTCAGTGGTGCTTGTTCCTGCGCAGCTAGTGCCAGGGCCCGAAGCGCAGTCATTTTTACCCGCTTTGGCAATGCCATAACACTTTTCCATTTTCTTTCCGGCGTAAACATCGCCTGCACTCGCCATAAGAACTCCAGCTGCAATTGCACTTGAAAGAGCAAGGGTTTTGGTCATGTTTTTCATCTAAGACTCCGTAGGTTTTTTATGATTTCTAAAGACCTTAACCGACAACCGGGGAAGTGGTTGGGTTAGGGTTGGGTTAGCGCCAACTTTAACACGCATCGATTATGACGTACGCGAGTGTCAAAAGTTCGATTTTAATATCATCCGTGATACTTATGTGATTAGTGAGGTAATCCTAACAGAAATAAAAAACGCCCGAGAGGGCGTTTGGGTAATCATATTTTCGGCGTTTAGCCAGTATTTTAACCAGAGTTGTAGCTAGCGTTGTGGCAAGTACTGTAACTAAAGGCGATGATTGGTCTCATTAAACCGTTGAATAAGCGTGCGGGTAGATGAATCCCAGTCGGAGGGTATATCCGTTGTGTCGATGGCCGTAGCTACGTGCGTACCCAACAATTTGCCCAGTTCTACGCCCCACTGGTCAAAGGAGTTGATGTTCCAAAGCACGCCGAGTGTGAACACCTTATGTTCGTAAGCCGCAATAAGCGCTCCCAGTGTTTCAGGGTTTAAATCTTCCATTACAATGGTTGAGCTGGGGCGATTGCCGGGGTGTACTTTATGGGGTGCGATAAAACCGATTTCGGTATCGTTTAAGCCCTGGGCTTTAAGTTCTGCCTTGGATGTTTCAAGATCTCGACCACTCATGAGTGCTTGGCTTTGTGCTATGCAGTTGGAGAACAAAAATTTGTGCTGATGGCCCAGGGGATGGTGGGCTTTCAGCACAGCAATGAAGTCGATGGGGGCGACGATCTTGCCTTGATGAAGCAATTGGTGAAACGAGTGTTGTCCGTTGGTGCCTTCGGAGCCCCAAAGTACCGAACCTGTTTGATAGTCGACCTTGTTCCCCTCGCGAGTGACGGACTTGCCGTTGCTTTCCATTTCCAGTTGCTGCAAGTACGCCGGTAGCATTTGCAGGTGGTAGGCGTAGGGCAAAATGGTTTGACTGATACTGCCCATGACATTGCTGTACCAAAAAACGATCAGCGCCATAAGTGCGGGAATGTTGCGCTCCAAAGGGGCTTCGCTAAAGTGTTGATCCATCAAACCCGCACCGCGGCGCAATTTGTTGAAGTTGTCCATGCCAACGGCGAAAGCGATGGGCAAGCCGATCGCGGACCAAAGCGAATAACGGCCCCCTACCCAGTCCCATATGGGGTAGATGTTTTCGGCCGAAATGCCAAATTCCACGGCCTTGTCAACTTTGGAGGATATGGCGACGAAATGTTTGGTAAGGTCGCCTGCAGAGCAACCGTTTTTTAACATCCATTGGCGCGCAGTCAGCGAGTTTTCAAGCGTTTCCAGGGTAGAAAAGGATTTTGACGCTATCAGAAAGAGTGTTTTTGCTGGGTCTAGGGTGGCAGTGAGATCGCTGATCTCGGCACCGTCAATGTTGGCGATAAAGTGCACTTTGACATGACCGGTATGAAATGGCGTTAGGGCCTTAGTTACCATGCGTGGCCCCAAATCTGAACCGCCGATGCCGATATTCACTACATCGGTAATTTTATCCCCTTTAAAGCCCTTCCATGCGCCAGTAAAAACAGAGCTCACCAGGCCGCTCATTTTCTCGATGGTCTCAGCCACGGCTTTATGTTCGTCAGTTTTGGGCTCTCCCTGGAACCGCAAAGCAGTATGTAGCGCCGGTCGGCCTTCGGTATTGTTAATCACGTCACCGCGATACATTCGTTTTATTGCGCCGCGCAAGTCAGCTTGTTCAGCCACCGACATTAGCAGTGCGAGCGCTTCGTCGTCCAAATGGTTTTTGGAGTAGTCAAGTTGCAGGCCAGCTGCAGAGACGCTGTGACGTGAAGCTCTGTTGGGGTCGTTTTCAAAAAGCGACTTTAAACTAATGTCTTCCCAGCGGCTTTTTTGCTCTAGGATTGTCGACCAGTTGCTGTAAAGATCAGAAAGTGTTGTCGATGTCATACAATTACCTTTTTTGGTTTCCATCTTCGGAAGGTTTGAATGCTTTTTAGTGGGCGCGCTCTACCGAGAATACGGCCAGTTCGGCCAGTGCCCTGCTTATATCTGAGCTTGGAAATCTAGCGGCAATCTCCAGCGCGAAGTTCGAATGTTCGCGAGCTTTCTGTTTGGCGTAATCCAAACCCCCAGAGGTTTTTACGACAGTAAGAATCTGGTCAAGTTTCTCTCGCTCACCATTCTTAATGGCCTTGCGAATCAAGTTTCTGTCGTCATTGCCACAGCGAGACATTGTGTATATCAGGGGAAGAGTGGGTTTGCCTTCGGCGAGGTCGTCACCTACGTTTTTCCCTAGCGTTGCAGCGTCGCCTTCGTAATCGAGCGTGTCGTCGATGAGTTGAAAGGCAAGGCCGAGGTGAAAGCCGAAGCGCTTAGCCAGTTCTCGCATCTCTTGCGGCGCATTTGCCAGCACAGCAGCGGTTTCACAGGCTGCCTCAAATAGAGCCGCAGTCTTCTTGTGAATTACCATCATATAGTTGGCTTCACTGACGTCGGGATTTTGGGCGTTTACTAGCTGCTGAACTTCACCTTCAGATATAACGTTGGTGGTGTTAGATAGAATGGACATTATTTCCATGTCGCCAATTGCCACCATCATTTGAAATGCGCGCGAGTATAAAAAGTCACCGACGAGCACGCTGGGCGCGTTGCCCCATTTTGCATTGGCTGTTGCATGCCCCCGCCGAAGTGATGAAAGGTCTACCACGTCGTCGTGCAGTAGTGTAGCGGTGTGAATGAATTCAATAATGGCGGCCAGATCAACGTGGTGTTTGCCCTGATATCCTAGAGTCTTCGCGATTAAGAGTACCAACAAAGGGCGTAGGCGCTTACCTCCAGCATCTACTATATAGTGGCCGATGTTCTCTACCAAACCAACATCAGAGTGCAGTTGTTCGATAATGGTTTTGTTGACGTCTTCAAGGTCGGCCTGAACTACCGTGTTGAAGGAAGGCATGGTTTGCTCCGTAGGCTGTGTAGACGGGAGGCATTAAGTAAATTCGGGGGGTAGAAATTTCGAGGGGGATGCTAGGGGGCGCACACCCGCGTGTCAAGTGCCGAGACGGTTCTTATTGGAGGGTTTAGAGTTATTTTTACGATTCGTTGATATTCTTCTCCTACATGACATCCGCCATTCATTAGGTCTTGCTTCTGGGGTGCGTCTCGGTTAAAGTTGGCGCCCCTTGGAGTCTATCCAACCGATGCAAGCTCTGTTGTCGACTTTTCCGCTAGTTTCATACTCGCTATGAGCTTGTAGGTTTGAGGCATAAAAGCCCAGTGTAATTCAGAAAATATCTGCTGTATAAGGGCTTGTGGCCTTAAACGCGATGTTTCTGAATTGCGATGTGGCTGCTTCGTATCGTCCAATTCAACTTTTGGAGCACGTTATGTACGCAGTAATAGCCGCCGGTGGTAAACAGCACCGTGTAGTAGAGGGCGATGTTCTTCGCCTAGAAAAAATTGAAGTAGCAACTGGTGAAAATGTAGATTTTGACCAGGTGTTGATGGTTGCCAATGGCGATGATTTAAAAATCGGAGCCCCTTTGGTTGAGGGCGCCAAGGTCACAGCCGAGGTGCTGAGTCATGGTCGCGCTGATAAAGTAAAAATTGTTAAGTTTCGTCGTCGTAAGCACTCCTTGAAGCGTCAGGGTCACCGTCAGTGGTATACAGAAGTTAAAATCACGGCAATTTCGGGCTAAAATTTAGCGCACTTACTTAAAGATAGTTAATGTAGAAAGGTTTAGAGGAATAGGTCATGGCTCACAAGAAAGCAGGCGGTAGTACCAGTAACGGTCGCGATTCCGAAAGTAAACGCTTAGGTGTTAAGCGTTTTGGTGGTGAGGTTGTACTTGCTGGCAACATTATTGTGCGTCAGCGCGGTACCAAGTTTCATGCGGGAACAAACGTAGGTATGGGCAAAGACCATACCTTGTTTGCCAAAGCAGAGGGCGCGGTAAAGTTTGAAGTTAAAGGTGACAAAGGTCGTAAGTACGTAAGTATCGTGAGCGCCTAAGGCCAGCGAAACGCTTTGACAGAAATCATCAAAAAGCCCTGCTACTTCGGTAGTGGGGCTTTTGTTGTTTATGGGTGGTTGATAGCTTAAGGTAGTCAACTGTTCGCGGTTTTGCCTTTTTAGTGTATTTATTTTAGGGTATTAAATGAAATTTGTAGATGAAGCGCCCATAGTGGTTCACGCTGGCAAGGGTGGCAGTGGTTGCTGCAGTTTTAGGCGGGAAAAATACATCGAATACGGTGGCCCCAACGGTGGCGATGGGGGTGACGGTGGCAGCGTCTATCTAGAGGCCGACGAAAACCTTAATACCTTAGTGGATTATCGCTATCAAAGACATTATCAGGCTAAAAATGGAGAGGGTGGCCGGGGTAGGGAGATGACCGGCAAAAAAGGTGATGATCTGGTGCTGAAAGTGCCTGTGGGTACAACTGTGCTAGATGAGGATAGTGGTGAGCCGGTTGGCGATTTAACTAAGCACGGGCAGCTGCTGCTGATTGCTCAAGGTGGATTTCATGGTATAGGCAACTCACGTTACAAGTCGAGCGTCAATAGATCGCCGCGGCAAACCTCGTCAGGTTCCGAGGGTGAAATTAAAAACCTTAAGCTCGAGCTCAAAGTATTGGCCGATGTGGGAATGCTGGGTTTGCC
Organism: Lentisphaeria bacterium; assembly: GCA_047616325.1. Lineage (GTDB taxonomy): Bacteria > Pseudomonadota > Gammaproteobacteria > Pseudomonadales > Cellvibrionaceae > JBLHGN01. The sequence goes on from JBLHGN010000070.1 coordinate 10,203, forward strand.
CAATGCCGGCAAGTCAACCTTCATTCGCGCAGTTTCTGCCGCTGAGCCAAAAGTCGCTGACTACCCTTTTACAACCTTAATACCAAGCCTTGGTGTGGTGAAGGTGCAGGAGTATCGCAGCTTTGTTATTGCCGACATTCCTGGGCTTATCTCTGGCGCGTCAGAGGGCGCAGGTCTGGGAATTCGATTTTTAAAGCATTTAACCCGCTGCCGTGTCTTATTGCACTTGGTTGATTTGTATCCTATAGACGGTTCGGACCCCGCCGACAATGCTGTGTCTATTGCAAATGAGGTGCAAAGCTTTAGTGAAGCCCTTGCACGACGCGAGCGCTGGCTGGTGTTGAACAAGTCGGACCTGATTGATGAAGAAGAAATAGAAAAGCGTAAAGCCGCAATAGTGACTGCGCTAGATTGGCAGGGGCCTGTCTTTGTGGTTTCGGCTATTGCCAAAAAAGGCACCGTTTATCTTTGCGAAAAAATTCTTGATTATCTCGAGGAGCGGTGGCAGCTCGAAAAGCAAGATGCTGAAGTTGCAGAGTTTGAGAGAGATTTGCAGCTTCAAATGCAAAGTCAGGCAAGAGAAAGGATTGATTCTCTGCGCGGAGGCAAAACAAAAAACATAGACGAGGACGAGGACGAGGACGACTTTGACGACGACGATTACGACGTCGACGTAGAGTATGTGCGTTAGCGAACCATAAAAAGGGCAAAATGCTCTTTTGGGTGTTAATTGCTAGTCGATGGGGGAATATATTAAGATTCAGAGTGAAAAAGCCCTCGCTGGTGGCACGCCAACTAGAAAAAGAAAGGTACAATAACTAACGGATCTACAGTTGAAGAAGTTGGGGTATGAGCAAGCGACAACAAATTAAGCAAAGTCGGCGTTGGGTCATTAAAATTGGCAGCGCCCTATTAACGGATGACGGCCGTGGCTTAGACCGCGAATCCATCGGTATTTGGGTAAAGCAAATAGCCGCGCTAAGTAAGCGTGGCTATGAGATTGTTTTGGTCTCCTCCGGCGCGGTGGCGGCAGGTATGACTCGTCTCGGATGGAAATCCCGCCCCAAGGCTATTCACGAGCTGCAAGCCTGTGCCGCTGTAGGGCAGTCAAATTTGGTGCAGGCCTATGAGCAGGAATTTCAAAAATATAATTTGAAAACGGCTCAGGTCTTGCTCGATCACGACGATCTCTCTAATCGACAGCGTTATTTGAATGCCCGTTCAACCCTTAAAACGCTCACCAGTTATGGCGTAATTCCCATAGTTAACGAAAACGATACGGTAGTAACGGACGAGATTCGTTTTGGGGACAATGACACGCTCGGCGCCCTGGTTGCCAATCTCATTGAGGCAGATACTTTTTGTATTCTTACCGATCAGAACGGCATGTATGACAGCGATCCGAGAGTGAATGCGCTTGCAAAAATAATTCGCGAGCGCTCGGCGATGGATTCCGAACTCGACGATATGGCCGGTTCCGGCGGCCTGCTTGGGCGCGGCGGTATGATTAGCAAGGTGCGGGCTGCGCGTTTGGCTGCGCGTTCCGGTGCCAATACGGTTATTGTTGGTGGCCGAATATTTGAGGCCATTGTCCGCGTTGCGGCGGGCGAAAGCCAGGGCACATTGCTGTATGCTGGCCAGCAGCCACTTGCGGCAAGAAAGCGTTGGCTCGCGGGGAATTTACAGGCCCGCGGCGTAGTAGAGCTGGACGACGGTGCTGTGAGAGTGCTTAGGGATAAAGGGAAGAGCCTACTTCCCGTCGGCGTTAAATCTGTCGTGGGTTACTTTACTCGCGGAGAAATGATTGTGTGTCGCGACGGTTCTGGTCGTGAAATTGCGCGAGGCTTAGTGAATTACAATAGCGACGACGCGAGAAGGATTATGGGCAAAACATCGAGTGAATTCGAGAGGCTGTTGGGTTACAAAGACTTCGATGAGTTGATTCATAGGGACAACTTAGTCCTCACCTGATACATGGCAGATAAATACAATTTGAGAGCTGCAGCAGAGTTAGGGTGCTATCTGCAAGGTAAGTGCTTTGAAAAAGCCCCCAAGTTTACTTATTTTTTTATAAAAACATGACATTACAGTCATTATTGCTTGCGCAAGCTAGGCTTATTGGCGCACCTGTTTTCTCGAATCAGCACACATCTATTTTGATCAAAATGTCGACCTAATTTTATGTCTATTTTTAAACCACATCTTTATAAAATGAGTGCCTACAAACCGCCACTAGAAGGTCGGGACCCCAAGCAGCATATGCTTTTGGATTTTAATGAGCGCACTTTGCCGGTAAGTAAAGAAGTGCAGCAGGCGCTTATCGATTATATCCAGGACGGGCGAATGCAGATGTACCCTTCTTACGGCAATATCGTAGAAAGAATCGCCCACTATATCGGAGTGCCGGCCGATCAGGTAATGATTACCAACGGCTCTGACCAGGGCATTGAGCTTATTTTTAGGGCGGTCAGCCGGCCGGGAGATGAAGCAATTATACCTGCCCCCACTTTTGCTATGTACAATCAGTGTGCAAAGGTTGAGGGGTTGCTTGTTAAGGAGCCTCACTACTCCAAGGAGAAGGGCTTTCCTGTCGAGGACGTTATAGCCGTAGTGAGTGAAAAAACCCGCATTATTTGTATCGCTAACCCCAACAACCCCAGTGGTGTAGGTATTGCCAGGGAAGCTGTCCTCCAAATTGCGCGATCTGCACCCAAGGCTGCAGTATTGGTAGATGAGTGTTATTTTGAATATTCTCAGCAGACTGTCGTGGACTGCATCGCAGAATATCCGAACGTGGTTGTCACGCGCACATTTTCTAAAACCTGGGGCATTCCGTCTTTGCGTTTTGGTTACTTAGTGGCATCGACAGAAAATATAGCGGCGCTGCTCAATATGCGTGGCCCCTACGATATCAATCAATTGGCCGTCGTTGCCGTCGGCGCCGCCTTGGATTATCCCGCATACACCGAAAATTACGTTAAAGAAGTGATGCAAGCGTCAAAGCCACTGCTCGAACAATTCTTGGATGCAAACAATGTCTCGTACTGGCCCAGTCAGGCGAACTTCATATGGGCCTTCCCACCAAATGCGGAGATGTTGGAGCGTTGCCTGGTGGGTGAGGGTATTCTGGTTAGGGCCAAAAAAGATTTTGCTGGCAATATTGGTCTCAGAATTACTTTGGGTTCGCTTGAGCAAACCAGAGGTCTAATATCCGTGTTAGAAAAGGTAATGGTATAGGGCGGGCTAACTTAGGCTGCTCTCTGCTTGATTCTTTCTACTGCCCCCCTGGTGACTTCTGCTTAAGGTCGTGTTGCCTGCGTTCTATGTTCTCCCTTTATATTATTTCGATCGCTACTTTTCTTCCTAAAGTCGGCGCAAACTGAATGGATCTCACTCTGGACCATCAAAAATAGCAGTCAGATAGGGGTTGCTTATATTGTTTCGGTTTAAAAACAAAATATTGACACCAAAAAGCAGTGTGTATTTTGATAATGTCCAGAGTAGATTAGACCATTTGTGGAATATTGACCAATATTTCTTAGGGTTATTGAGTTTTTAAATATATTAAAATAGTGAATCAGTCTTTTATATTCTAGAATAATATAGGACTTTTTTTGAAAAGTATCGTTCCTTTCTGTAGTTTCGTTTCAATTGTTATTTTCACACTCTGTCATCAATGTCAATAAATATCAATTTTACGTCGTATGCTCTTTATAGCGCGTTGCAATTTTTTTT
>JBLHGN010000071.1:0-13815 GCA_047616325.1 Lentisphaeria bacterium
GATGCTACTTTCCGAATGCACAGCTTCAGAATCCGTCAGCATAGGCTCCTGGGATGACGTGGGCACGTCGAGCACAAGCTTCAATGGTGCTTGTTGGGCATTGCTCTGCGTTTCCGCTCGACTGGCATCCGCATCACTTTTGGCGAGAATATCCGCAACAATAGAACTGACCGCGACGCTGACGCCGCTCGCTGCTTCTGCTGCTTTATTGACCGTTACCCTATCGGTCGCTACGCCATCAGTCGCTACGCCACTGTATGCAGTATTTTGAGGTACCGAAGCAAAGGGCAAGTCACACACCAGCGACAACTTCGCATTGGGCAATAAAAAACGCGGCACAAAGGTATCGATACCCATGGCATCCAAGTATTGCATGCGCTGCAATTCGTTAAGACGATTGGCGCTCAGAAGCTTCTCCTCATAGTCGATGTAGCCAAAACATTACACACCATCGCGCTGAGGGTGCATGCCAATTGCAGGTGACTCCAGCATATTGAGGGCGTTTAGATAGGCCTTAACCGATGCCGTAACGATGTCTGTATCGGAACCTATGCCATTCACAATATGACCGCCGCGCTCCAGCCGCACAGTCACTTCGCCTTGAGAATCGGTTCCTTGGGTAATGGCATTGACCGAGTACAACAATAGATCGGAGTTGCTCTTTACCACTTCCTCTATCGCCTTATAGGCGGCATCGACCGGACCACTGCCTTCGGCATCGCTTACTGTATCTTTACCATTAACCTGCAGGGTGAGGCTAGCGTGAGGCTTCTGACCGGTTTTACAGTTCACCGCCATCTCCACTAACAAATATTTTTCTTCAACACTCCCATTGGAAGAAGAGGACACAATGGACTGTAAATCCTCATCAAAAATCTCGTGTTTTTTATCGGCCAGTTCCTTAAAGCGCGAAAACGCTGAATTTAAGGCGTCTTGCGAGGCGAAGGTTATGCCAAGCGCTTCGAAACGCGCTTTTACAGCCGCACGACCGGAGTGTTTGCCCAACACTATTTTATTAGTATTCCACCCCACATCTTCAGCACACATTATCTCGTAGGTTTCACGGTGTTTCAGCACACCATCTTGATGGATGCCAGACTCGTGAGCGAATGCATTGGCGCCCACAATGGCTTTGTTCGGCTGCACAGGAAAGCCAGTAATAGATGCTACCAAACGGGATGTGGGAAGAATGTGTTCGGAAACGATACCAGTTTCCACAGGAAAAATATCTTTGCGGGTGCGCACCGCCATCACCACCTCTTCGAGAGAAGCGTTACCGGCGCGTTCGCCCAAGCCATTTATAGTACACTCAATTTGGCGCACGCCATTCATTACTGCAGAAAGTGAGTTAGCGACGGCAAGACCCAGGTCATTGTGACAGTGGGTGGAGAATACGGCTTTATCGGAGTTGCTAACATTTTCAATAAGACGTTTAAACATAGCCCCGTATTGTGCGGGCTCTCCGTAACCTACGGTATCGGGTACGTTGATGGTAGTGGCACCTGCGGCGATAGCGGCTTCGGTAACTTGGCACATAAAGTCAAATTCGGAGCGGCTGCCGTCTTCCAGAGAAAATTCCACATCATCGGTGTAGTTTCGGGCACGCTTAATCGCGCGTACAGCCTGCTCTAGTACCTGCGCAGGCTCCATTTTTAGCTTGTATTGCATATGTATCGGCGATGTAGCAATAAAGGTATGTATACGCGCCGATCGAGCACCCTTTAAGGCTTCTGCAGCGCGGTCGATGTCGATATCAATGGCGCGTGCGAGACTGCACACCGTCGAGTCGTTAATGGTGTTGGCCACCGCTTTTACGGCCTCAAAATCACCCTGACTGGCAACGGCAAAGCCAGCCTCAATAACATCCACATGAAGCTTTTCCAGCATCTTGGCAATGCGTACTTTTTCGTCTTTGGTCATCGATGCGCCAGGGCTCTGCTCGCCGTCCCTCAGCGTGGTATCAAAGATCACCAATTTATCTTTCGACATACATCTACTCCAGAGTTATTTTTTTGCTAAAACACCGCGAATATTTATTATGGGACACTAGTCTAGGGCAATTCATCGGCTCGGGCCATCAACATTAAGATTCAAACTTATAATCGCGGGCTGGGCACTGTACCTTGTAAAAACGCTATCAGACAGAAAAGTTAAGCATACGTTCAAGTGGAACAAGGGCCTTTTTGATTAAATCTGGAGTCACCAAAATTTCATTGTCGCCACGCGAAAATACGCTTGCGAGGTTTTCCAATTCATTCATTGCCATCCACGGGCAATTGGCACAGCTGCGACAAGTGGCGCCTGTACCAGCAGTGGGGGCAATAAGAAGAGTTTTTTTGGGGCAGGCCTGCTGCATTTTATAAAAAATCCCCTGATCGGTGGCTACGATGAATTCTGGGTGATCGAGCATTTTAGTGGCATTGATGAGCTGTGAAGTGGAACCCACCACATCGGCCAATTCGACCACGGCTTCTGGGGATTCAGGGTGAACCAATACCGCCGCCTCGGGGTAAAGGGCTTTTAAGTCCAAAATACCCTTCGCTTTAAATTCTTCATGCACGATACAAGCAGCGTCCCAGATCAAAACGTCGGCACCAGTCTCTTTTGCAACATAGCGGCCCAAGTGCTTGTCTGGTGCCCAGATAATTTTCTCACCTTTGCTATCAAGATAATCCACGACATCCAGGGCAATACTCGATGTGACCACCCAATCCGCACGGGCCTTCACCGCAGCCGATGTATTTGCATACACCACCACCGTGCGATCTGGATGCTGGTCACAAAACTCAGCGAACTCATCCACAGGGCATCCAAGATCGAGCGAACACGTGGCCTCCAACGTGGGCATCAGTACGCGCTTGTCTGGCGATAAAATTTTTGCCGTTTCCCCCATAAACTTTACCCCTGCAACAATCAAAGTATCGGCCGAGTGCTGCTTGCCAAAACGCGCCATCTCCAAAGAGTCTGACACGCAGCCGCCCGTCTCTTCGGCGAGCGACTGGATTTCTGGCGAGGTGTAGTAGTGCGCGATCAATACCGCATTGTGCTGTTTAAGTTGCTGCTTGATGGATTCGCGCAGCTCATCGCTATTCACTGGAGCGTTATGAGGCATGGATAGCGCCTGATCGAGATAGTTTTTCACCAATTCCCGTGGAGAATTTGCGGGGCTTTTGTGCATTTTTACAGAAAATGTCATGTGTTTAATTAACCAAAGTGCTACGAACTGGGGAATTTACCACATTTCAGAGATGAAAAAAAAAGACAAGATCGCTGCGCCATAATTTTTTGGAGTCGGTCCCACGGAATTGGCCGGAGGCTTCATACCCTTCGGAGCTTATTCTCGGCGATTCTCGTCGGGAATAGGGAGCGGGCTCCCCATCCCTATGCACTACTGCTTACGCTACAGTACTGGCCCTGTGGCCGGCCCCATCGGCTTTTCTGCCGATGCGGCAAACCGGCTGATTAAAATCAAATCATTACAACCGCATATAAAAAAAGCCGCCCCTTGCGGGGCAGCTTTTTTTATATGGTGGGTCGTACTGGATTCGAACCAGTGACCAATTGGTTAAAAGCCAACTGCTCTACCAGCTGAGCTAACGACCCGAAAGGTACTTCACATCTAACCTAAATCTACAGCGCGCTGGCGGGCAAAGTATGTTTAATACTCATACTGCTTAGGTTTGTTGTCTTTTGTTAAGCATTGCTCACAAAAAACTTTCTGAAAATGGTGGGTCGTACTGGATTCGAACCAGTGACCAATTGGTTAAAAGCCAACTGCTCTACCAGCTGAGCTAACGACCCATTTCACTCTCTTCGTCCGGATTTTTGCCCGAGACAAAAGAGGCGCATATAGTAATGATTTAGACACAAAATTCAAGGAGTTTTTTGGCGAATGTTGTTTAATGCCAATCTAATTCGCATTTAGGCCTGATATCGGGTCGGATCGACCACCCTCGCCTCTGCAAAACCCTTGGCTCTTAAGCTACAACTATCACAGCGGCCACAGGCTTCACCTTCGTCGTTTGCCTGATAGCACGAAACAGTGAGCGCATAGTCCACACCGAGGCGCATACCCGCCTTAATGATGTCGGCCTTGCTGAGATCAATCAAAGGCGTGTGAATTTTCAATATAGCCCCCTCTACTCCCGCTCTAGTGGCAAGATTGGCCATCGACTGAAAGGCTTTAATATATTGCGGCCGACAATCGGGGTAGCCGGAATAATCCACGGCGTTGACACCGATAAAAATGGCGTCGGCATTCAACACCTCAGCCCAGCCCAATGCAACGGAAAGAAATATTGTATTACGTGCGGGCACATAGGTGACGGGAATACCCGTTCCAGCAGGCTCGGCGTCCGGCACCAAGATTGCGTCATCGGTAAGCGCCGAACCGCCAATGGTGCGCAAATCGAGCTTTACCACCTTATGCTCAACAACACCTAATTCTCTCGCTACGCGTTGCGCCGCCACAAGCTCCGCTCGGTGTTTTTGACCGTAGTCAAAACTTAGCGAGTAGCACTCAAAGCCTTGGCTTTGAGCAATTGCAATAACGGTGGTCGAGTCCAGTCCACCCGAGCTGAGAATTACGGCACGTAATGTTGACATAACTTATCCAAGGCGATGTTTTTATGGAAGATTACTGTGTGTTTTTGGAGGAGCAGTTTGGCCTATGGCCTTAATCAGACTCCAGGCTTTTCGCCCCAGAGTTGCTTGTGTAGCTGAAGCTGGAAGCGCACATTTAGTTTGTCTTCCAATATCCACTCAGCGAGCGTTAAGGGCGCAAGTTGATGGTAACTTGGGGAGAACAATACGTCGCTAACTCTTGCCTTCAAGTGATATTCGTCTGTTTTGAATTTTGCCCATTCGTAATCTTTGCGATCGCAAATAACAAACTTCACCTGATCGTGCTTTTTTAGAGCCGCAACATTACCATAAAGATTTTTCGATACCTCACCAGATGCAGGCGTCTTCAGATCCATCACGGTATTTACTCTAATATCAACCGCAGAAATATCCATGGCCCCGCTAGTTTCGAGAGAAACTTCATAACCCGCATCGCAAAGGGCAGACAACAGCGGCAGGCAATCGGGTTGAGCCAAGGGCTCACCCCCGGTCACACACACATAACAGGCACTATAACTGGCTACTTGCGCCAAAATGCTGTCGATGGTAATGCGCTCACCACCGTGAAATGCATATTCGGAATCACAGTAACCACAACGCAAGGGACAGCCGGTCAAACGCACAAATACAGTCGGTAAACCCACCGTGCGGCTTTCACCTTGCAGAGAGCAGAATATTTCAGTGATACGTAAACTTATTTCAGACATGCAAAACTAGCGGCCTATTTAAGGGCCGCCAATTCTACAGAAAATGTGTGCTCAGAGCGAGGTATTGGACGCGTTTTAGCATTGCGACGCTAGGGGCCCACGTTTAGACACCACTAGCGTGGCGTATTTAAAAATTTGTTCGCAGAAAGTCTTTTGCCAAACCGGAGGCATTGCTATTAGATTTGGCCACAGTTTCGAGCAAGGTTCGCGCCGTAGCTTTGTCGCCCAACAGAAAATAAACCTTTCCCAATTTAAACTGCGCGTCGGGCACTTTGCTGTGTTCTGGGAATTCGCCCAACAGCTTAGAAAACCACTGCCTAGCTTGCTCAAGATCATTTTTTTTCAAAAAGATTTCGCCCAACCAGTACTGCGCATTGGCCGCATAACGGCCTTTTGGGTAGGCCTCCATGTGCTTATTCAAAGCAAGCACCGCTTGGTCGTAGTTTTTATCTTTAAAAAGCAAATTCATGGCCGACTTATAACTCGACAACTCACCTACAGAAGATACCTCGCCAACCGGTGCCGACTGTGACGAATAGGCTTCTTCAGAAGAACCCCCGCCACTAGAAGAACCTTGACCGAGCTGACTTAAGCGCCGATCCAAGTCAATATAGTCGTCGAGTCGCTGCTGCTTTAGCTTTTTAATTTGAAAGGCCTGCTCTTCAGCCAGACCACGAAGCTCTAGCACTTCCTGTTGCAGTACCTGTAATTGATAGTACAGCTCGCCTGCATTGCTTGACACCGGCTGAGCAGGAGTCATCTTGACAGGGGAGCTGGGCGCTGAGGAAGGCGTTGCGCGAGAAGGTAGCTGTCGATCGACAATTTCTACCTGCGCATGTACGGAAAAAGCCGCAATTGAGACAATGGCGGCCGTAGCAAATTTAAACATGTTTGTTAACTTTTAATGAGCTCTTCGTGAGTGCTTAGCATAAACAAAAACGGCTTCGTAGTATTGCCAAGCACTTGCAATGCGGCAGCAGAGCTGCCACGGCTAAACAACTACTTAAGTTCTACGCGACGGTTTTTAGACCAAGAACCTTCATAGCTGCCAGTCTGTGCAGGGCTTTCTTCGCCGTAGCTTACAGTTTCGATAAGACTTGCATCAACACCTTGCAACACTAAGAAGTCACGTGCAGCGTTTGCACGACGCTCGCCCAGTGCCATGTTGTATTCGCGGCTTCCGCGCTCGTCGGCATGACCCTCCAAGCGAAGTGAGCGCGGGCTATTTTTCAAGACTTCAGCATGAACAGTAAGTGCTGCACGTGCATCTGAATCTAAAATAGATTGGTCAAAGGCAAAGTAAAATACTTTAGCGACGTTCAGTGCTGCATCTGCATCTGTTTGTAAACGTGCTTCTTCTTCGGCAGCTAGCTGTGCGACTTCATCTGCAGCGGCTTGTGCTTGAGCTGCTTGTTGGGCAGCGGCCGCATCGGCCTCTTCTTTTTGATTGTTTGATCCACAGGCAGACAACAAGCCCACAACCGCAAACAAAGTCACCAAAATTTTAATACTTTTAATCATTGTTCTTCTCCCAAGTAAATTCCAAATAATGTTACCGCTCAAATCAAAAAACCACTTTGATGCCGCGCCTAATACAGCCAAAAAGCCACATAAAAGCCCTTAACCCGCTATCATAAAACAGTGCGCGCCTGCTTACTACTCCCATATTCACGTCTGCTTGATTTTTTATTTTTGTTTTGCCGCCTAACTCTTTAATGCCTGCAAGTTAATGCCTGCAAGTTAATGCCTGCAAGTTAATGCCTGCAAGTTAATGCCTGCAAGTTAATGCCTGCAAGTTAATGCCTGCAAGTTAATGCCTGCAAGTTAATGCCTGCAAGGTAATGCCTGCAAGTTAATGCCTGCGAGTTAATGCCTGCGAGTTAATGCCTGCGAGAAAAGTCCAAGCGCCACCTATTTTCCACCCGAAACACACTAAGCATTAAAATACTGCGTTAGGCATCAAAAGCTATCATCTATTGAGAAACGGCGACCAAGAAGGTTCACGTACATCGCCCTGCTTCGAAGGCAATCTAAACTTCACACCAGCATCCATCGAAACTGCGGCTAAAACGCCTTTACCATTGTGCTGGGTAGCATACAACAACATCGCGCCATTAGGCGCTATGCTCGGCGATTCGTCAAGCCATGTTTCGGTGAGGATGCGCATATTACCCGTGGCGATATCCTGCCACGCAATGTGAAATGTACCATTTTCACGATGAACCATTACTAAACTTTTTCCGTCTGGCGACACCCTTGGACGAGCATTGTAATCACCCTGGAAGGTTAAGCGTTCAATACGGCCGCTGGCAAGTCCCACCTGATAAATTTGCGGGCTACCGCCACGATTTGAGGTAAAAATTATACCTTTCCCGTCTTCTGTCCAGTTGGGCTCCGTATCGATGGCAAAATGTCGCGTCACACGCGTGAATTTTTTGGTGGCTAATTCAAGTATGTAGATTTCGGGATTACCATCTTTGGAAAGCACAAGTGCAATTTTTTTATCGTCGGGGGACCACGAGGGTGCGCCATTCAGCCCTTGAAAATTTGTCAACTGCTCGCGCTCGCCGGTGGCGATAGTTTGCCTAAATATGGCAGGGCGCGACGTTTCAAAACTGACATAAGCAACACCCTTCATATCGTTTGACCACGAAGGAGACAAAAGAGGCTCATTGGATCGAAACAATACCTGCGGGCGAGCACCGTCAGCGTCGGCTTTCACCAAGCGGTAGCGGTGAGGTCCAGAGCGTAAATCTTCGATGTATAGAATACGAGTGGAAAATGCACCGCGAATACCGGTAATTGCTTCGTAAACTTCGTCGCTCACCATATGAGCAATATCACGCAGCGCCAAACGACTGCCACTGCTCACTTTGCGAAACACCTTGCGCTGGGCGATTACGTCAAAGAGCTCAAAGGTCAGTACGTAACCGTCTGGATTTTCTTGCAAATCTCCTATTAGCAAATAATTTGAGCCTATAATGCGCCAGTCGCGATAAAAAACATCCTGTTCGCGCACGGGCAAAGACAGCATATCCGCCCGAGGAATAGGCCTGAATAAACCACTGCGCAGTAAATCCGCTGAGATGATTTCGGGCACGTTTTCTGGTGCACTTGCACTGCTGCCGCCAAAGGGAGCAATAGCGATGGGCGTAGGGTCTTGAATGCCTTGGGTTATTTCAATCACCAACTCGGCACGGGCTGCCAGCGACGTTAACACTAATAAAAAAACAAGGAGAATTCTGAGCTTCACAACCTTAAGTCCTGGGGATTAAATTTAAAGGTAAAGCGACGATAATAACGCTCAAAAACATCTGGCGACATATCCTTCACTTCAGGAAATATTTCAACTTTTTTTACCGCTTGCATCGCCGAGCGGTCAAACGCGCTGTTGCCGCTACTTTGGGCAAGCTCAACACTGACGATACGCCCGGTTGGCACTAACTGAATCGTCAAACTACAGGTCATTCCCGTTCTTGCGGAAGGCGGCCGACTCCAGCTTGACTCTATTCGTTGCTTGAACTTAGAGGTATAGGACTGCGCCTGGGTTGCATAGAGATCCTCTTGCAGCAGACCCTCCTCTTCCTCAAGCGCCATGTCAAATTCTTGCTGCAAGCGCTTTTTTTCAGCGGCCTGTTTATCTACCTGCTCTTGCCGTTTTTTGTCTTGCAACTCTTGCTCGACTCGCTTTTTCTCCGCGTCGGCTTTTTTCTTTGCATTTTTTTCACGCAGGATAGCGTCTTGTCGTTTTATTTCTGCCTCGCGCTTTATACGCTCCTGCTCTTTCCTCTTTGCGGTTAAGTCAATAATCTTAGGTTGTTTTTTAGCCGATGCCTTTTTGTTGGTTTTTGTTTCCAGGGCCACCAGCTTGGCTTCGATGTACTTTGGCGTGGCTAAAATTCGCCTTTCGGGTGAGGCGGTCCACCCCGCCGCCAGCGCAAGCACCACAAGTGCATGCACGGCAACACTGACCAATACGGGCAAACCTATTTTACTAAAAAAGCCCATAATTACCTTGGCGGGTCCGTGACCAAACCCACGCTAGGCGCGCCTGCCTTTTGCAGCTCACTCATCAAGTTGACCACTAGACCGTATTCGACCTTGGTATCACCCCACACCAATATGGGTGTGTTTGGTTTTTGCCTCAGCACCTTGCTAACCGTATCGGTAATGTCACTCAAGGGTCGAGCCACCTCTTGCTTTTGACCCAAATTCATAAAGTAAGTGCCATCTTCTTTTATCGATACAATCACCGGCTCCTGGTCTTTGTTGTTCATCGGCGCCGATGACGCCTGCGGCAATTCGACTTTTACACCCTGCATTAACAACGGAGCGGTGATCATAAATATCACCAACAACACCAACATCACATCGATATAGGGCACTACATTTATTTCCGCCATGGGCTTGTGTTTTTTAGCAGCCATATTATTTTGCATGCACCTGGCGATGGAGAATGGAAGAGAATTCTTCGGCAAATGTTTCGTATTTACTGCCCATTGATTCTGCTCGCGCCGCAAAACGATTGTACGCCAGCACGGCGGGTATAGCGGCAAACAATCCCATAGCGGTGGCAACCAGGGCCTCTGATATACCCGGAGCCACCGACGAAAGCGTCGCTTGAGTCTCATTCGCCAAGCCGCGAAAGGAATTCATAATTCCCCACACTGTTCCAAACAAACCGATATAGGGGCTAACCGAGGCAACACTAGCGAGAAAGGGTAAATTTGCGTCGAGCTTTTCCTGCTCGCGCGAAAGCGCAACGCGCATGGCACGCTGAGCTCCCTCCATTATGGCCTCGGCTTCTGCACCATTTTGTTGCCTTAAACGCGAAAACTCCTTAAACCCCGAGCGGAATATATTTTCAACACCGTCGATGCCGTTGACGCTTGCCTTGGCATTACCCTGACGGTAGAGCTGAGTTAAATCGCCCCCCGACCAGAAGAGTTTTTCAAAATCTTTAAAGGCACGCTGGGCTTTTTGCTGATAGATACCCCGCTGAACAATCATCGCCCACGACACCATCGAGGCAAACGCCAGAAGCGCCATAACAATTTGCACCAATAGGCTGGCGTTACTTATCAAATGAAAAATTGATATTGGCTCTTGATTCATTCCAAACGATCCTCTCGATGGTCATTACATGCGCTGTACGCGCATTTTTGTTTTAGGCGTTTATCAGCTCCGCAATGCGCGCCGGAAAAGCACAGAGACGCATTGTACCTATTTGCACACACGCCACCTTTATTTCAGCTTCAGTTAAGCATAGTCCGTCACAATATATTTTTTGCTCAAAAACAATATGGCTGCGCGCAATCTTAATGGCTTTTGCATTTACCTGTAGTAAATGGTCTAATTTTTCCGGCTTTTTATAGGCAATAGACGTAGATACCACCACCAACATCCCTTCTTCTAGCACCGCTGGTTTATTAAACCCCTTGGTGCGGAAAAATTCTGTGCAGGCGCGCTCCATAAATTTTAAATAATTGACGTAGTAAACAATGCCGCCGGCATCGGTGTCTTCGATGTAGACCCTTACCGGTACATGAAATTCGTTATTCACATTTACCTCTGACATAGAAGACCGCCAGGCTACCTTACTTAAAATACGCGGCAGTTAAGACCTTGATCGTTGCGCTCGGCTAAACACACCCTAAAGTCCAGGCAGAGCATCTTGTTTTGGAGCAACGCCAACATTCAAACTATTGGGCATTGCTATACCAAAGTGGTTATAGGTGTGCTGTGTGGCCATGCGCCCACGCGACGTTCGCACCATGAAGCCCTGCTGAATCAGAAAGGGTTCTAGTACATCTTCGATGGTATCGCGCTCTTCGCTTATGGCCGCGGCTAAGCTATCGACACCCACCGGACCGCCGCCAAACTTTTCGATTAAGGCGAGTAGCAGGCGACGATCCATGTGATCAAAACCATTTTCATCGACATTGAGCATATTAAGTGCGCGATCTGCCATATCGGCCGTGACGCAACCATCGCCTTTCACCTCGGCGTAGTCGCGTACCCGCCGCAAAAGGCGATTGGCAATTCGGGGCGTACCACGCGCGCGCTTGGCAATTTCGTGGGCGCCTCCCTCTTCTGTGGAAACCCCCATCAGCTGTGATGATCGCATCACAATGTGGGTCAAATCTTTAACATTGTAAAACTCAAGGCGCTGCACAATGCCGAAGCGATCACGCAAAGGCGAGGTCAACAAACCTGCACGCGTGGTCGCACCCACCAAGGTGAACTGCGGTAAATCAAGCTTTATCGAGCGAGCGGCAGGACCTTCACCAATCATGATGTCCAGCTGAAAATCTTCCATTGCCGGGTACAACACCTCTTCTACCACGGGGCTCAGGCGATGAATTTCGTCGATAAACAGCACATCACCGGGCTCAAGATTGGTCAACAATGCAGCTAAGTCCCCGGCTTTTTCCAACACTGGCCCGGAAGTCGTTTTTAGGTCCACTTCCATTTCCGCGGCGATGATATAAGCTAGGGTAGTTTTCCCCAAACCAGGTGGACCGAATACCAGCGTATGATCCAGAGCCTCGTTGCGCTTCTTGGCGGCGCTGATAAAAATTTCCATTTGCTCGCGCACCACCGGCTGGCCCACATAATCTGACAGCGCGCGCGGGCGGACTGCGCGATCGAGATGCGCTTCGCGGGGCTGGGTTAGCGCATTCACTATACGGTCTTCTTCAATCATGGCTTAGGCCGGCAACATACTTTTTAAAGCTATGCGAATAAGATCTTCGCTGCGAATGGGAGGGGCGCTGGGGTTAAGTGCAGCGGATATTGCTTTGGCCGCTTCAGCGGGTTTGTAGCCGAGGGAGACTAAAGCGCTTTCGGCGTCGGCAATTATGGCGTTATTGTTTCGACGTGAAACTTCCTCCTCAGACAGAGACACCACTATTCTGTCCTGTAACTCTCCGTATTGGTTGTCCACAGCCGAATCAGATTCAGGATTGAGATGCGGAACATCGCTTTTGACCAAGGCCCAATCATTCAATCTGTCGCGCATTTCAATAATCAAACGCTCGGCGGTTTTGCGGCCTACACCGGGCACTTTCACCAGAGGAGTGACGCTGCCGTCTCTCACACAGCGCACAAAATCTTCGGATTCCATAGCCATAATAGCTATCGCCATTTTAGGCCCAACACCGCTGACCTTTATCAATAATCGAAACAGCGCGCGGTCTTGCTTGTGGACAAACCCGAACAGCTGTTGAGATATCTCACTCACGGCAAAGTGAGTATGTAACAACACGGCCTCGCCTACCTTCGGCAAGCGATAAAAAGTAGTCATAGGTGCTTGAACTTCATAGCCCACGCCGCCGACATCGAGCAGTAAATGAGGCGCCTGCTTTTCGGCGATAACACCCTTCAATCGACCAATCATACAACTACCTTCATACCGCCACCTTTAAACAGCTACTTTTAAATACATGAGCACCCACAGAATACCACGCTCACGACAGGAATCCGCGAGAACAACACACTTTAAATTTCATACGATAAGACTTTTCAAAAGAGACTCAGACCTCAAACCACGCGGCCGCGGCGAAAACTGCGCGAGCCCGCCAGGCGAATTAAATGTTGTTGGGTATTGCCGTGGCAAAGCGCTACCGCAAGTGCATCTGCGGCGTCTTCCTGGGGAACTTTGGTCAGTTTTAGCAGCGCTTTGACCATGTGTTGTACTTGCAGTTTATCTGCAGCGCCGGTACCGACAACTGATTGCTTTACCTTGCGCGCCTCATATTCTGACACAGGCAAATTATGGTTGACTGCCGCTACAATTGCGGCCCCCCTTGCCTGCCCTAGTTTGAGCGCCGAGGCAGCGCTTTTTGCCATAAACACTTGCTCTATAGCAAATTGGTCTGGCATATGGGTTTCGATGATTTCTGACACCGAATCAAAAATGACCTTCAACCTCTCGGGCAATAGCAGCGTTTCTGGAATGCGAATGACACCACTGGCGATGTATTCGGTTTTGCCGAACAAGTGACTAATTAGCCCATATCCCGTTTTACGCGAGCCAGGGTCAATGCCGAGAATAATAGACATATCTGGTTATATATTCAGTATATTGATAGAGAGACAGTTTTTCAGGCTATGCTGAATTAGTCAAGCGTGAGTATTCTCCAGTATGAGATGAGCCTGAAATAACCTATTGGTGGCAATAGGCATGTCCAATACGAAATAAGCCTGAAATTGCCTTTGATATCGTTCATGATCACAGGATGAAAACGATCATGAAATTAGAACAACTGACCACCCTTGATTTGGACTTTGGACTGTTTTTTGGGCATAGCAAAATCCTCCACAACTATAAGAGTCATCGGAAATGGCTAGCTTATAAAAAATTTTTCTCTTATTTTGGGTTTGCCACAAATTGATTGAATGCTTCCATAGAAATTCCGATATTTTTAGGTTTGGCTTTATCTGCCTCTTTCTCAAACGTCGAAAAAAGCTTTTTTTTCTTAGC
>JBLHGN010000072.1:0-13804 GCA_047616325.1 Lentisphaeria bacterium
AAGTTTACCAACTGTTTGATCTGTACAAAGCTAACCAAGAAAAATCAATCGATGTCGTCATCAAAACTCCGTTTAAGATAACGCCAGCGCTCAAGAAAAAACTTGTCGCCGCTTTGACAAAAAAATTGGATCGCGAAGTTACGCTTCAAACATCTATCGACGAAAGTTTAATGGGTGGCGCGTTAATTCGGGCCGGTGACATGGTTATTGATGGCTCGCTAAAAGGGCGTTTGGCTAAACTTGCCGAAGCCATGAGTGCTTAATAGCATAATCGTGATTGAATAGCCTTTGGTATTTAAAATCTAGGGCGTTTTTTGACCTCCCAGTACCGCATTCTTAACAGTAGCTTAATTTAAAGTTTAAGGAATTACAGTATGCAACAACTGAATCCTTCTGAAATCAGTGAAGTAATTAAAAAGCGCATCGACAGTATATCTTTGGCAACTGAAGCGCAAAACGAAGGTACCGTAGTCTCCGTGAGTGACGGCATTATTCGCATTCACGGCTTAGCCGACGTAATGTACGGCGAGATGATCGAGTTTGAAGGTGGCGTTTATGGTATTGCGCTAAACCTCGAACGCGATTCTGTCGGTGCAGTGGTATTGGGTGATTACCAAGGTGTAGCCGAAGGCCAAATCTGTACGTGTACAGGCCGTATCCTGGAAGTACCTGTAGGTCCTGAGTTACAGGGTCGTGTCGTAGACGCCTTAGGTAACCCCATCGACGGCAAAGGTCCTATCAACGCAAAGCTTACCAACGCTTTGGAGAAAATTGCACCGGGTGTAATCGAGCGTAAGTCAGTTGATCAGCCTGTGCAAATTGGTTTGAAAGCCGTCGACACCATGGTGCCCATTGGTCGCGGTCAGCGTGAATTGATTATCGGTGACCGCCAGACAGGTAAAACGGCTGTAGCGGTAGACGCCATTATCAACCAGCGCGGTACCGGCATTAAATGCATCTATGTGGCTATCGGCCAGAAAGCGTCTTCCGTTGCCGCTGTTGTGCGCAAGCTCGAAGAGCACGGTGCCATGGACCACACTATTGTTGTTGCCGCCACAGCATCGGACCCCGCCGCTATGCAGTTTTTAGCACCATTTGCCGGCTGCACCATGGGTGAGTACTACCGCGATCGTGGTGAAGACGCACTCATTATTTATGATGATTTGACCAAGCAGGCCTGGGCCTATCGTCAAATTTCATTGTTGTTGCGTCGTCCGCCTGGTCGTGAAGCCTATCCTGGAGACGTGTTCTACTTGCACTCCCGTTTACTTGAGCGCGCCTCGCGTGTTAACGAAGCCTACGTAGAGAAATTTACCAAGGGTGAAGTGAAAGGCAAAACCGGTTCACTTACCGCTCTGCCCATTATTGAGACTCAGGCTGGCGACGTATCGGCCTTCGTACCGACTAACGTAATTTCTATTACCGATGGTCAGATCTTCCTTGAGTCGGACCTATTCAACTCGGGTATTCGCCCAGCGATGAACGCCGGTATATCGGTTTCGCGAGTGGGTGGTGCAGCTCAGACCAAAGTGGTTAAAAAGCTTTCCGGTGGTATTCGAACTGCGTTGGCACAATACCGCGAATTGGCGGCATTTTCTCAGTTTGCATCTGACCTAGACGAAGCCACCAAGGCTCAGCTGGACCACGGTGTACGCGTAACCGAACTGATGAAGCAAAAACAATATTCACCGCTCAGCATTGCTGAAATGGGTGTGGTTGTTTATGCCGCAAACGAAGGCTATTTACAAGACGTTGAAGTCGCCAAAATTGGAGATTTTGAATCTTCACTGCTTTCCTATATGAGCAGTAGCCACGGTGAGTTGATGGAAAAAATCAACAGCACTGGCGATTACAACGACGAAATAGGCGCGGGTATTAAGGCTGCGCTGGATACCTTCAAGGCCACTCAAACCTGGTAGATGTTACGGTTAATTCCCTGATTGATCGTGCAGCAGCAGAACGTGCTGCCAGATAAATAGTGAGATAGAGAATGGCAAGCGGAAAAGAGATACGCACCAAAATAGGTAGCATTAAAAACACGCAGAAAATTACCAGCGCAATGGAAATGGTTGCCGCCAGTAAAATGCGCAAAGCTCAAAATCGCATGGAAACAGGCAAGCCTTACACCAAGCGAATTCGAATAGTTGTTGGGCATATTGCCGCCGGAAATCCCGAGTACAAACACGTTTATTTAAGCGATCGTGAAGTACAGCGCGTGGGTTACATCGTAGTGTCAACCGATCGCGGTTTATGTGGCGGTTTAAACACTAATACTTTTAAGGCGGTTATCCAGCACAGCAAAGCCTGGGCAGATAAAGGTGTAGGCAGCGATCTCTGCCTAATTGGGGCCAAGGGTGCGTCTTTCTTTTCCAGCGTTGGCGGCAACATAGTGGCGAGTGTGCGCGATGTTGGCGAGCAGCCAGTCATTACCCATTTGATTGGTAGTGTAAAGGTTATGTTGGACGGTTTTGTCAGTGGCAAAATCGACAAGCTCTACTTAGTAGCCAATGAATTTATCAACACGATGACCCAGTCGCCCGTTATCGAGCAATTGCTTCCTTTAGAGGTTGTCGAAGGCGGTAAACTCAAAAAGCACTCGTGGGACTATATATACGAGCCAGAGGCGAGTGAATTGCTCGATGGTTTGATGGTTCGCTACATTGAGTCTCAGGTTTATCAGGCTGTTGTAGAAAATGGCGCCTGTGAGCAAGCGGCGCGGATGATTGCCATGAAAAGTGCAACAGACAACGCTGGCGATCTTATCGACGGCCTGCAGTTGGCCTATAACAAAGCCAGACAAGGCGCCATTACCCAAGAGCTCTCGGAAATCGTGAGCGGTGCTGCGGCCGTATAAACACGGCGCGGATAAATAACATACTTGGTTTATTGGCAACATTTCAGATATTAATTTTTTTGAATTTAGAGATTACGAGGAAGCGAAAATGAGTAGCGGACGTATCGTGCAAATTATTGGGGCAGTTATTGACGTAGAATTTCCACGCGATTCAGTGCCAAAAATATATGAAGCCCTAGTCGTCGCAGACAAAGGTTTAACCTTGGAAGTGCAGCAGCAATTAGGTGACGGCGTTGTTCGCACAATTGCTATGGGTGGTTCTGAAGGCATTAGCCGTGGACTCGAAGTCACCAACACGCATGGACCTATTTCCGTTCCTGTGGGCGTTAAGACTCTCGGTCGGATTATGGATGTACTCGGCAATCCCATCGACGAAGCCGGTGACATTGGCGAAGAAGTACGTATGCCTATTCACCGCAAGGCGCCTGCCTACGATGAACTCTCTGCTTCGACTGAACTGTTGGAAACCGGCGTAAAGGTTATCGATTTGGTTTGTCCTTTTGCCAAGGGTGGTAAAGTTGGTCTATTTGGTGGTGCCGGCGTGGGCAAAACTGTAAACATGATGGAACTTATCAACAACATCGCCAAAGAGCACAGCGGTTTGTCGGTGTTTGCTGGTGTAGGTGAGCGAACTCGTGAAGGTAACGACTTCTACCACGAAATGAAAGATTCTAACGTACTCGACAAAGTGGCCATGGTTTACGGTCAGATGAATGAGCCCCCCGGAAACCGTTTACGCGTTGCTTTGACAGGTCTGACGATGGCCGAAAAATTCCGCGACGAAGGTCGCGACGTATTGTTATTCGTAGATAACATCTACCGCTACACACTTGCGGGAACCGAAGTTTCTGCACTGTTGGGTCGTATGCCTTCAGCGGTGGGTTATCAGCCTACCCTTGCAGAGGAGATGGGCGTACTGCAAGAGCGCATTACTTCGACTAAAACCGGTTCTATTACGTCGGTTCAGGCGGTTTACGTACCTGCAGATGACTTAACGGATCCATCCCCAGCCACCACCTTTGCTCACTTGGACTCCACTGTTGTATTGAGTCGTGATATTGCTGCAAAAGGTATATACCCCGCCATTGACCCACTCGACTCCACTTCGCGTCAGCTGGATCCTTTGATTATCGGCCAAGAGCACTACGACGTAGCCCGCGGCGTGCAAACGGTATTGCAGCGTTATAAAGAACTGAAAGACATCATTGCCATCTTGGGCATGGATGAGCTTTCTGAAGAAGATAAGCTAACCGTTTCCCGCGCACGTAAAATTGAACGCTTTTTGTCGCAGCCCTTCCACGTAGCTGAAGTATTCACCGGTTCACCGGGCAAATATGTACCCTTGAAAGATACCATTGCGAGCTTTAAAGGTTTGTTGACGGGTGAATACGACGCGTTGCCAGAACAGGCGTTTTACATGGTAGGTACTATCGACGAAGCCGTTGAAAACGCGGCCAAAATCGCCTCAAAGACCAAAGGAAAAGCGGCGTAATTGCCGCTCCACAACGACCTAACAAGAAAAAAGGCAATTCTTTTATGGCCATGACCGTACACTGCGATATTGTAAGCGCCGAAGAGGAAATCTTTTCGGGGCTTGTAGAGCTGCTGGTTGCATCGGCGTCTGAAGGTGAAGTGGGTATTGCCTATGGCCACGCCCCACTTTTGTGTAGCTTACAGCCGGGCCCTGTTCGCATTAAGAAACAAAATGGTAAAGAAGAGGTGTATTACGTCAGCGGTGGCTACCTTGAAGTTCAGCCCCACGCCGTAACCGTTTTGGCGGACACGGCCCTGCGCGCTGCCGATATGGACGAAGCGGCAGCGCTGGACGCCAAAAAACGAGCCGAACATGCCTTACAAGATCAAGCCGAAGGCATCGACTACTCTAAAGCGACTGCGCAACTTGCCGAAGCGGCAGCACAATTGCGTACTCTGCGGGCAATACGTAAGAAGCTAAAGTAGATCGGGTTTTTCTCTTCGCGCATAATGTACACAGCACGCATCAAACAAAAAAAGGTAGCTAGGCTACCTTTTTTTGTGACCGAATTTTGGCTTGGCTTGGCGACGGCCACTCCTGTGGAGGTGTTTTGCACCTTTTAAAGACAAAAATATATTGGAGTTAAAATACTATGCTCGACATCATTGTACTCGCAGCCGGCAAAGGCACCCGCATGCGCTCAGGCACGCCTAAAGTCTTACATACCCTGGCGGGTAAACCCTTTCTGCAGCACGTTATCGATCGTGCTAATCAGTTGGACGCGCGTACGATTAATGTTGTAGTTGGCCACGGCGCAGCTCAGGTAAAAAAAACCATTAACAATCCGGCCATTAACTATGTTGAGCAAACGCAGCAGTTGGGAACTGGGCACGCGGTACTGCAAGCGCTGCCTCATATTGATCCTAGTGCCACAGTATTGATTTTATATGGTGATGTACCGCTGATCACAGGCAACACATTAAGGGTGTTGTTGAATAATGTAAGTGAGCATTCACTTGGCCTGTTAACTCTAATTATGAGAGACCCCACTGGCTACGGTCGAATCGTACGCGACAGCA
This sequence comes from Lentisphaeria bacterium, assembly GCA_047616325.1. Lineage (GTDB taxonomy): Bacteria > Pseudomonadota > Gammaproteobacteria > Pseudomonadales > Cellvibrionaceae > JBLHGN01. The sequence goes on from JBLHGN010000072.1 coordinate 5,408, forward strand.
GCGAGCAGGTTGTGGGCATCGTTGAGCATAAAGACGCCAGCGACATGGAGTTGGCGATTACCGAGGTAAATACTGGCGTTATGGCGGTTAAAGGTGAGCATCTACAGCGTTGGTTGCCAGCACTTTCCAATGACAATGTCCAGGGGGAGTATTATTTAACCGATATCATCGCCATGGCCAAGGATCAGAGTTTTGCCATTGTCACCAGTCAACCAGCCAGCGAAAGTGAGACCTTTGGCATTAACAATCGCCAACAACAGGCGCAGCTAGAACGTATTTACCAAAGTCAATTGGCCGAGCAGCTTATGGACGAGGGTGTCACATTAATTGACCCCGCGCGTTTTGATTGTCGTGGAAGCCTCACTACCGGAAACGACTGTCTGATTGATGTGAATTGCGTGTTCGAAGGCGACGTGCGCATAGGCAACAATGTATCTATCGGTCCCAATTGCCATATTATCGATGCCATAATTGGCGACAACTGCGTGGTCAAATCCCACACCGTTATTGAAGGTGCGCTTATCGAACAAGATGTTTTTGTGGGCCCATTTGCTCGCTTACGACCACAAACCCAGTTGAAAAGTGGTGCCAAGGTGGGTAATTTTGTTGAAATCAAAAAAGCCGTGATCGGCATAGGAAGCAAGGTTTCGCACTTGAGCTACATTGGCGATGCAGAATTGGGTAAGGACGTAAATATAGGTGCTGGCACCATTACCTGTAATTACGACGGCGTCAACAAATTTTTAACCAAAATTGAAGACGGCGTATTTGTGGGTTCCAACACCGCGTTAGTGGCGCCGGTTTGCCTGGGAGAAGGCTCCACCATTGGTGCTGGCTCAGTGATAACCTCCACCGTGGAAGCTGGTCAGTTAGCCGTGTCTCGTTCAAAGCAGGCGAATTACGACCACTGGACGCGTCCGGTTAAGAAAAAACCCTAACAGAACACATCAGTATATCTAGTGAAGTGGTTTGTCTTCGGTATGAAATATCTCAACAATATCACTCTCGCCGTAAGCGTAACTGGTGCCGCAGAGCTGGCAGTCGACATTGATAATGTCGCGTTCTTGCAGCACTTTTTGCGCCTCCTGAAAACCCAGCGAACGGATGGCATTGGCGCTTCTGTTACGCGAGCAGCTACATTCAAATTTAACGGTTTTTGGCTCAAAGGTTCTGCACTGCATTTCATGAAATAGGCGTAGCAAAACCACCTTATTGTCCAGCGTAAAAAGTTCTTCTGGCTTAAGTGTAGCTGCCAAATGACAGCAGGTATGCCAGAGTTCTTCGCGTTTTTCTGAATCTTTAATCAATTGCGCCGGTAGGCTCTGTAAAAATAGGCCGCCGCAAAAAAGATGGTCTGAATAAAGCTTCACATATGTCGGTATTTGTTCCGATTGATCAAAGTAATGCATTAGGCAATCGGCTAGTGTCGCAGCTTCCACGAGAATAATGCCTTGATAACGCTTGCCCTGAACGGGGTCAATGGTAATGGTAAGCAAGCCATTAACCAGTATTTCGGGCAGCGACAGTTGGGTGAAGTCAGGCAGCTCAACAGGCGATTCTGGAGTCTCTTCGGACATATGAATAATACCGCGCAGGCTGCCGCTGTCCGTCACTTCGGCCATTATAAGATCTACATCTCCTTCTCCCCTCGCCTGCAGTGTCAACACACCTTCGAACTTGAGCACTTCGCTCAGCAGTGCCGCAGCCGCAATAAATTGCCCAAACAAGGGTGTTAGGGAGTTGGGAAAGTGTTGATCCTTATGTGCTTGCTGAAAGCTTGTGTCTAAGCTGACAATTTCTCCGCGTATGTCGGTATTGTCGAACATAAAACGGTGCATTTGTTCGTTGTGGTCCATAAAAAGTCTCAAAAAAATAAAGGGTGTGAGGCGTATGTTAGCCTAAGAAGCGAGTATAAATACTTGCTGGGATATTTCGATGCTCGGCCTATTCCGAGCTTGCCTAGAAGCCCGGAGGATCATGGCTCAGACGATTAATCGCCAAAAATATCTCGCTTGATACGTTCGATTTGGCGTCGCTGTTTAGTGTTAGGTTTACCGGCCGTGCGGGCGTCGTTACCACCCATTGCCTTGCGTTGTTCGGTGTGAAGTTTGCGCTTTTCGATACTTCCTGGCGTTTCTTCGTAGAGCAGGGCAGCCTCAGCGGCGCCGCGACGCTGATCGCTGAGCCCAATTATCTTCACCTCTTTTTCGTCCCAACCTTGCCGCACAACAACAAGAATACCAAGCTCAACTTCTTTGCTGGCTTTTATGCGCTGGCCGTTTATATGTACTTTACCGCCATCTATGGCGCTTTTTGCGAGAGAGCGGGTTTTAAAAAACCGCGCCGCCCATAGCCATTTATCTGCGCGTACTTTTTTAGCCGGCAATGATTTAAACATGTCGCTTGTCTGGGGATGGTGTCATTTGAAGATCTCGATTTACACTGTAGGCATTATTTCGTTGAAGTGTTCGATACCCATAAACTCTTCAGGCAGATGTGGCGGTTTTTCACTGTCGGGCGAGGTTATGCACACGAGGTGTGAAATGCCAAACAGCTGCGCGCTGCGCAACACTCTAGGTGTGTCGTCGATAAACACGGTGCGTTGTCTATCAAAAGACTCACGTTGCGCAAGTTGATGCCAAAAACTTTGGTCTTCTTTAGGGCTGCTAAACTCGTGTGATGAAATTACTATATCCAACCAGCGGTCAATATTGGTGACACTCAGTTTTAATTCAAGGCCTTTAGGGTGTGAGTTTGTGATCAGTACGAGTTTTTTGCCCAAGCGATTAAGTGACTGCAAAAAATGCTCAGCGTGAGGTCTAATTTTAATTTTGTGACGTATCTCTTCCTTTAATGCGGGAATATCGAGTTTAACCAATTCCGACCAGTGATCTAGGCAGTACCATTGTAGTGTGCCCTCAAAGCGCTTTATTTCGCTGCTTAGGAAATGACGGGCCTCTTTCTCGCTTACGCCATGTGCCTCGGCGTAGCGCAGAGGAAGATGGTTAAACCAAAAGTAGTTGTCGAAATGGAGGTCTAGCAAGGTGCCATCCATATCGAGTAATACGGTATCTATCGCGTGCCAGTCGATCTTAGGATGTATAATCATTGGATTTTAAGTACTTTTACTCTTTTATTATAAAGAAAATCTATTATGCGAAAGCTAAAAATTTCGCGCATTTATTGAGAGCCCTATTATGCCCGAAGCCCCAGAGATTCTCACCCGCCAAGAAGCCTCCCCTAGTCGCTTATTTCGTGTTGAGCAGGCGCGGCTGCGCTTCAGTAATGGAGAGGAGCGCACCTACGAATATTTGAAATCGGGCAAAATGGGCGCGGTTATTATCGTGCCGCTGTTAGACAACAACACAGTGCTGTTGGTTGAAGAATATGGCATCGGCGTTGAGGGCTACGAAATTGGCTTGCCAAAAGGCAAGGTGGATGCAGGCGAAACCCATATTGAAGCGGCCAACCGCGAACTGAAAGAAGAGATAGGCTACGGCGCCAAAAACTTACAATTGTTGAAATGTTTAAGTCAGTCTCCCAGCTATATGCAACACCGCACACAAGTAGTGTTGGCGCGGGACCTGTACCCCGAAAAGCTTGTGGGTGATGAACCGGAAGAACTTACGGTGCTTCCCTTTCCTCTGGACGACATTGCCGCCATTGCGGCGATAGAAAACGTTACCGAAGCGCGCACAATTGCCGCGCTCTATCTCGCCCGAGACTGGCTTGCGCAGCATGGGTGATGTGCCTGGTATCGCTATTTCCTGGCATTCTTCTGACTTATTGAAAGTATGCGAAGCAGCGGGCCTGGCTGTTTTGAGGTGTATAACCGCAGTACAGGCATGGATGTTAGTAGTAAAGCTGATGATTCACCGGTGACTGAGTCCGAAGTACAGGCCAATAACGTCATTGTAAGCGGTCTGAAAAAATTAAGTCTCGAGCTGCCAATAGTCAGCGAGTAAATTCCACTCGCGGCGTTTGTGGCGCAAATATTGGCTAGTGGACCCCCTCGACGGCACAGAAGAATTTGTCAGACATGGCAAGGATTTCACCGTAAACATCGCGCTTATCGGCAATGGCAGACCGTTTTTTGGCATTGTCTACGTGCCCGTTACGCGTGTGGCCTATATGGGCGGGCTGGGTTTGGCGGCATTTAAATGTGAGCACGGAAAATGTGCAGCAATTTCTTCGCGCAGAATGGCTAAGGCTTTGACTGCAGGCACCGCCATCGACGTTGTGGTTAGCATGCATCACGAAGACAGCGCCACCAATCAGCTTATTGCTGAGCTGAGGCGTCAATATGTGCTTACCTCGCTAAGCAAGATTAGCAGTTCGCTGAAGTTTTTTTATTGGCCGATGGCAGTTCAGATATATATCCACGATTGAGTTCTAGCCGCGAATGTGACCTGGTCGCAGCTCACACAGTGTTATTGGCTGCAGTTGGAGACATATGCGGGGCTGACGGCGAGTCCCTTGTATATAAATCATAGCGACAGTGTGCTGGTGCCAAACTTTTTTGCGGTGGCCGATACCTCGTTTCCCAGGAAAGCCTTACTCAAACAATGTCAGTAGCCACTACACGTACAGCAGCTGTTCTCTGCTAGTTAAAGCGCTGGAGCTAACTGAGAAAATATTCTTATTGCCGATTCATTTCTACTTTTTTTGTCATCTCAGTTAGCAATCGAAGCGGCCATCTTATTCTCGCATACAAAAGCGTGAGTCGGTCAGGATTGTATCGCCTGTGCCACAAACACATTTTATACGCCGCCAATTTCAACTTTAGTGCGAAAGTGTGAATTTGTAATAAATTGATCAAAAAAACTGTGGTATTAATGGCAGCTTCTCTTGTAATACAAATTCAATAACTTCTACCCCCCCGTCTTATTCGAAGCTACTTATGAATAAATCACACTCTGAAAATGTTGTAAACGAGTCTGGCCCTATCAACAAAAACATAATAAATGAAGCACATCTCACAAGATCAAATGCTTTTTTTAGCGCACATAAAAGTAACGTAAACAAAGCAAATGCTGATCATTACTTGGTTACTAACGAAGCCTATACTAAACAATTATTAAGGGAAATAACCTGCCTAGAAAGGCAGTTGGACCGTTTGCGTAATTTAAATGGGCATTTGGATAACCGTACGCAATCTACCTATGAGGAAATGATTAGCAGCCGTATGCAGCTCTTGAAAGAGCTGCATTAAAATAGTTGCCTGTATCAACCGCGGCGATTAAAACATCTAATGGCTGCATGAATTGCCTTTTAGCTGTAGCAATAGCCCAGATAATTTCCGAAAATATTATATTTAACCCGTTAACATAGTTTTAAAAAAACTCGTTTTGTCTTTGTCTTTGTCTTTGTCTTTGTCTTTGTCTTTGCTGAAAATAAAGGCTGGTTATTTCTAAATTTTATGACAGGCTTGAAGTATGGCGTTAGAATGCCTATGGCAATTCTGCCGAGAAGTCTAGCGGGGGTATGATGAACAAAGCTACTGTGCTTATCACTGGTGCGAGTCGCCGACTGGGCCTTTACCTGTGCGAGCGGTTTATCGCCGACGGCTTTTTCGTAATAGCCGTGACTCGTTCTTCATCGGCAGAGCTTAACGCGCTCTACAACAGCAGATTAAAAGTGTACCAGGTGGATTCCTACCATCCTCAAAATGTTCAGCCCCTAATCAAAAAAATAGCCAGTGAAGTAAACCATATCGACGTGCTGATACACAACGCCTCGATGTTTGAAACTGACCAAAACTGCGGCGTATCCAGAGCTGATTCGCCCGCTTCGGTTGATTTATTTCAGGAAATGTTTAACGTGCATATGGCTCTGCCGGCATGGTTGAATACGGCCTTTAAAGGCAAACTTGAAAACAACGCCACCGCCGGTAACATCATCCATATCACCGACATCTACGCTGAAAATCCTAGTAGCGACTACGCGCTCTACTGTTCTACTAAGGCAGGGCTAGAAAATCTATCAAAAGGTTTTGCCAAAAAGTTTGCCCCACGCATTCGTGTCAACACTATTCAGCCCGGGCCTATACAGTTTTTACCTGAGCATACTAATGCCACCAAAGACGCGGTATTAAGTCAAACCTTGTTAGATATTGAGGGTGGATTTCTACCGATTTACCAAGCCGTCGTTAGCATTATCGACAACCACTATATGACCGGAAGCAGCATTAAAGTAGATGGTGGCCGCTCCCTCGGAAGGGGGTAAACCCCACTTGCTTAGGTCGACGCCGGTGAAGTTGTTGGCAATTACGTCACGCACGTAGCTCTGTTTAAACTGGCTAAAAAAATCATCCTCCATTTCTGTTGTGCGACCAAGAATGTCGATGTCGGCTGTGCGGTCTTTCACACTGCGTTGCGGGTCGCTCCTGTCCCTGCCCAAGCTTTCTTCAATGGCATTGAGGTGGTTTTTCACCTCAATGCAATCTAGATCGGACTTGATAACAGCCACTGTATTCAAGAAAGTATGAGGGGTTTCCATTGCGTGGGGCTGCGTGTAGATAAATGGAAAACACACTATTTCGACGAAGTGAATCGTTAAAGCCTTTACCATCTGAACGGCATTCTCTTCAGGGCGAATATTTGTACCCAATGATAAGTAGTAGTGCATCTTATGCGAGCTCCATGTACTGCTTCTGTTTTCAGTTTTTTGATAGACACCAATCGTTCACGTGTGTGCTAGAAGTTTTGATTGACGAGAAAATCGCTGCCTCTCAATCTCAAATGAGCTTAATCATGCGGCTGATCGCTTGCCAGCTTTTTTGCGCTTGCAAAATCAGCCTTGCCAGAGCCTAGTTTTGGCAGCACTTCTACGGTGACTACTTTAGCCGGAATCGTCAGTGAATTGCAGCCTTGATGTAACATTTCCCGTTTTAGGTCGGTCAACGATATTGGCGCTTCACTTAACAGAACAATCTTTTCGCCCTTTTTGTCGTCGTGGATATTTACCGCCATCACCTGTGCTTCTTGTTCTTCTCCAGTGGCTAGTTTTTCAAGGGTGTTGTGATTGGCCAATGCGTTTAAGGCCTTGCCCGCCAACTGTTCCACAGCAGTCAAACTAATCATTTCCCCTCCTAGTTTGGCAAAGCGCGAGTAGCGATCGACAATGGTGAGAAAGCCGTCTTCATCGAGGCTGCCCTTGTCGCCGGTAACGTACCATCGCGCATCGCCTATGTGTCTAATTGCCTGGTCGCTTAATTCGGAATTGTTTAAATAGCCCTGCATCACCTGGGCGCCGCCAATGAGTATCATGCCCTCGTCTCCCGTAGCCAGTTCTTCGAGGGTATTGGGGGCGACAATTTTAAAGCTGGTTCCCGGCAGTGGCATACCCACGGTGCCGGGGCGTCCTCCCAGTTGCACCTTCCAATAATGGGTGTCCAATGCGTCGGGCAGGTTGACGCTGGCCACGGGTGTGGTTTCAGTTGCGCCGTAGCCCTCTAGAATATCTTTGTTAAATTTTAGTTTAAATGCCTCGCGCACTCGTGGTTGCAATCTCTCTGCACCAGCCACCACATGCTTTAAGCTTTCTAGCATTAATGGATGAATCTTAGCATTGCGGCAATAAAGCCGTAAAAAAGTTGAGGTGCCGCATAAAAAGGTAACGCGGTTGCTGGCGATGGCCTTGCTGATACCCAGCACGTCGGTGGGGTCGGGGTGACAGACCATGGGCAGGCCTTCTATCAGCGGCATAAATTGGGTGACGGTAAGTCCAAAGGCGTGGAACAGCGGCAGAGAAGCCATTACCACGTCTTTGTCATCCATGTTGAGCACGTCGGCAATCTGTTTGAGGTTTGCCATAAAGTTCCTGTGGCTCAACATAACGCCTTTGGGTGAGCCTTCGCTACCACTGGAGAATAAAATAGCCGCAGTGGCGGTGTTAGACTGCTGTTTGGTATATAGACGTTTTAGCATCCAAGCAGGCAAAACCTTTACGCATAATAAAGTGCTAATCAGGGTGAAGGGAGATATGGTCTGTTTTAATTCTTCCAAATAAATTACCTTTACCTGTGAGAGAGTTTCAGAGAAATCGATGCCTCGCTCTGCAAGTTTTTGGATGAATTTTTTCGAGCTGTAAATGGTGTGAATGTCGGCCTGTTCCACCGCAGAGGCAAATGCCACCGCGTTTGATGTGTAGTTTAGGTTAACGATGGTTTTACCCGATAGCAGCGTCGCCATGTTCGCCAATACACCTCCAGCGCTGGAGGGCATCAACACCCCTATATTTTGCTCTGGACTTAAGCACTGCATTTTTTTAGCAAAAGCTATTGCCACGGCAAGGGCACGGTGAGCGGAAAGCGGGCCACTTTGAGCATCGATAAGAGCCGTGTCACCACCGCGACCTTTAGCGCTGTCAATCCAAGCCTGGGCTAAGGTCGGCATG
>JBLHGN010000073.1:0-13710 GCA_047616325.1 Lentisphaeria bacterium
TCAGACAGCGCTTCGCCGTTCATAACCACCTTAAACCCATTGTGCTCAGCGGGGCTGTGGCTGGCCGTTACCATAACACCACTCTGGCTCTCCTGCAGGGTACAGGTAGCGAAGTACAAAAGCGGGGTTGGTACTGTGCCAATATTTAGCACATTACAGCCCGCGTTCAGAATGCCGCGGATTAACCATTCGGTAATTTCGGGGCTGCTTAAACGTGCATCTCGCGCAACGATCAAACAGTTCTGCCCGCTATCAATTGCCTCACTTCCCAGCGCCTGACCAACAGATCGTGCCAATTCCTTGGTAATCTGCGTTTTGGCAAGCCCACGAATGTCGTATGCACGAAAAACAACATCAGGCACAACGTTACCTTCATCTTCTAACATTTCAGCTTCGGAGGGCTCGTCTGGCAGGCTAGCCAACACTTCTTGCTTCGTTGTTTTTACTTCATCCAAGCCCAATAGGTTTTCATTGTCTTGATCAATATCTATGTCGAGAATATCGACGCTCTGATAAAGCGGATCCATTAACGAACTGCCATCACCAGCCGCTTGGCCAGGCACTCCAGCGGCCTCCATCTGCGCCTTTTCTTTGCTACGCTCAAGCCAAATGCCAAGTAACCTCCCCGCAACGGCCATTACAAAAACAATAACCGCCATTAACGCGATAATGGCAAAGCCAGTATTGCGCAAATTAATTCTCGCCAGCTCTTTGAGCCCTTGGGAACCCTTAAACCCTATGTGCCAATAGCTATTTGAAATGGGGGACACCATCTCCCTACCCTCGGCGCCCCCGCCTACTGAGAAAACAACGAGAGCCTCCCGCGCACCAAATTTTTGCAATAACTGCAAGCGTCCGAGGCTCGCTTTCTCCATGAGAGTCAAACGCTGCAATTCATCCACAAAGAGCGTTAAGATCATCGTGCCAATAGCTCTTTGATTTTCATCAAAGGGGATCGGAGCGACAAAGGTAAGCACCCAACGATCATTTATTTTCGCCGCTTCAGGATATAACTCCTCCCGCAGAAGCGCGCTACGAATCATATCCAGCTCACTGAAGCGAATAGGAGGAAACACATCCTGATCGAGCCGGGCCTCGCCCGCCGCAATAAAGCGCACAGCCACAACGCCATGCAAACGTTTACCTATTTCTGCTTTAAAATTCTCCAATGCATTTATATCGCCGATAGCCATGGCTACGTTTAACGCTGGCTTAGAGGTATACATCTCTATCGTTTTCCAAACATTGTCGATATAGGCTTCTGCAGCTTCCCCCGCGAGCTCTGCTCTTTGTGAAGCCAATACCTCAAGGCGCGATAAACGTACACCTTCAACGTTTCTCTCGTACAAATACAAACCAACATTAAAACTGACAATTAAGCCAAAACCAAGCCCCAACAGAGAACCCATGCGACTGATTGATCGCGGGTTTTTGGGTTTTTTTTTCTCTTGCTGCCTGCTTTTAACCTTTTGAAAAGTATTTTCAAGGGTTTTTTTCACGTTGATTCCTTCGAGGTAATAAACTCTAAGAGAGTGTCTTTTTTATTTTATCGGAAATGTGAACGACTATGTCACGAGCAAGTTGAGACTTGCTGCGCTGATCGAACTCAGTAATACCATTTGCTTCGATAACCGTTACCGCATTGAACTCACTATTAAACCCAATAGAGAAGTTTGATACGTCGTTGGCGATAATCATATCGAGGTTTTTGCGCGTCAGTTTATCTTTCGCATATTTACATACATGTTGAGTCTCTGCGGCAAAACCGATGGTAAACGGTTTTTTATCAAGGGCCGCTACGGTCGCAATAATATCGGGATTTTTAATTAGCTTAAGTAACATGACATCCGAATCACCTTTTTTAATCTTGTGTTCAGGCGCTAATTCTGGGCGATAATCCGCAACCGCTGCTGCGCCGATAAACACGTCGGCCCCTTCAATAGAGCTAAGCACGGCATCTAACATTTGCTCTGCACTATCTACAACAATCCGTTTGACCCTGTCGGGGCACGGTAAATTTACTGGCCCACTAATTAAAATGGTTTTAGCCCCGGCCTCTACTGCTGCCTGCGCTAATGCATAACCCATTTTCCCCGAACTGTGATTACTAATATAGCGCACCGGGTCAATAGCTTCTCGCGTAGGACCCGCCGTAATCACCACGGTGAGGCCCGCCATTTTTTCGGAAGGGTATAGCGCAGCGAGTTGCTCGACAATTTCATGGGCTTCCAGCATGCGCCCCAAGCCCATATCGCCACATGCCTGAATGCCGGAGGCAGGCCCCAGCAAATGCACGCCCCGCTGCGACAGTACGCCAATATTATGTTGGGTGGAACTATTGGCCCACATACCTTGATTCATCGCTGGCGCCACAACCAACATCGAACGACGGGCCAAACACAGGGTTGAAAGTAAGTCAGAGCCCTCTCCCGCTACCAACTTGGAAATAAAGTCGGCTGAAGCTGGCGCGATTAAAATAGCATCCGCCCAACGTGCCAATTCAATGTGGCCCATAGCCGCTTCCGCTTTGCTATCGAGTAAATCCGTGTACACAGGGTTTCCCGATAAGGCCTGAAGCGTTAGCGGTGTAATAAATTCTTGCGCCGCTTTGGTCATAACAACCCTGACCCTCGCTCGGGCATCCTGCAGGCGGCGAATAACTTCGGCGCTTTTGTACGCTGCAATGCCTCCAGTTACTCCGAGAAGTATTCGTTTGTTAGTTAAAGAATGCATAGGTTGAAGAATTTCACTTTGCCGTAGAATAAACAGGCCGCTAAGATAGCATTTAAAAGTCTACGATTGAACTGGAGTGGGGCTCTTTTACGTGCCATATCGGCAATTTCTCTAGCGTGGACAGCGCTTGAGTATTATAGTGACCATCGGAGCAAGCTAAAAAGCCGAGGCGACGCTCGCAAATTTCGCCAAACGCACTGGCAGCGAGCACAGAAATACAATCTTCACAAAGGAATGTGACCATGGCAATTACCGACTGGCCCCTTAACGAAAGGCCGCGCGAAAAACTTCTAACACTAGGCCCAACGATGCTCACCGACGCTGAGCTGCTCGCCATATTTTTGCGGACAGGCTGCGCAGGCAAATCCGCAGTAGATCTCGCCCGAGAATTAATATGCACTTTCGGCAGCCTTCGCGCCCTGCTGGGAGCGAGCCGAGAGGATTTTTGTCTAGGCCTTGGGCTTGGGCAGGCCAAATACGCACAATTGCAGGCCGTGCTGGAAATGTCGCGGCGTCACCTCGCAGAGCAATTGCAGCAAGGAATACTTTTGGACAGCAGCCGCACGGTGAAAAACTTTCTCACGGCCCACCTCCGCCATAAACGTGCAGAAGTCTTCGCTGCGCTGTTTTTAGATAGCCAGCATCGCCTTATCGCATTTGAAGAGCTATTTCACGGCACCCTTGATGCTGCTGCGGTATACCCCAGAGAAGTTATTAAGAGTGCAATCAGCCACAACGCCGCCGCGGTTATTTTTGCACACAATCACCCCTCCGGAGTCAACGAGCCTAGTCTCGCGGATAGAGCCATCACCCAAACCTTAATAAAGGCGCTAGATTTGATCGACATTCGCACCCTAGATCATCTAATTGTCGGAGAGGGCGATGTATTTTCGTTTGCTGAAAATAATTTGATAGGCTAAGCCCTGAAATCACCGCGGTTGAGGCACCCAAACCTCGACCGTAAAGGCAAATCAAATCAGTTATCGAAACTTATTAATTGCCATTGAGAATGGTTTTTGGTATAAAGCTTCCCTCTTTTCGGTCGCCCTTCTCTGAAGGCATGCAAAACTGGCTCGTTAATGAGGGAATTTATTCCTTACTTACAGGCCGAAGACCGCAGAATTCGAGCACTTTTAACTTTTACGTAGTATGTTTACGTGTACCACAATTCTACGTGTTGCGACAATTGTGGCCACCGAGGCAAACTCAATTTTTAACGAGGCAACACCATGTCTAAGGTATGTCAAGTTACTGGCAAACGTCCTGTAACAGGCAACAACGTATCTCATGCAAAAAACCACACCAAGCGTCGTTTTTTGCCAAATCTGCATTCTCACCGCTTCTGGATCGAGTCTGAAAAGCGCTTTTTAAAATTGCGCGTTTCCAGCAAAGGTATGCGTATTATTGACAAAAATGGCATTGAGTCAGTTTTAGCTGACGCTCGTGCCCGTGGCGAAAAGCTTTAAACTCGCCTACTATTAATTGGAGACAAAGCTATGCGTGATAAAATTCGTTTAAATTCAAGTGCCGGAACCGGTCACTTTTACACAACCGACAAAAACAAACGCAATATGCCAGGCAAAATGGAAATCAAGAAGTTTGACCCGGTTGTTCGCAAGCACGTTATGTACAAAGAAGGCAAAATCAAGTAGCGGCAGTTTAATATACGTCGCTTAGTTTTTGGCGATAAAGAGCCGGCCCTTAGGCCGGTTTTTTATTGCTTAAAAGTTATGTAGTGCGAATAATTTCTACTAGGCGGGCAAAATTAAGGGGCTTTTCCATACACAGCTCAGCCCCTGCAAATTTCACTTTTCTAACATTTTCATCCGTCAAAAATCCCGTCATGCCAATTACCCTAACGTGGGCAGTGGCCTCACTCTGCTTGATAGTGCGACACACCTTAAAACCATCGACACCCGGCATCATAAGGTCGAGAATGACCACAGTCGGCCTGAATGTGCCTATTTTTTGACCTGCCTCAAAGCCATCCTTTGCCGTTTCCAGCACCACATCGGGCAAAAACTCCATTATTACATCCACAACCAATTCGCGGTGATCGTCGTCGTCGTCTACGATAAGAGCCCGTACGGCCGTATTGCGCACCAATTCTATGCCCTTGTCGCGAGCAAAACGTTCAACCTCGTCTCGCTCGAAACGCCGGTGGCCCCCGACCGTAGTGCTAGCCGCTAAAAAACCTTTTTGCGCCCAAACTCTAATGGTTATAGGGGAAACCCGCAGCATATCGGCAGTTTCTTTGGGCGTTAAATAATCTTTTTGTATTGTTTCTTTCACTCGCATCCCATCACTTCGCAGCCGGCCAAATCGGCTCAAATTTACGGCCATTCGCAATCTTTATGATATTTAAGCAAAACCTTACGCTTTGCCGTTCATCGGTGCAACACCCAGCACAGAACCAAATTAGTCGATATCTGCTAAAGTATAGTGGCTCATTGTATTTTCAGTAGAGCTTTCGACTCCAGAATGCTTTTTTTCACACAGCTTTTCAGCTAAGTGGTGGAATAGTTTCTATACTTTGATTCGGCACCCCCTATTCAATCTATCAATTTAGACGGCGCATGATCGGACTCAATGACATTGATCGTTATTCTCAGCCAGCCCTGGCTCTCGACGAGCACGCGCTGGTCCTGAAGGCGAACCCCGCTGCTCAAAAGCTATTGCAGCGCACCCTCGACGACGGCAATGCAATTTTGGCAGACTGGCTCGGCAATATTGACGCCGCCGGCAAAGTAGCCACGCAAATAAGAGAAGGCAAGACCGGCTTTATCGAACAATGCACCACGCTTCATAACTCCAGCTATGGCAGCTGCGATCTGGCGCTCCTTCCAAGCCAAGACAATAACTATATTTTGTTGCTCTGCCTCCATCAAACCGGCCAACGATCAGAAATAAGCCATATTAACGATGAAATTATTAGAAAAACACCCCTCATCGATAACCTTATAAAAATGGCAGAGAAGTTAGCTGGCATTGGCTATTGGCGCATTGATGCCATCAGTAATGATATTTATTGGTCGGATGAAGTCTATCGCATTCATGGCGAAACCCGTGAACTCTTTACCCCCACACTCGAAAATTCCGTGGCAAAATATGTCGATCACGACGCCACCACAGTGGCCGGATATGTTGAAGACGCGGTAAAGAACAAAAATGGCTTTGAGTTTCAACTGAGAATAAAGCGTAGAAATGGCGAAATGCGATGGGTAAGATCAAAGGGTTTTTTCGAACAGGACAAGCACGGGGCAACCTTGGCTGTAGCTGGAATATTACAGGATATTACCGACGAACTAAACAATAAGGCGAAACTGGAACGCCTTTCTCTTGTAGCCAGTAAAACCACAAACAGCGTTCTTATTTGCGACAGCCTCGGGCGAATCGAGTGGGGCAATAATGGTTTTGAAAAGCTCACAGGTTACACATTGGCCGAGGTTGAAAGGCAAAAGCCGGGGAATTTTTTACATGGCCCTCTTACAGACAAGAAGACCAAGGACCATATTAGTGATGCGCTACGCGAATGCCGCAGCATCAACTGCGACATAGTCAACTACAAAAAAAATGGCCAACATTATTGGATCAACCTCGTTATTAGCCCCATTATCCAAAATGAAAAGCTGGAAGGTTTTATTGGCATTCAAACCGATATCAGCGATAGAAAGAAGTCGGACTCCTTTGTTGCGCAAGCACAAAGAATGGAAGCCATCGGACAATTAGTGGGCGGCGTTGCTCACGACTTTAACAATATTCTCGGTGTACTTCAGGGCAACCTCGAGCTACTGGAGCTAAAACTTTCTGGAGAGACAAATAAGTATCTCGACAAGGCCTTTCACGCCTGCAAGCGCGCTACAGATTTAACCAAAAAGTTATTGCAGTTTTCTCAGTTTAAGGTCACCGAATCAAAGCAGGTCAACGCCAACCAGGTCATTTATAACCTCTCCGAACTTCTCACAAAGTCACTCACACAGAACGTAAAACTCGAATTGAATTTGGATGCCGAGCTATATTCAACGTGGACAAGTGCCGGTGACTTAGAGGACACTATACTCAACCTAGTTATAAATGCCCGAGATGCAATGGAGGGAAACGGAAAAGTTGTAATTAGTACCCACAATGAGAGCCTGTCGAACCAGTTATTTTTTGGTGAACACAATCTAACTGTGCAAGCGGGAGAATATATTCGTCTATCGGTAAAAGACACCGGGCCCGGAATTTCCGAGGACACTGTCAGTCGCATATTTGAACCTTTTTTTACCACAAAAGGTCAGCAGGGCAGTGGTCTTGGCTTAAGCATGGTATACGGTTTTGTACAGCGCTCTAACGGCTATATATTGGTAAATAGCAACGCTGAGCAAGGGACAGAGCTTTCCATTTGGCTGCCGCGCTCAGACTTAAAAAATACGCGCACGGTAAAAATTGATGACAGAGGTTCGCTGGCAATTAATCGTCGTTATAAAATTTTGGTGGTTGACGACGAACCCGACATTGTCGACATCGTCCGCGAATACTTGACGCCGATGGGATGCGAAATCATTTGCACTACCAGCTCGCTTGAGGCACAGCGCACCCTGCTGTCTGACAAAGACATCGACTTATTTATTACCGACGAAGTTATGCCCGGTGTGGTTAAAGGCCATAGTCTCGTCAAAACGGCCTACCACGCCAACCCCAAAATTCGCTGCATTATCATGTCTGGCTACAATCTGGATTTAGCCCAAATCGAAGGCCGTGCCGATGTCTTGGCAAAGCCCTTCAGCCGTGCGCAGCTTGTCGATTTAATTAACAAAAATTTTGATATCATTTAATACCGCGCAATAGAATATCTTACAGGACTAACGAACCCGACACTGGAACCCGTTATCATGTTTTCTATCAAAGTACTAGTAATTGACGACGACGAAGATTTATGCAAATTAATCGATGACGCGCTGAGTGATACATTTGAACTTACGCTCTGCACAAACAGTGATGACGCCTTAACAACTTGTGAAAATATTCATCCCGCAATTGTTTTGCTCGACCTCAACTTAAAACCGAAAAGTGGATTAGAGATATGTAAGGACATTCAAGAAAAAATCCCCAACCCACCCATGGTGTTATTTATATCCGGTGAGAATACACCTGAACAACGTTTGGCAACCTACGAATGTGGCGGCGACGATTTTTTACCCAAGCCCTTTCAACTCGGCGAATTAGGCGCCAAAGTTTCCGCCTTAGCGGCGACATATAACCAACGCGCGCAATTAAAAAGGACCAATGAATACGCCACTAAAACTGCCATGAGAGCCATGGTAGAGGCGTCCCAGTACGGTGGCGTTTTACGCTTTTTTAATGACATGTACAAAGCAGACAACCCACAAAAAATTAAGGACAGCTTTTTTCAACTTATGAAAGACTTTGAGCTGAAGGCCTCCATCCAGTTTCGCCTCGACAAAGACTACACTTACAATTTTGACGGTCAAAATTGCAGCCCGATAGAAATGCAAATTTACGACAGCATGTCTAAAAATGGTCGCATTATTCCATTTTCTAATCGCGTTATGGTCAACGGTGATTTCGTGTCTTTCATTATAAAAAACATGCCCGTCGACGACGAATTAACCTGCGGACGGTTAAAGGACATCCTCGCCACCTTGATTCAAGGCCTGAGCTCTAAAGTCATCGATTTGCAGCGTCTCACCCTACTAAAGCAAACCGCACGCGAGGTTGCCGCCTCCAGCCAACGCCTTTCCGATATTATGACATCGCACGAAGGTTTTGTTGTAGGCGCAATGACCCATTTAATTTCTGAAATCAAGGGCAGTTTTGACATACTGGAAATGAATGAGGAGCAGGAAACGTTTTTTACGGGGCTGACAGAAACCATTATCAGCAGTGTGGAAGATAGTTTTGTCAACATAAGTAACGAGCAGGATGTTCTAAATTGCCTGTGGCGCGCTTTAACACTGGCACTGGGGTCAGGTTCAGAGGACGAGGGTCCGGCTCCCTTGCACTACAAGTTTGAACACAAGAAATAGGGTATTAAATACAGTCATTCACAAACCTTATACTATTCGACATATAAATTCGTTACTATTCAAGCTTCTGTATAAAGACCGAATACCCACCCATGCCAGAATTACCCGAAGTCGAAACTACCCGCCGTGGCATCTCGCCCCACATTGTTCGTCAAGCAGTTACTATGGTTGTGGTTCGCAACCACCGTCTGCGCTGGCCCATAGACAAAGATTTACCCAAACTATTGCAGGGCAAAACATTGCTCGATATTCGTCGGCGCGGCAAATATTTGTTACTGCAATTTGAACACGGTACTGTCCTGTGGCACCTGGGCATGTCGGGAAGCTTAAGAATTGTCGACAGCGCGGAAGCCACCAACACCCACGACCATGTGGACGTGGTGTTTCGCAATCATAAGGTCTTGCGCTATCACGACCCTAGACGTTTTGGCTCGGTGATCTGGACTGCAGAAAAACTTGAACACCACCCCCTGCTCAGCCACTTAGGCCCCGAACCCTTGAGCGAAGACTTCAATGGCGAATACTTATTTTTACGCGCGAGGAAACGAACGCAGGCCATTAAAACCTGGATTATGGACAGCTCTATAGTCGTTGGGGTCGGCAATATTTACGCGAACGAGTCGCTGTTTAACGCTGGAATCCACCCGATAAAAGCGGCGGGAAAAGTCACGCGCAGCCATTACACAATGTTGGCAGAGGAAATAAAAAAGGTGCTCACTAAGGCGATTGAACGCGGCGGCACCACTTTACGAGACTTTGTCGGCGGTGATGGCAAGCCCGGCTATTTTGCGCAAGAACTTAATGTATACGGACGCGCCGGCAGACCCTGCGTTAAGTGCCAAAAAAAACTGTTGGAAAAGCGCCTGGGGCAGCGCACCACGGTGTACTGCACCCAGTGTCAAGGTTAATATTTAAGCAGAAGCCAAGGCCGCCCGCTGTATGGCGTGCAATTCGCCTATGCCTTTTTTAGCCAGCGAGAACATACTGCTAAATTCCTCCTCGGTAAACGGTGCCTGTTCGGCCGTTCCCTGAATTTCTATAATACCTCCGTTTTCTGACATTACAATATTCATGTCGGTATCCGCAGCTGAGTCCTCTGGGTAATCCAAATCGAGTACGGCAACGCCTTTATAAATACCCACCGAGACCGACGCCACCATATGGGCGAGCGGTAATTCGCTAATGAGGCCGCGCTCCACCGAATGATTCAGTGCATCCATTAGTGCGACGCAAGCACCTGTAATGGACGCCGTGCGCGTTCCACCGTCTGCCTGAATAACATCGCAGTCTATGGTGATGGTATTTTCACCCAGCTTGCGCAAATCTACGGCGGCCCGCAGCGAGCGGCCGATGAGCCGCTGAATCTCCACCGTGCGACCTCCCTGCTTCCCGCGCGCTGCTTCGCGTCCCATGCGGCTATTAGTAGAACGCGGCAACATGCCGTACTCGGCCGTTATCCAACCACGCCCCTGGCCTTTCATAAAGTGGGGCACACCTTTATCGACTGTTGCCGTACAAATCACCTTGGTATTGCCAAAGGCCACCAATACCGAACCTTCGGCATGACAAGTGAATTTTCGCGTAATACTAATATCGCGCAACTGGTCTGTACTGCGACCGCTTGGTCTTTGCATTGTGTCACCTATTTATGGCTGAAAAAGAAATAGCGGGAGTATAACGCCCCGACCCGTGAAGCGCATGTTATGTTATTATTCTTTGCTTTTGCGATACGCCTTTTGCTTCGCAAGCAAAAGCAATAATCTTGCTGCTATCACCGCTGTATTCGCATTTAAAGCAGCATTCTGTTCACATTTTCAGGAAAATTCCCATGCCACGCAGTATGACCAGTTTCGCCCGGCACGAGGTTCAATACCCATGGGGCACAGTGTCCTGTGAAATGCGCAGCGTTAACCACCGCTACCTTGAACCCTCTATTCGCCTACCTGAATCTCTGCGCAACATCGAGCCGGCTATGCGCGAAGCGCTGCGCAAACAGCTCAGCCGCGGCAAAGTAGAACTTTCAATTTGCCTGCACACCGATATAAGTGAAGATGCCCTACTGGGCCTGAATGAAACGCTTGCCGCGCGCATCACCTCCATGGCGGAGCACTTACAAAGCCATATAAGCAGCCCGGCAAAACTCAATGCTTTGGACATTCTTAAGTGGCCGGGAGTCATCAAAACCGCCGAGATTGATAGCGACGAATTACAAACTGCCGCGCTGTCATTGCTCGACCATACCTTAAAAACATTAATTCAAAGTCGCGAACGAGAAGGGGCTGAACTGATGCAGTTTATTTCGCAGCGCCTCGATGGCGTCGCGGAGCACGTGGCCAAAGTACGCCAACGCTTACCTGAAGTTCTCGATCACTACCAACAGAAGTTACGCGCCAAACTCGATGCACTGAAAGTTGAAGTGGATGAAGAACGCTACGGCCAGGAGGCAATCTACATCGCCCAAAAAGCCGACGTTGCTGAAGAGCTGGACAGGCTTGAAAGCCACATAAATGAAGTGCGCAATACCCTCAAGCAAAAAGGACCGATGGGAAGGCGTCTGGACTTTTTAATGCAAGAACTTAATCGCGAAGCGAATACCCTTTCATCCAAGTCCATGGCCAGCGACACCACCTTGTCTGCCGTCGATTTAAAAGTGTTGATAGAACAGATGCGCGAACAGGTGCAGAATATCGAGTAACCGGCTGGCGTCAAAATATCAGTAAAAAATATTTATACACTTTCCCGTTTAGGCGATTATTATTCAGTACGCACTGCGATGCCCTGTGAACACGTCTGACAAACTAAGGCATATTTTAATTTAAGGCCAACTCCACATGACAAAACTAGGTACGCTATTCATTGTTTCCGCCCCCTCTGGCGCAGGCAAAACCAGCCTTGTTAAAGCCCTAGTGGAATCCATTGATGGTGTTTGTGTGTCTGTATCCCACACTACTAGAGCGATACGTCCGGGCGAAAAGAATGGAGTCAATTATCATTTTGTAGGCCACCCCACCTTTCTCGATATGGTACACAAAGGGGCATTTCTCGAACACGCCAAAGTGTTTACCAACTACTATGGCACCTCGCAAGCCTGGGTGGAGCAGACCCTCGCTTCGGGGCGCGATGTTATCGTCGAAATTGACTGGCAAGGTGCCATGCAAGTGCGAAAAATATTGACAGAGTCGGTGGGCATTTACATTCTGCCGCCGTCAAAAGAAAGTCTGCGTGAACGCTTGACCGGACGAGGACAAGATAACGAAACGGTTATCGACACGCGCATGGCCGAAGCAAAAAATGAAATGTCCCATTATGTGCAAGCGGACTACCTCATTATCAACGACAACTTTGGTCAAGCTTTACACGAATTCCGCTCAATCGTCACTGCAGAACGCCTTACGCTTGAAAAACAGCAGGTTAACCGCCAGAGTTTGCTTAATAATCTATTGTCGTAACTGCGCAATTTGCGTACACTTGCCCCCCCTTTTGGTTGGGTGTTGCGGCGCGGCATACGTTTCGACCACATTTACCAGTAAATAGCCTTACTTTGGTAAAGATCAAAAAAGTAAGGTGTCATAAAAAGTAAGCTTGTACAAAACGACAAGTTCCTCACGAGCTTGAGCTCTACAAGGTTTCGATGCCTAACCAGTATTGATTGCACTAAAATCAAAGACATACCGTACCACTGCACCATTTACTATTGAACATATTAATCAGAACACTATACGGAAGCACACATGGCTAGAATTACAGTAGAAGATTGTTTAGATCACGTAGATAACCGGTTTGAACTTGTGATGGTAGGCAGCAAGCGCGCGCGTCAATTGGCCGTTTACGGCAAAACCCCACTGGTTGCTCCCGGCAACGACAAGTGTACGGTTATCGCTCTGCGCGAAATTGAAGAGGGCTTAGTGGACGCCAGCATACTTACCATGACTGAAGAAGCCCCCATTGTCGAAGTTATTCCTACTGAAATTGCCGAAGACGGAGACTTCTCTCCCTCTGCGGAGCATTAATTAAAGCAGAGGATTACGTTGCTCACTATAGATACCCTAAGCCACAGAATTTCCTCTTATCTCGAACCCGCCCAGGTCAATCGCGTTAAGCGTGCTTACTATTATGCGGAACAAGCTCACACGGGCCAGTTCCGAAGAAGCGGCGAACCCTATATTACCCACCCCTTAGCTGTTGCCAATATTCTCGCGTCTATCCAAATGGACGATCAGAGCTTAATGGTGGCCATGCTGCACGACGTCATCGAAGATACCGGTATAAGTAAAAAAGCCATCGGCGCGCAGTTTGGCGACACCGTCGCGGAAATCGTCGACGGCGTCAGCAAGCTGGCAAAAATTGAATACGAAACTCAGGCCGAAAAACAGGCCAAAAACTTCCAGAAAATGGCGCTGGCCATGGCGCAAGACCTGCGCGTAATTGTCGTAAAACTGTCCGACCGCCTGCACAACATGCGCACCCTCGGCGCATTGTCACCCGAGCAAAAACGCCGTATTGCCAAAGAAACACTGGAAATTTACGCCCCCATCGCCCATCGTCTCGGTATGAACGACTGGCGGGTAGAATTTGAAAATCGCTGTTTTGCGGCGATGTATCCGCTGCGTGCGGCGCGCTTGCAAGCCTCTCTACAAAAAGTGCGCGGTAATCGAAAAACACTGGTAGAGAAAATCAAGGAGTCGATCGAAACCCGTCTTAAGCGCGACGGTATCGAAGGTTTGGTGATTGGACGCGAAAAACATCTTTACAGCATTTACACAAAAATGCGTGGCAAGCATAAGTCGTTCAAAGAAATTATGGATGTGTATGCGTTTCGCATTGTGGTGGACGAAATCGATACCTGTTATCGCACGCTCGGCACCATTCACAACCTATACAAACCCAAACCTAACGAATTTAAAGACTACATAGCCATTCCCAAAGAAAATGGCTACCAGTCGCTGCA
>JBLHGN010000074.1:0-13679 GCA_047616325.1 Lentisphaeria bacterium
AATCCGACAGCTTTTTGGATGTAAGAAATGTGGTCACAGACTCTTCAAACAGGCTTACTTGACCTGGTAGTTCTATCAGTAAACCTTGTAGTAGCTCCTGGCGTACATCGTTGGAAATGCCCAGTGAGCACATCTCTTCCGTGGCTGTTGTTATTAATGGCGGTGTATTGTTGTCGACAAGCGATGCAAGGTCAGCTAGGTCAAACAGGGTCGATGTCGTACGCGCCTCGTTTTCGTTTAAAGGCAGGGGCAGTTCGGCGTGGCTTAAGAAAGCGATTAATTTTACAACAAAAGGCATTTCCCTTTCTTTATCGCCAACATATTGCAAGTAGCCAACGAAGTATGTACCCCAGTCAGTTATGTTGAATGTTTTGTTTTTCTGGGCCGGCGTTTTGGTGTCTAGTAACAAGCCAAAATTAAGCGAAAGTCTCTTGCTGCACAATGCCAGGCCAGATAGCCCGGCCAATTCCAGGGCATTCCCAATATGGTCCAATTGAATGTGGTATTCATAGAGTAGCGGCTGTTGCGCAAGAAAGTTGTTCTCTTCTAAACAGAGCGCATCTCTACTGACTAGTTCAGCAAGTTCATTTCGCAATAAGTCCACTATTTCCTGTTGCTCGGTACTAAGGCCCTGATTATTCATGTGCTTGCGCCCAAACTAGTCTTAGAAATGTGAAGCTTGTGTCGTACGTTCAAGCAAGAGTTATCCCAATGGCGTTGATTAAACAGCTATTTTCACCTTGGCTTGAGACGTCTGCCCAGGACCCTTTGCCAAACCGATTCGCTCGTCCTGAGGTAGGCGAAATACATTAACCCGCTCCAAGAGGGTTGCCGCACAGTTCATTAGTTTGTCTGTGTAGGCTTTTTGCTCGCTTAACTGATTTTCTGTTTTATCCGAAAAGTCGCGAATAATGGTGGTTCTGTCTCTTATCCGGGTTGCAAGTGAGGCCTGCTGCACAGCTTGTGCTGCAATGCGCTTAACGGTTTCCACTAAGGCTTTAGTGGTTTCCTCCGTGGACTCCATCTCCCGTCCGGCTTGCTCGGCCAGCTTTGATCCTTCCGCTACCTGAGATATAAGTGTATTCATAATGGTTACGGTGTCAGACGTTTCTACGCGCATGTTGTTTACCATGGCGGCAATTTGATCGGTGGATGTACGCGCACTTTCAGCCAGTCGTTGAACCTCCTCGGCGACTACCGCAAAACCTTTGCCCGCCTCACCAGCAGACGCGGCATGCATACTGGCATTAAGCGCGAGTATGTGTGTGCGTTCAGCAATGGTATTAATCAGGTTTACGATTCCGGAAACTTCTTGAGAACGATCGCCCAGGCGCTTCATTCGCTTTTCGGTTTCCGATATTGTTTCGCGAATTGTACGAATACCATTTACGGTTTCCACCACAGTTTTCTTGGCCGAGCGCGTACTTGAAATGGCCTTTGTTGCAGATACATCGGCGCGTTCCGACTGTTGTGCAACTTCGGTCATGGCGGAGGCTAACACTCTAAGCGCTTTGCTGGTGGCAATAATTTGTTTGCGTTCGCTCTCGGCAAACTGACTTACCAGCATGGATTGTTCCTGCACATGCTCAGAAACGCTGTTAACCTCCCTGGATATTTCTTTCACCTCGCTTAGTGTGCGCGATGTCTCTGAGGTAAATAGATTGACAGCGTCTGAAATTGTACCGGTAATGTCGGATGAAACCGGAACTTTTATGGTGAGATCTTTCTTTGCAATGGCACCAAGCGCGCGTATTAACGAGATAATCGAGTTGTTGAGCTTTTCGTTTTCTTTTGATTGACTCTCCAGGTGATGGATTCGTTCGTCGAATAATTTATTAAACGCCAAACCCAAATCACCCAATTCATCATTACTGAGAATTCTTACCCGTGCATTTGTCTTGCCCCGATTAATCCTATTAATAACACTCTGCATATGTGCCATTGGAAATACGATGCTCTTGTAAATAAAGTAAATGCCTACAGCTGTCGCCATTGCAACAAGAAATATTATTGCTGTTACCGAGGCCTGCGTCGCTTGAGTTTTACCGGAAGCCGAATCTAGGGCTTTATTCAAATAAGACTGCGACAGTTCTAACAGGTGGTTTATATTGTTTGATAGCAGGTCCGCTTGATTGGCTAGTTGGCTATCCGCCGTAGCTATACTCTCATTTGTGGATAGTTTTCTGCTGGTTAAGGTGGCTAAAGATTGTTGCGTTACAATGCGCTGGTTTGGCGAGAGCAATAAGCCAGTGTCTTTTTCTAGCGCTGAAAATAATTCGGCTTGCTTTTTTTCTATCTCATTGCGACTGCTGGCGAAGTTGTTACCAATTGTGGCTAGTCTAAATTCTTTAAGTGCGTTAAGCGTTTCAGTTGTGGCGGTGGGGGCTACTAGCATTTCCAGTTCGCTCAAAATCTCCGAAAGCTTATTGTCTAAATTTGGTTCTAAAATTTCAGAAACCTTATGCTGCAAGTCAATATTTTCATTGATAGTGAGGGAGTAAGAAGCAAATGAAGCGACGATGTTGGCTATCGTTTCTGTGAGCGAAGGGTCAATGTTTTTAGTCTGTATTTCTGTCAGCTTGGTGTGTATTTTCTGTTGGGTGTTCTCTAATATATTAAGGTTTTCGGTCGAATTAAAAGCATAAAATGTCTCGGACTGAAATCGAAATATGAGCTCTAATTGCTTTAGCTCGTATATTTTTTGCTGATATGTATAGCCTGCCTTTTCAGTGTCTCGTGCTGTTTGAGAAATGTTAATCTGGATGTAATAGGTAATGCCAATGGCAATAAAGCCGGCTACCAATCCAATCATCAGTGCGCTGATTTTGTGTGTGATGCGCATTTTGCTAATCATATTCATATTGCAATCTCTGTTAAAGTCTGAGTGCGTTCTGGTAATCTAAAAATAGCTTATCGCCAATTCTTTTCCCCGCTTTCATTTTTTGTTTTTCTATTCCTTTAAGCCGCAGTGCTAATGTCACTGCTTTATGTTTTGTGTGACCTGCATTTGCGTTAGGGTTTTAAAAAGTTTTCCTGGTTCAAGTGTCAGCCAGCTAACGCTGCCAACGGCATAGCTTGACTTAATGCTTTCAAATAAAAAATTGTCTTCTGGAATTAAGGGGTTTTCGTTGCGTAGTTCCGTCACATCAATCAGAGACGGTTTAGCGTCGATGATCAGTATCGCGCCGTTTTTTGGTTGGCCAATCAAGAGCGAAAACTTGTTTTTTGGGTGAGGTAGATTAAGCAGAGAATGAATATTGTAAACCATAACAATATTTCCTCTTAGGTTGGATAGGCCCGCTACTATTTTCGGGCTGTTTGGCAGCGTTGCGGTGCGTATATCTAGTAGCAATTCGCAATACGTACCTTTTGGCACCAAAAAGTTAAGCCCTCCAATACAGAAACCGTAGCGTCGATCTTTTGATGTATCTAAAAAAGAAGCGCTGGATTCTTCTGTGTCATTTGAGTCGGCTAAGGTCTCCAGGGGTGCCATCGAGTCGAAGTTGTGTTCGTTCTCCTTGGCACTGGCCGTGTTAGTTGGCTGTTTTAATTTTTCAGCAAAAGTTGGGTTCATGTAACAATACTAAACCGCAGTTATGGCTTTAATGATTTGGTCGGGCGTGTAGGGCTTAGTGATCATACCGCGCCCCCCCTGCAATTCCCCCCACACTCGATCAGCTTTTTGGTTTTTACTTGTAACAAAAAATACAGGAATAGTGTTAGTGGTGTTGTCGCTGGTAATGTTTCTGCACGCCTCGAAGCCGTCCACACCATCCATTACAACGTCCATAAGAATTACGTCGGGTCGAAACGATTTGGCTTTTTCCAGTGCTTCGGCGCCATTTGAAGCGGTTATTACTTGATACCCGGCTTCTTCCACAATCGTTTTTAGGTTGTGTAGTTCCATGGGTGAATCATCAACTACTAACACTTTATTAGCTGGCATATGCTTGGTCTCTCTCAAGTTTGTCGTGGGTGAATCGGTTGCAAATGGATTCAAAATCGTTGTGATTAATGGGTTTAACTAGGTAGGCATCACAGCCGGCAAGTGCGCCCTTTATTTTGTCGAACGATGAGGAGCGGCTAGTTAGCATGACTACCGGAGTATTGCGATTTAATGGACTTTTCTTGATTTTTTTGCAGACTGCATAACCGTCCATGCCCGGCATAACAACATCGAGGAATATAAGGTCGTAACGTTTTTTGTCGATAGCCTTTATGGCCGCCTCCGCACAATCGGCTACGTCGAGGCGATCATTTAATAGCTGAATTTCAATCTGCATTTGCCTGCGTACTGCTAGGCTGTCATCGATTACCAAAACCGATTTTCTTGCGTCGCTTGTCTTTGGGTTTCGAATTGCGTTTTTGCGCAGTATTCTAAGCCCAGAAACCATAATATCTTCAATGTTGCTGCTATCGCCACCAATCTCAAACTCTGGAAAATAATTCAGCTCACTAATAGTGAAGTGGTCGAGAAGCTTTATCAGGCGGCTCGCATTTATCGGAGAGGCGATTTGGTAGCGTCCCAGCTTCTGATCCTTATGACGGGATAAGAAGATCATTGGTTGTTTATTATTTGTCATGGTGTATGACGAATTGTTCCAGACACTTATCGCTCTCGGGTTATTCGAACACATCACAATAAAATCGACATTATGGGGATGTTTGTGCGCTCCAATATCAATGTGTTTCGCTGAATAGCTGCGACAGCGAAAGTTTGTAACGGTAAATATTCTACTAATTGATTCAAATTCATGGGCGTTTGCGCCAACTATACCGACAACAAATTGTCTTTTTGATGTTGGTTGATTGAGTTGCTTTGTTTGCATCTTGGGTACCTATTGTTTTTCAGTTTGTGGCTTAGCGCACAGAAAGTGTGACGCGGCTCACACTTTAAAGTAAATATAACTCTGTCTGTTATTTAGTCTAGATATGTCGTGACACAAAACAAAGTGCTAGCGTAAACCGTTTATTCATAAGGCGCATTATAAACTGTGATTGCGACTATAAAAATTGCGGCAGAGCCGCATTTCGCGCCAGTAAGATGGTCGCGGTGTCATTATTGGGATATATTTTGTTAATACGTCAATTATGTTTGCATACCTTTAACATAACAAATAGAAAGGCATTCTTTTTTAGTCTAATAAATGGCTTGTTATTGTCGCGAGTGTTTTATTAAATAGAAAAATACAAATAGCATTTGTTGTATTTAGGGTTTCTTTTTTTTTTTCGATCAATTAGTTTAAAAAGTGATTGATACTCAATTAATTTATATATGGCGGAAAAATATGATGGAGATGGAGGCAACGTACAATTATTTTTTGGTGGCACTTTCTTTTCTTGTGTCTGTATTTGGTTCGTATACCGGCTTGCTGTTGATGCGAGGTGCACGCGACGCAAAAGGGAAATCGGCCATAGCTTGGATTTTGGCGGCGGCTTTTGCTTTGGGCGGCGGTGCTATTTGGACCATGCACTTCATCGGTATGATTGCTTATGAAGTTCCATCGATGGAAATGGCCTACGACCCTGTATTAACTTTTGCCTCGTTAGCACTTGCAGTGGGTGTTGTTGGCTTGGGAATATTTTTATTGAGTAAAAATCAACAGTCAATATTGGTACTTTTGGTAGCGGGTGTGATTACCGGCTTGGGTGTTGCCACGATGCACTACACGGGAATGGAGGCCATGGTGATGGCCGCCGATATGGAATATGACAGCACAATCTTTGCTATTTCAATAGTGATTGCGTTGGTGGCTGCTACGGCTGCACTCTGGCTGGCCTTTAACACAAAGAGCGGTATACAAATGTTTGCCGCATCTGTTGTGATGGGCTTGGCTGTATGTGGAATGCACTACACGGGTATGGCCAGCATGACTATGGTGCACAATGGACAAGAAGTCGATGTATCTTCAAGTATTGCGCCGCTTACACTGGGTTTGTTTATATTTTGTTTCACTATGTTGGTATTGGTTCTTTCTTTGATTGTAACTTTGAGTCAATTACAAAAGCGTATGTATGAACAAATGGAAGATGAAGAAGATGATGCAATGGATGAAGCAAAACCGCATTTGGTTTAAATCGCGGGGCAATTAATTCGCTTTTGAATTTTTAATCGAGGTAGAACTATGAAGGTATTAATATTATCGACAGCATTTTCTGGAATGGCGCAACGAGTTCTTGGCGAGTTGGTGCGTTTAAATCACACCGTCGAGCAACACTATGATTTAGACGAACCGCTGTTGTGCGAGCAAGTGCAACGTTTTCAGCCCGATGTTATCGTCTGTCCATTCTTAACGCAAAGAATACCCGACGAGGTGTGGAGTACTACGCCTTGTCTAATTGTGCATCCAGGCATAGAGGGTGACAAGGGGCCTTCTTCTTTAGATTGGGCCATAAGCGAAGGGCGTAAGGACTGGGGAGTAACGCTCTTGCAGGCTAACGCCAATTTTGACTCTGGTGATATATGGGGCACTTGCCGATTTCCCATGCGGCGGGCATCTAAAACCAGTATTTACAAGCGCGAGGTAACTGAGGCCGCCATTAAGTTAATAAAGCGAGCCTTGGTCGACCTTGAATTTCACAAATATAAACCGCGTGCAATTGATACATCGCTACCTGATTTGGGTTGGGAGCGGCCACTGATGACTCAGTCTGAGCGAATTGTTGACTGGGCGACCACCAGTACTGAGCAGGCACTTTGTCGGCTTAATGGAGCAGATTCGAGGCCTGGTGTGAAAGGACTCATTAACGGTTATGAAGTGTTTATGTACGGTGGCGTTGCTGATGGCAAATTAAAGGGTTCGTCTGGCGAAATTTTGGCCATTTATAAAGGCGCCTTTTGTTGCGCAACCAAAGACGGCGCCGTATGGATACGACAATTAAAGTGTAAAGAGTTTGAAGCACTAGCTCCCATTAAATTGCCGGCCAGTATGGTGCTGAAAAAAATATGTGATTACTCCCAATTGGGTGCCATTCAGGCCACCATAGATGGAAGTGCAATTGAGGATATTTCCGTCGAGCGCATTGAAGATACCGCTTATGTGTATTTTAATTTTTACAACGGCGCATTTAACACCCGCCAGTGTGTGGAATTAAAAAATACCATAGCGTCGGTGAAGCATTCGGGTGTCAAAAAAATTGTGCTGATGGGTGGCGATAACTTTTGGAGTAATGGCATACACTTGAACTGTATTGAAGCCGACGCGGATCCTGCGCTGGAATCGTGGAATAATATTAATGCCATAGACGATCTGGTGCTGGAAATCATTGAATCGCCACATCACATTACCGTAGCTGCGCTGCGCAACAACGCCGGTGCAGGTGGGGCAATTATGGCGCTTGCCTGCGACGAAGTGCTTATTCGCAAAGGCGTGGTACTTAACCCTCATTACCAAACGATGGGTCTATACGGCTCGGAGTATTGGACCTATCTATTGCCTAAGCGAGTAGGGGAGCCTCTGGCTAAAAAGATAATGATGGAGTGTCAGCCGATGTTGGCTGACGATGCCTTGAGTATGGGTATTGCCGATCAAATGTTTGATGAAAACTGGGACGACTATCACTATCAGCTCATCGAGTACTGTCAGAAATTGGGTCAGTCTGCCGGCGTAGAAGAATTTTTGCGCGATAAAAATGCGAACTTTGCTGAGTCGATACAAGTCAAGCCCTTGTCGGAATATAGAAATGCAGAGCTGGCGCGAATGAAGCTCACCTTTTACGACCCTTCCAGTGAGTATCACACTAAGCGGCGCGCCTTTGTATATAAAGAAAAGGCTAAAAAGCAAAATGTACTGAGCGAGCGGGTAGCGCAAGAAGCTTAATTAGAGCGGCAGGTATCGTAGTGCCTGCCGATCTAAGTATGTCTAGTTAGTGACACTAAAAAGGCACTAACGGCGTTACAGGGGGGGGGTAAAAACGCAGGACGTGTGTTTCTGCATAATTGGTACTTGCTAGTGCTCATCCATTAATGGCTCGTCGCGAGGGAGAATTGACATGGACAGATTTGCATTACCCGATACAGGAGTTTGCTTATTGCAAACAACTGCGTCTAGTGGTGTGAAGATGGTCACGTAAATTGCACAGCAATAGAGACCTATATTTGCATGGACACTAGCTAGTCACTCGCCAAAAATCCGCCCGACTGATGGGCCCATAACTGTGCGTAAACACCGTTGTGTTTCACCAAGTCGGCGTGCGTACCCTGCTCGACGATGCGCCCCTTGTCGATAACGATTAAGCGATCCAGTGCAGCAATGGTGGAAAGGCGATGGGCGATGGCGATTACTGTTTTACCCTGCATAAGGGTGTTTAGATTTTCCTGTATGGCGGCTTCCACTTCAGAGTCCAACGCTGAGGTGGCTTCGTCCAGCACCAGAATGGGGGCATTTTTAAGCAGCACACGCGCAATGGCAATGCGTTGGCGCTGGCCTCCCGATAGCGTAACTCCGCGCTCCCCCACAAAGGCCTCATACCCCTTGCGGTCACGGCTGTCGTTCAGGTCTTGAATAAATTCGTGGGCGTGCGCTTGCTGGGCGGCCTCTATTAATTCGCCATCGCTGGCGTCGTGTTTGCCATATATTAAGTTGTCTTTAATGGAGCGGTGTAGCAGCGACGTGTCTTGGCTCACCATGCCAATATTGGCCCGTAAGCTCTCCTGTGTAATGGTGGCGATGTTTTGTCCATCGATACTTATCGCACCGCTTTTAATATCGTAAAAGCGCAGCAAGAGGTTAACCAGAGTAGATTTGCCTGCCCCCGAGCGACCCACTAAGCCTATTTTTTCGCCGGGTTTAATATGCAAACAAAAATCGTCGACGATATCGTGATCTGTTGAATACTGGAAGCGAACATGGTTAAAAATTATACCCGCGCTATTATCGACCTGTAATTTTTGTGCTTGCTCAATATCCTGCACTGCACGTGCACGGGTTAAGGTATTCATCCCGTCTTTGACCGCTCCAATGTTTTCAAATAAACCGGAAACCTCCCACATAATCCACTGCGACATGCCAAATAGTCGCAACACCAAACCCACGGATACGGCGATGGCGCCAGTGCTTATGCTTGCATGCATCCACAGGGTAATGGAAGTTGCCGACACAACAAATATAAGCAGTGAATTTATAAACCATATGCAAAATGATAGTGAGGTAACCAAGCGCATTTGTGGGTGTACTGTTTGTAAAAACTGATGCATTCCTTCTCGGGCATAGTCAGACTCTCGCCGCGAGTGAGAAAAAAGTTTTACCGTAGCGATATTGGCATAGGTGTCGGCAAGTCTGCCGGACATCACCGAGCGGGCATTGGCTTGCGCCTCTGAGCGCGCTTGCAGACGCGGTAAAAAATAGTAAAGTAGCGAAACGTAAACAACAAACCACACAAGAAAGGGTAGAACCAAATACCAGTCTAGTGTCGCAACAATAAATAGAATGCCGGTAAAGTACACCAGCACATATAAAAACACGTCGAGAACCTTCAAAATAGTCTCGCGCACGGCAAGCGCCGTTTGCATAATTTTAGTGGCGAGGGTGCCTGCAAATTCGTTTTGGTAAAATGCCAAGCTCTGACCAAGCAAATAACGGTGGGCCAGCCACCGTATAATCATGGGAAAATTTCCCAGCAGAGTTTGGTGAATAACCGCGGAATGAAAAAACACCACGGTAGGTAGGCAGACCACAACAACGAAGCCCATCCAAAGTAAGGTGTGACCAGATTCTGCCATTAGGGTTTCGGGGGTGTGTGCACTGAGCAAGTCTATTAATTGCCCTAAAAAACTAAATAGCGACACTTCCAGCGTTGCTAATACGGCGGCGAGCACGGCCATTAAGATAATAAATGGTTCACTACCGCGAGCGTAATAGCGACAAAAAGAAAACATGGTTGTTGGTGGTGCAACGGGTTCAGCGCTTGGAAAGGGGTTGAGCAGTCCTTCAAAAAATCGATACATATTGAGTGAAACTTCCTAGTGTCTGAAATAGGTGTTAATTAAAATCATTCGCTGCGATTGCTGGCTTGGCGAGAGCGTGGTATGCCTCACCTGTTGTGCAAATGGTGTGCTGGTTTACTGGCGGTGTCGATGTTTTGTAAAGCGTGTGGCTGTGCTTTCAAGGGGGTTGTCTGGCCACGGATGTCTTGGGTAGCGCCCCTTCATTTCTTTTTTAACCTCGTTATAGCTGCTGCGCCAAAACCCGCTTAGATCTTGAGTGATTTGCAGTGGTCGCCGCGCTGGCGACAACAAGTGAACCATCAGTGCCTGTTTGCCCGCGACTACCGTAGGCGTGCTTTCACTGCCGAACATCTCTTGCAATTTTACCGCGAGTACCGGTGGAGTTTGACAGTAGTCGATGATGATATGAGAGCCAGACGGAACTGCAAACTTTTGCGGCGCAAGCTCGTCCAAGCGCTGTGATTGAGGCCACGAGAGCAGACTGGATAATATCGATAAAAGTGGCAGCTGCCTGATGTCGTTTCCCGTTATCACCGAGTCTAAATAGGGGTGTAGCCAAATGCCCATGGTTTTACACAAACCCTCGTTAGATACGTCTGGCCACGGCGTTTCGGTATTTGCTCGATCGAGTTTGCGAAGCAGTTCAACCCTGGCTTGCCACTGCCTGCACTCGCTGTTCCACGGCAGAATATTGAGACCCTGCTTGGCAATATGTTGCGCGATGGCTTCACTACGAAGCTCGGGTGCACAGTTGCGTATAGGTTGTTTAGCTAACAAAATCTCGCCCAGATAGCTGCGGCGTTCGGCAACGCAGCGATCGGCTTTTGTGTCCCACTCCACGGTTTCTTCGCTTCGCTTTATGTGGCCAATGTGCTTGTCGAAAAGTGCACTTTCAAAAAGAGTGGGCGACAGCGCAAGCGCACAGTAAATACGGTCGCTGGCGGCCCCGCGCTGACCGCCCAGTGCCGCCACAACCAGCCACTCGTTGTTGCACAGAGGTTCTGCTTCGCTCATGATTGCTGAGCGGGCGTTGCTCAGCTTATAGGTGGAAATGGTATTGTTTCTTCGTCGTGCGATTCTATCGGGGTAGGCACAACACAGCAGAAATGCATAGGCTTCGTCGTCGTTAAACGGTACTGCCTGTCTGCTCACCTTGGCAAATGGCGCCGTCAAACGCGTAAAAGATTGCACCTGCTTTTTTGTGCGTGTTAACCAATTTTGTTGCGCCTTGGGCACGGAGGTTTTACCCGCAAGAAATGCCATTCGCTGAGTAAAATCTGCCCCAGTGTAGCCAAATGGATCCCGTTCCGCCAAAAACGCAGCAATTCGGCTGGCTTGCTGCTCTAGACCGTATTCACAGGCAACCAATAACATATGGGCCAGGCGCGGGTGTGTGGGCAGGTTGGCCATGCGTTCACCGTGGGGCGACAATTGGGTGCTGTTTGAGGGGCTTGTTACCGTCGCGTTCAGGCCTTTAAGCAAAGTCAACGCTTGCTGAAAAGCGCCATCTGAAGGTGGGTCGAGCCAGCTCAGCTGTTTCACATCGTCGACGCCCCACTGCAGCAATTGCAGCGCCAAAGGTGCCAGGTCAGCATTAAGAATTTCTGCAGCGGCGTGCTCCACCAGCTGTTGCTGTTGCGACTCGCTCCATAGGCGATAACACACACCCGGCGCCAGGCGCCCAGCGCGCCCGGCCCGCTGAGTACTAGAGGACTTGGATATCTGCTGGGTGTGCAAGCGCGTGAGGCCGGAGCTGAGGTCGAACGTGGGCACGCGGGCAAGGCCGGAATCTATCACCACGTTCACCCCCTCAATGGTGAGGCTGGTTTCGGCGATGTCGGTGGAGAGTACAACTTTACGTGTGTAGCGAGGTGTACCTAAAGTTTCGTTTTGAGGGTGAGATGAACTGTGTTCAGCCAGTGGACGTATGGCCTTCTGCTGTGCCTCAAAGGGTAAACTTCCGTGTAAGGGAAGCGCGAGCACATCACTGGGGAGTTGTGGTATCAGTTTTTCAAGCACGCGCCTGATTTCGGACTGGCCCGGCAAAAATACTAGCACGCTGCCAGCGTATTGATGCAGGGCGGCAAGCACCGTTGTTACTGTGGCCTCGACGATGGGCTCGCCAATTTTGTAGGGTTTCCCGTAAACAAGCTCAACCGGGTATGCTCGGCCTTCGCTGCGAATAAGTGGGGCCTTGTTCAGGTAGTGCGCAACGGCTTTGCCGTCCAAGGTAGCCGACATAACCAGCAATTTAAGGGGGGTGTGCTCTTCGCGGAACAGTGCTCGTCCCTGCAGGCAAAGGGCAAGCCCCAGGTCAGAATCCAAGTTGCGTTCGTGAAACTCGTCAAAAATAACCAGGCCCACCCCTTCGAGCGTGGGGTCGTGCTGCAGCCTTCGTGTAAGTATGCCTTCGGTGACTACCGTAATGCGGGTTTCTGAGCTCACCTTAACGTCCTGTCGAATGCGATAGCCCACTCGTTTACCCAGGGGTTCACCCAGAATCTCTGCCATGCGCTCGGCGGCGGCCCTAGCGGCTATTCGCCTGGGCTCGAGCACGAGAATTTCCTGACTGTTTAACCATTCTTGATCCAGCAAGGCCAGAGGAACTACCGTGGTTTTACCCGCGCCGGGCGGTGCTTCCAAAACCAACTCATTGCGCGCACCAAGTGCTTGCACAATATCGTTCAGCACGGCATGAATGGGTAAGGCATGAGTGGATGACGAGGAGGTGTCTGCGATCACATTACAATTCTTGGTGGTGAGCAAGGGGGCTTAGTATACGTTGTGAAACTTATTACTGCATCTAAGGGTAAAGGCGGATACCCCGTCCCCCTGCCATTCTTCCTTGATGTGAAGCCCAATTTTAGATAGGCGACAATTATCCTGACACTGGGGGGCAGGCAGCCCCGCCTATCTGTCACATGATGATAACTATCTGGATCTGCGAGATCGTTTCTTTGATGTGGTCCGTGATTTTCGGGAATTGTTTTCGTTTAAACCAGACATGCCGTTGACCTTTGTGTTGGATCGAGGCATTTATGGCATTAAACGTTTGAAAAGTTTCTTGCAGATAAGACCAAAAATCATTTTATTCCTTGGGAAAAGGGCTAGCGTGCAGATCCAGATAAGCCCATTGAATGGGAGGGGGGCATGGGGCTTTATCGAGCAAAAAATTCAAGTACCGATTTAAAGCGTTGTCATTTTCCTACGCTGACAGAGTGTGGTCACGCAATGGCAAGATTCGACAAATACGTGTTAAAGCCACAAATTTGAAAGGCCTTAGCATCATTGAGTCAATAATGTGTAACGACCTAACACGGTGTGTCAAAGAGATTATCACATTGATGTTTGACCGATGGCTTCGGGAAAACGACTTCAAATATCTTGACGTGCATTTTGGTATTAACAAATTATCAGCTATGCACCGGTATCCTATCAAGATATTGAAAAAACCCTCAACGGCAGACAACGGAAAAATGGTGTGTATAAAGCACTAGACAAACAACGATCCGATGTGAAACGTCAACTAAAAACACAATTGCGCAATAAACATTGTGCCAGCAAAGCGAATAGTAAGCGGGAAGAAAAAATTGGCACTTTGACACAATCCTTGCCTGAGGTTGAGCAACAACTATCGGAAACTAAAAAAGGGGCTCCCGCCTGCAGTCATTAATTGACGCTAAATTTAAAGAATTAGACGCGTCAAAAAAAACGGTGATGGATGACATAAGGA
>JBLHGN010000075.1:0-13618 GCA_047616325.1 Lentisphaeria bacterium
GTTTGTCAGGATCGGCCAGGCGAGCAAAAATATTCCACCAATTGTAGATCAGTGCCGTTATTCTCGCGGTCATGCGGCAAGGTTCAATTTCATGAGTTGTAACGTCTCCCCAACCCCAGTGGTTTTTAATTTCATCGAAATTATTTTCACAGTCAGCTCTATCTCTGTAGTGATGAACAATGCTGAGTTTTTCATCTTTTAGGGATGTCACCAGTACCGCATATTCAAACGCACTAAAATCTTCCGCATCTTCCAAAAAACCAAAACGTTCCTGGCCATTTTTATTGTGTTCAATGGCTAGCAAAGTATCTTTCGTTAATCGCCTGCGAATCATGACCACTCGTCTTTTCTTACTCCATGCCATGAGCTTTAATTCGGAATCTTTTGCTTCCCAGCCATCGATCACATAATCCCATCCCGCGAGGCTATGGTGCTTGTATAATAGCTCCTTTACATGTTTTGACTTCCGCAATTTAAATAAATAATCGACCTCTTTATCCTCTGCCGTGACATCTTCAGTGCCCCAGTCGCTATCTCCTCGGATAAACTTCGGCCACAAGGGTCTGGGGATGCGATCTAATAGCTCCCATAATCCTGGTGAAGAATAGCTCGCCGACGTATCTGTTCCCGCCTGAACTTCTACTTCTAAAATGAGACGAAGGTTAGCTATCATATCATCAGTGTTCCCCAATTTGATGCGGCCGTGATACCAGTCGAGCTACAAGCGCACTCATAATCCAGACAAAAGACTTACCGGTTAGTATCTGCGTGACGCATTGAGAGACTTGCTAGCGGTTAATGGTTTGCCTGTATCGCAATACAATGAGGGCCTGGGAGCCTTTGCCTGTTGGTCTTTAGCCTACGGTATTTTTCGTTTAGCCGGGAAACATGTGAATACGGCCGTATGTATGGAGGGTCGTTGGCCGTCCGAATTCATGTTAAACGATACAGCGTCAGTTAAAGCGTCCTTTGATGCGATGAGTGACCTTCTTGTTGCTGGCATACTCAGTGCGGCCCGCAAAGAGGAGTAATTTGCCGGGCATGGGGAGATTTAACTGTCATGTATGTATTCGCGCATAGATATTATTGGTTATGATAGGTATTCGAGGTCAGCCGTGATGTAAGCGGCGATAGAATGACAGGGCCGTTGGTTACCTATTTACATGAAGATAAGGGTATCAAACGATACTTACACTACACTAACGGATAGCGTCATTTTGCTAAAACACGGTGGGGGAAACCTGCAAATTATGGGAAACCTGCAAATTATGGGGAAGCGTGAATGAAGATTACATTTTTAACCTGTATTGCTCTGCTGAGTATTGTATTTAGTGTTGCCAGCAGGGCTCAGGTATATGTCTCTGCAAGTGCCGGGGTGAGCAACCCCGAGGTACAGGATGTCGAGACGACTCCCGATTTTGAAAGGGATTTCGGTTATCGATTAAGCGCGGGAAATCAATTATCTGAAAAATTTGGGTTCGAAGTCGGCTTTGTTGATTTAGGCACATTTGATGTAGGTACGCTGACTGGATTGCCGGACCTGAATGAAATTACTGATACTGTGCATGTGAATGGTTACGACATTTCCTTTGTAGGCAAAATTCCCTTTAGACAGTTCGCTGTGTTTGCACGTTTGGGGGCTTTTTTTTGGAACGGGGAAAGAATTGTTGTACAGAATGTAGTGATCGATGGCGAAAATTTTATCCAAGAAAATGTGATTTCGGCTGAAAATGTTAGTTATAGCGCCGCTGTAGGAATTGAATACGCTATCTGGACGCACTTTGGTTTTGTGGTTGACGCGGCCCAATATAGAACGGATGATGTACTAAATTACATGTATACGGCAGGTGTACGTTTTTCATTTTAGTGAGTTTATTACCGTCGACAAGTATATGATTTTTGTATGCGCGGTTAAAAACTTTTCTTCATTGCCAGCTATCTTATCTGGAGCTGGCAGTTCCTCAGCCACTCTTTAGCCATTCTCAGTAGCTATCGTCTCTAATCTTCATCGCCGTCTCCTACAGAGCTCTGCTCTTCTTACCTAGTTAGCCGTTCTGCTAAGCAAAAATCGTACATAGGTCTCGTGGCTTTATTCTATCTGGCGAGGATTTGATGTATCGCTAGGGCCCATCCATAAATAAGGCGCTAGCTTAGATAGCTAAGCCTTACTTTTTTGTTGCAGTAGGTTTAGTCTAAATTTTTTCAGCTCTAGCTTTAGTGCTTCACTATTTTCTGGGCCCATTCTCAACATCAGTTTGTATACGTTAGGTAGCTTTTCCATCTCTGCATCGTGGTATTTATACATTACGCTTGGTTGCACAAGCAAAATGGCCGTGTCTTCCTGCGGGGCATCCAAAATAATATCGACGGCTTTTATCAGCGTATCGTGGAAGTTTCCACTGCCGACACCCAGTTCGTTATACGACTTTTCTAAAACGGGCGAATAAAAATGATAAAAATCTATCAATAAACTGTCGTTAATAAAGGAAAAAGCCGATATGTAACGCGAATATCGTTCATGGTTTTCGCGGGAAATTCGATACATCTCCTGTTGGTTGTCTTCCGTTTGACGCCCTATTTTTTTTGCTAAAAATATGCCTTCTGGGGACTTAATTGGACGAAACTCTTTTATGATTTTGCCTTCGCTCAAACCGTAAATTGCGCGCACCATTTTGCGTGCAATTTCATTTTTGTCTATTAGGGAAATGGCTTCAGTAGCCTGAGGTAATAATTGAAAGTCACTAATAATTTCCGCATCACTCTCATCTAACGCAGGCGCCAGACGCGGTGCAGGTATGTCCTCTTTAATAGATTCTATTTCTGTTGCTATAGGCTCAGTCGTTGGTTCTAGCGTAGGCG
This sequence comes from Lentisphaeria bacterium, assembly GCA_047616325.1. GTDB lineage: Bacteria > Pseudomonadota > Gammaproteobacteria > Pseudomonadales > Cellvibrionaceae > JBLHGN01. The sequence goes on from JBLHGN010000075.1 coordinate 2,860, forward strand.
TAGGCGTAGGTGACTGGGGGATAGTGACCACTTCTACCGGGGCTGCAACTCTGGACTCTGGCGCACTTAAAAAAACAAAGCTGCCAAATGCGATTGCCGCAAGCAATACTATTGAGCCGCCTAAAAGAATGTGTTTTTTTTCAAATGTCATGGCTATTCTCTAAGTTACGCTGTGAGGTTGTGCTGCGCCTTTACTTTAAGGTCGAGGCCGAAAGTTGAGAGCCTGAGAATAACTTTTCACCCAATTTGAGGCACTTGTGTGCTTGGGCATTGGGCTTCGATTTTTATAGGCGGAGTTTATAAATACAAGGCTTGTAAACGGTAGCGCTTGTAAAGAAAGTTTATGACCAATTGTATATAAATGGACATACAAAATTAAAAACAGTTTCATGCCGTTTTTCATAATTCGTTAAATGCTTGCCCGCACTTGTTTTGTCAATTTTGCGGTAAGCCGACCATAAGTGTGGTAAAGATTCCAGCGAATAGCAAGTGAGTTATAATGTATTTTACATTTTGTATAATGGGGCACCACCTAACCCAGTTCGCAGCCTGTTTTACTTTTGCGCGCGCATACGGCTTGGGAGTTTTTTTGTTGGCGGTTTGAGTAAAAAACGTACAGCGTGAGCGTAGATGCAGCTTAGTAGCTTTTGATGAACTTTCGTGTTCCTGGCTTTCGTTCTACAAACTTTCGCGTTCAAAATTTGCGGTTATTGTCCTTTCTCTTGTCTATTTTTTTTAAACACTAACAAAGCAGCAAATGCGAGAATTATTGCGCCATGTGCGGCCTGGTCGAGAGGTGTGTTGTCGATAGCACTCTCTAAGCTGGCGCTGGATATTGAATTTGCTGCTGTTAGGGCCTTGCTAAACGATGGTTCTTGGGGCGCGTTTTGTCTCAGCGCCGAAGAGTTGTGTGCCGCAAGGCAGGCGGCGACAATTAGCGCTATAACAATGGACTTAAATGTAAACACGTGGCGATCCTCCTAGTATTGAGTGCTTATGCCCTTGACAATAGAGTCAGTGCGTCTCTGACAAAGCGTGCACCCAAAATAATGCGTTTTACTTTTAGGCTCAGCTCTAAAAACTACTATTTTTAGAGCTGGTTTTATGTCATTCGACAAGTAGAAACGGATTCTCTATTGCGACGTAATTTGGGCTGTCTTCCCATTAGCTTCTGCTAAAAGAGTGCCAAGTCAATCACTTCAAGGGTATCGAACACCATGGGTAAAGAAATGGCTCAGTCGTGTGCTGAGTTTGTAAATGAGACTGACACACAAAGGAGTAGAGGTGGATGCTGGAGGTTAATTACCTGGGTTGGAGTAAGATATCCAGATGAATGGGCAGCTTTCCGATGTTTGTTACAGCTCAGGGCGATTGGTTTGTTGTGACTAATCGCTTTTGAGTCTAAAAACCTATATCGCTTTGATTGAATTTTGTTGTACGTGTAAAAATAGTCGACATTCTTCGCCTTCCGTCATGCTTTCCTTGCGAGTTTGACGGCGCTTGTAAAATGGGACTTGCTGAAAACCGACTTGCTAGAAACCCGCTTAGTTCTGAATGCTCAGTGTGGGCGCATCCAATTCAAACATCTGCTCTCGCAATTCTAATATATGTTCGGCCCAGTATCTCTCTGTATTGAACCAGGGAAATGCGATAGGAAATGCCGGGTCCTGCCAACGTTTTGCTAGCCATCCGGCATAGTGCATCAAGCGCAGAGTGCGCAGGGCCTCGATTAGTTTAAATTCACTGTAGTCGAACTCGTTAAATTCTTCGTAACCTTCAATAATGTTGGATAGCTGGGAGCGGCGCTGTTGTGTTTCACCGGAAAGCATCATCCATAGGTCTTGCACGGCCGGGCCATTGCGCGCATCGTCTAAGTCGACAAGGTAGAGGGAGTCGGGTCGTACAAGAATGTTACCCGGATGAAAGTCTCCGTGCAGTCGAATGGTCTGATACTTCACGGTGGCGAATAGGTTGTTGATTTTTTCCAGTAAATGTGCAGTTAGGGTGCTGTAGGACTCGCGCAGTGAAGTTGGAATAACCTTGTTGTCTAAGATGTAGTCGCGGGCGTCGCTACCAAATACTTGCGGCGTTAATTCGGGGCGATATTGGAAAATTTTTGTTTTGCCCAGTGCGTGAACGCGGCCGAGATATTGGCCTAGGCGGTAGAGCGTATCTAGGTCTTCAAGCTCCGGGGCGTGGCCTCCCATGCGCGGGTAGAGCGCAAAACGGAAGTCTTGGAAGCTGAAGAGTGTCTTATCGTTGAGTTGAATCGGGGGTATTACCGGAATTTCGAGCTCATGTAGCGCTTGTGAAAACTCGTGCTCTTCAATAATTTGCTCGTCGCTCCAGCGGCCTGGGCGATAAAATTTAGCAATGATGGGGTCTGCTTTTTCGTCCGGTTGAGGCTCTATGCCCACTTGATAAACGCGGTTTTCGTAGCTGTTTAGCGCAAAAATACGCAGGTCGGAAATGTAGCCTAGGCTCTCCACTGCGTCCAAAACTAAATCGGGGCTAAGTTTTGCGTAATCATGGATGTGCACACGCTTTCCTGGAACACGACGGTTCATTGTGGGTTGGCGCGCAGTATATACCACACAGATGATGGGCATCGTATTTGCTTCGCAGGGCCTCGCGCGGCGGGAGTATTTCTTAGGTTTTCTTTATACCCGTTTTTTAGGCGTACGAGCCAAGGCCCAAACGTCCACTCGCTTTACACCTTGCTGTTTTAGCCGTTTGGCGAGGGCTTCCACGGTGGCTCCGGTAGTTACCACATCATCCACCAGCACTACATGCGGATAGGCGAGAGATTGCGGGCATTCAAAACTGCCGCGAAGGTTTTTTGTGCGCTCTTTGCGGCCGAGGCCCTGTTGCATTTTAGTGGGCTGTGTTTTTTTTAATGCGCGAGACATGCTCACACCCAGGTGTTTACAAAGTACAGCCGCGAGTAATTCGCTTTGGTTGTAGCCCCGTGTCAGTCGTTTTCTCCAATGTATGGGCACGGGCATTAGCAGCGGTGGCTTGTCGCTGTCATAGCGTTTGGCCACCATTGCCACCAGTGGTTTACACAGCGTATCGGCCCAGTAATGGCCTCTTTGGTGTTTAAAGCGATTAATAATACCGGAAAGTGGTGTCTCGAAGCGGTAGCTAGTCACCAAAGTGTCAAAACTGGGGGGGTGTTTTAAGCAGTCACCGCATACGGCGGCGTCACATTCCATGTCAATGTCGCAGATTCTGCAACGAGCGTTTTCTTGGTGATGGGGTAAATCCTTAAAACAGTCATCGCAGAGAAGCGCTGCGGCCCGAGTGCCGCACAAATGGCAATAGCTTGGGAGCAGGGCGCGACAGAGGTGCTGTGCTAGTTGGCGGGCAAAGTGTTTTCCCGTGTCGAACCGCTCTCGCTTAAGCGAAGTAATATCCATACTTGTAAACCTATAAGTCCATTTTTGGTTGACATCTTATCGTCCCGACTTATTATTGTGCACTCAATCAACCATGCGAGCCAGTGGCCCTTGGAAACTTCCTTGCGTAAGCGCAAGCACTTCAGACATTAATAAGGGCACCCATGAGCACCGCTACTGCCAATAGTACCAACTCTACTAGTACCAACGCCACTGTTCGTCACGACTGGACCAGAAGCGAGGTGCAAGCGCTATTTTCCCAGCCCTTTAACGACCTGTTGTTTCAGGCGCAGACTGTCCATCGTCGCCATTTTAATCCCAATCATGTGCAAGTGAGTACTCTGTGTTCTATAAAAACAGGGGCCTGTCCGGAAGATTGCGCCTACTGCCCGCAAAGTGCTCGCTACGATACGGGTCTTGAACGCGAAAAGTTGATGGCCGTAGATAAGGTGATAGGCGAGGCGAAGGTGGCCAAGGCCGGAGGCGCCACCCGTTTTTGTATGGGCGCGGCTTGGCGCTCGCCCAAGGGTAAAGACATGCCCTATGTGGTGGACATGGTCAAAGGCGTGAAGGCTCTGGGGTTAGAGACCTGCATGACGCTTGGAATGCTGGATGAGGGGCAGGCCAAGTCGCTGTCTCAGGCAGGGCTCGACTACTACAACCACAATCTCGACACATCCCCCGAGTACTACGGCGATATTATTACTACACGCACCTATCAAGACCGTCTTACCACGCTTGCCAATGTGCGCGAAGCGGGCATGAAAGTGTGTTGTGGCGGTATTGTTGGTATGGGCGAAGACGAAGGTGATCGCATTGGCTTATTGCTGCAACTGGCAAACATGACGGACCATCCCGAATCTGTGCCCATCAATATGCTGGTGAAAGTGGAAGGTACACCACTGGCCGAGTTACAGGATCTCGATGCGTTTGAATTTATCCGTACCATTGCTGTGGCGCGAATTTTAATGCCTGAGTCCCACGTGCGTCTTTCGGCTGGGCGTGAAGAGATGAACGAACAGATGCAAGCCATGGCCTTTTTTGCCGGGGCCAACTCTATTTTTTACGGCGCAAAACTGCTTACCACTGCTAACCCTGAAGCCAGCAAAGATATGCAATTATTTGCGCGTTTGGGCATTTCCCCGGAACCCTTTGATGGGGCTAAAAGTGAAGACGAGTTGGAGAGCAGTATAGAAAACCAGCTGGTTCAAAAACACAGCGATGCCTTTTTCTACGACGCGGTCAACTAATCGGAATGTCGCTCGTTAATGAACTCGAAGGCGCTCTAAACGAGCGCCATCTACAACACCGTTACCGTTTTCGTCACACCGTCACCTCGCCACAAAGTGTGCAGTTGGAACGCGGAGGCAAGCGCTATATCTCGTTTTGCAGTAACGACTACCTCGGTCTTGCCAGTCACCCCGAAGTGGTGGCATCGCTCTGCAGCGCCGCCCAGCGCTGCGGTGTGGGCAGCGGCGCATCGCATTTGGTTAATGGTCACAGTGCCGAGCACCACGAACTAGAATTAGAACTCGCCGATTTTACCGGACGCAAGCGGGCGCTTTTGTTTTCTACCGGCTACATGGCCAATATGGGCGTAATAAACGCCCTAATGCGCCGTGGTGACTGCCTATACGAAGACAAACTCAATCACGCCTCACTTCTGGATGGCGGCCTTTTAAGCAGTGCCGAGCTAGTGCGTTTTAATCACAACGATATGGCGCACCTAGAACAGCGCCTTCAAAAAAATGGGCACCTAGACAATCGAAAACTTATTGTGGTGGATGGTGTATTCAGTATGGACGGTGACTTTGCCAACCTTCCAGCGTTGAGTGCCCTCGCCAAGCGTCATAAGGCCTGGTTGATGGTGGACGATGCCCACGGCTTTGGCTGCGTTGGGGAGGGCGGTCGAGGAGTGGTTAATTATTTTGATTTGGGTGTCGAAGATGTGCCTATATTGGTGGGAACTCTGGGTAAGGCCTTTGGTACGTTTGGCGCTTTTGTTGCGGGCAGTGAAGCGCTAATAGAAACGCTTATTCAATTCTCGCGTACCTATATTTACACCACCGCACTGCCTCCCGCCATCGCTGCCGCAACGCGCACCAGCTTAAAACTATTGGCCGGGGCCGATAAACGCAGGCAGCACTTGCAGGCATTGACGACTCAGTTTCGTGAGGGCTGTAATGCTATTGGGCTGCCACTTATGCCCTCGTCGTCGCCCATTCAGCCCATTGTGATTGGCGACGAAAGCAATGCAGTCGCGCTTTCTAAGGCACTCGAAGTGCGGGGCTTTTGGGTAACCGCCATCCGGCCGCCAACGGTTCCCGTGGGTACATCGCGTTTGCGCATCACCTTTTCCGCAGACCACAGCTGCGCTCAGGTAGATGCCCTGCTGAAGGCCCTGGCAGAACTTTATCCCGAATATTCTTCCGCTGGGGCGCCCCTATAATGTTGGCCTGTGAGAATGACGAAACCTTAAATTCCACACTGTCTTTGGCGAGCATGTCTTTTCCCGACAGCTCTGTGATAGTAGATGCTAGTTCGGGAATTAAGCGCACGCTTTTACGTCGACAGGCGAACGATGAACTGCAAGGGCTTACTTCCCCTCCGCACCTGCTTGCAGTCCACCCTATCGTGCTTATTCACGGTTGGGGTAGCAACAGCAATTGTTGGGCGCAATTGATGCCCGGCTTAGTTGCTCGTGCCGACGTCGTGTTGCTCGATCTTCCCGGTTTTTTTAACCGCGAAGCAAGCCTAGAAAAGACCGAAAATTGCTATGTGTCCAGTGAACGTTTATACCAGAATGTTGCAGCACTGCTGCCGGAAAGATGTCTGTTAGTTGCTTGGTCTTTGGGCGGTATGATTGCCACACAGTTAGCGCATAGGTACGCCGATAAAATAGTGGGGCTTATTACTATCGCCTCAAATTTAAAATTCTCCGCTATAGAAGATTGGCCTTGTGCATGCGATAGCGTGGTGTTCGATCAGTTTTATAAGGGTTTTAGTCTCAACCCCAGCGCAACGTATGTGCGTTTTTGTATGCTTCAGGCAAAAGGCGATGCCAAGCGAAAGTCCGTGCTTGCCGCACTTAAAAAATGTGACGCCTATCCTCAAGTCGGTGATAATTGCCGCGCAAATCTGGACCTATGGCAAGACGCTTTACAGTTGCTAAATACGATCGACAATCGTGCCATACTGCCCTCACTCAAACGGCCTGGGTTGCATCTTTTTGGCGAGCACGATGCGCTTGTGCCGGTGGAACTTGCCGATCATATTGGTAGTCGTTCGCCCCCGCAGCGCGGCGTTATCATTCCCGCCGCGGGTCACGCCCCTCATATCAGCCAGGCGCCCAGAGTGCTGGAAGAAATATATACCATGCTGGCCTCGATCGATGCGTCCGAATCTACTTTCGATGCGGAGCCAGCGATTGTGCACGCTAAAACCCCTCTGCCGCAGCGCGACAAAAAACACGTAGCACTTTCATTTGGTGCGGCGGCGCAGCGCTACGACTCTGTGGCCGAAGTGCAAAAGACCATTGCAAAGGAGCTTGTGGCACTGAAGCCCGACTACCAAGGGTTAATTTGTGATCTTGGCTGTGGCACTGGCTTTTGTCTCGACCAGATTCAAAGCGATAACACGACTTTATTAGGCCTGGATATATCCGAAGCCATGCTAAAGGTATCGCGGCAAAAACTCAGTGCTGAGCGGCACACTTGGCTGTGTGCCGATATAGAGCAATTGCCTTTGCAAAGCAGTAGTCTCGACGGATTAATCGCCAGCTTGTCGCTGCAGTGGTGTGAAAATCTCGATGTGGTGTTTTCGCAGGTGGCGAGTGTGTTGAAGCCGCAAGCTTGGATGTTGGTAGCCACACTCGGCCCCAATACCTTGCACGAATTGCGGAAAGCTTGGCAGGCGGTGGATAGCTACGTGCACGTCAATCGCTTTGCCGGCCATGCTAGTGTCAAAGCCGCGATCCAGAATGCTGGGCTGGTTATCGAAACAGAAATTATTTCTCAAGAAGTCGTCTATTCTCCAGATGTGTATTCACTTATGAAGGGGCTAAAAGCCATTGGTGCCCACAATGTAAATGCGGGCAAAAATACGGGTTTAACCTCGCGCGGCGCTTTTCAAAACCTTGAGAGTGCCTATGAGGCCATACGCACGGATAAAGGCTTGCCGGCAACTTACGATGTTTATTATTTTGTGCTGAGGGCACGCTAATGCGCCAGGTTTTTTTTGTGACGGGAACCGACACGTCGGTGGGCAAGACATTGGTGAGCGCAGCGCTTTTGCATGCTGCCAATAATGCAGGACTGAAAGCGTATGGGTTAAAACCCATCGCTGCAGGGTGCCACAGTACTGAAGGGGGCTGGCGCAATGACGATGCCCTGATGTTGGCGCGTTATGCAAACATAGCGCTTGAGTACGAGCAAATCAATCCCGTTGCATTGCAGGCGCCAATATCGCCCCATCTCAGTGCCGAGCGTGAGAGTCGTCGAGTTTCCGTTGATCGGCTGGTGGGCTACTGTCGTGGCGCCATGCTTGAAAGCTGTGATTTGTGTCTAGTGGAGGGTGCCGGTGGTTGGCGAGTGCCAATTAACAGTGGAGAAACCATGGCCGATTTGGCAAAAGCACTCAAACTTCCGGTTGTTCTAGTTGTGGGTATTCGTCTTGGTTGCTTGAACCATGCCTTGCTGAGTGCCGAAGCCATTATGCGAGACGGTTTGCACATTGCTGGATGGGTGGCCAATGTAGTCGATGCAAACACAATGGCCATAGATGAAAACATCGCTACATTGGAGCGAAAATTTCCCTTTCCCTTGCTCGCCCATATTCCATTTATGAATAAGGTGAGTGCAGAAAGGGTCAGCGAGCTATTCGATATAAGTAAACTTATAGAGAAGCGAATAGATTAAGACAAAATTGTCTTAATCTTGGCTGAATATGGTGCCACCTTGTCTGTTTTTTGTTCGAAAACCGCGTAGACTTAAGGTGTCAGGCGTGAAGTGCGTAACAGCTAGTTAGTCTATGAGAGGTTGACGCAGTTTGATCTCGCGGTCTGATAGTTTTGAGGGCGAGGTCCGAGAGGTAAGCGATGTTAGGTTCAGTGATTAACGAGGGTGTACGTGGCATTGCCCATGCACAACGAGAAATACAAAAAGCGTCTCATGAAATTGCCAATGCTAGTGTGCGAGAAAGACCGCAAGAGCAAATAAACGGCGTTAAAGAACCCACTTCTATCGAACCCGTTAATGAGGCGCGCGCGAGTTCTCAGCGCGGTATAGAAGAGCCCTTAATTGAATTGCGGCGACAAGAACAATTGTTCACGGCGAATGCAGCGGTGGTGAAAGTTGGTAATGACGTGCTCGGGAGTATTATTAATGTACGATCTTAAGGTTTTTTTCGAATCGTTGGCGGCATTTGTGGCTGAGCTGTGTGGCTTAGAGCCACACAAGCACCAAGACTTACAGCCACTTTATATTCCCCTTGAAAAACGGCAACAGCAGCGTGATTTCGAAGAGGAGTACTGGCGACGCTAGTGATAGCGAGGCGTTCGCTGCAAGCATTAGATGTCTCTGTATAAACGTTGATAACTCACACATCCACAGCTAATTTAGTTAATCTATCTGCTCCCGCTCACTCATTAAGTGAGCGACCCGTGGGTCAGGAAGACTCGTCCTCAAGAATTAGTTCCATCAAACCCGTAGAGCAGCTGGCTGAAAATACCAGGGTAGACGTTCGAAGCCGGGGTAATGCTCACAACGAGCTAGGTGGTCAACACGATGCTAGTCAAATAACAGACGCCAGTGCAGAAAAACAAAATACATCGCTAAGCCCTGGAGAACAGGAGCCCGCCTCCGCTCGTGGATCTGATCAAGCAACGGTGAGTCAGGAGGGGCGCGACAAGCTCGACCGCGAAAACGAAAAGCTACGTGAAGAACAAAAAATTATCCAGCAGCTGTCGGCGCGCGATACAGAGGTAAGGGCCCACGAACAGGCACACGCGGCCATAGGCGGGCAATATGCAGGCGCCCCTTCCTTCACTTTTCAGCGCGGCCCCGACGGTGTCAACTATGCGGTGGGTGGTGAAGTGTCTATTAGCGTAGGGCGGGCCTCCACTCCTCAGGAAACCATTCAAAAGGCGCAGGTAATAAAGCGGGCAGCGCTTGCTCCAGCCGACCCTTCACCGCAAGACAGACGGGTAGCCGCAGAGGCTTCGCAGCTTGAAATTAACGCACGCAAGGAGTTGGCGGCTGAAAATACTCACAAAGCGGAAGAGCAGCAAAAGACGAGAGAGCAGAGTAGTGATGAGCAAGAAAAAACCAGTGTAGAAGAAAAATCATCGCCGAATGGCCTGTCTCTGGATGCTGAAGCGCCCGAAAAAACGTCTCAGCAAATAAAAAGTGGTAGTGCTGGTGCAGAGTCGACGGGTTTGTCTAGTGCAGACTCGAATCGCACGTCTCAACAGAATTATACCGCCAATCGTTTAAATCAGTCCCTAGTAAGTTCAGCTAACGACAGCAATAGACTTGGATCTTTGTTAAACGCCCTGGCTTAGCGGAGAAGCACTCCGTATTCACGTTAATATTCTACCCAGCCTTTCCATGCCTACATGGGGAATTCCATCCTCCAGATACGTCTCTCCAACTGCCTCAAAGCCATAGTGTTTATAGAAGTTTTGCAAATGCGCCTGCGCCGAAATGTGGCACACTAAGTTGGGCCAAAGACGCTCCAGCGCTTGCACAGCTCTTTGTATGAGTTCGTGTCCCAGTCCATTTCCCCTCGCGGCAGCTAGCGTACACACGCGGCCAAATGAAGTCATGCTAGGGCCCTTAAACTGTGGCGACAATAAACGTAAATAAGCCCTTATTTCACTACCGTCCGTTGCAAACAAGTGCAATGTTTCGGGGTTTCTATCCTTTTCGTCGAGATCTGGGTAGATGCAAGCCTGCTCGATAATGAATACGTTCATGCGTAACTTCATAATCTCGTAGAGTTCATCTACGCTCAGCTCACAAAATCTTTTTAGCTGCCATTGCATTGGGGCGGTGCTTTTCGTCGCACTCATTTCGTCGCACTCACTTTGTTCCACTATTTTTGTTGTCTTATTCGCAAGCGTGGATCTGAAGGGCAAATAGCCAAGCACTACGCCGGACGCATGCATGCATTCATTCATTCATTCATTCATTCATTCATTGTGTAAGTGATTTACAGAGAAAGTCATCCATTTTTCAATGAATGATGTAAAAGCTCTGCAGCGTCGGTGTCTTGGCGCTAATCTTGTAAATACGCGAGCCGCAATTCAAACACTTGTTTTAATTTTTAAACGGCTGTTTAATAGCTGTCTAATAGCTGTCTAA
>JBLHGN010000076.1:0-13490 GCA_047616325.1 Lentisphaeria bacterium
TCCAGAAAATCCATTGCGGGCTTTAAGGTTCGTGAGGGATGGCCAATTGGCTGTAAGGTGACGCTTCGACGCGAAAAGATGTACGAGTTTCTGGATAGATTGATAAATATCTCTATTCCTCGTGTGAGAGACTTCCGCGGTATTAGCCCAAAGCAATTTGATGGGCGTGGCAATTTTTCAATGGGCGTAAATGAGCAAATCATATTTCCCGAAATTGAATACGACAAAGTTGATAAACTTCGCGGCTTGGATATTTGCATTTCAACAACCGCCAAAAACGATGATCAGGGTCGTGCTTTGTTAAAAGCATTCAACTTCCCTTTCAAAGGTTAGGAAACTACTAGTTATGGCTAAGAAATCAATGATCGCTCGTGAGCTCAAACGCACTAAAGCGGTAGCAAAATATTCAATAAAGCGTGCAGAATTGAAAGCAATCATCAGTGGTCAAGATTCCACTGAAGAGCAAGTGTGGGAAGCCGCCCAAAAACTGCAAAAACTGCCGCGTGACGGCAGTCCTGTGAGGCAGCGAAATCGCTGTAGGATTACTGGACGTCCGCACGGTGTGTACAGCAAATTTGGTCTATGTAGAAATAAATTACGCGAAGCCGCGATGCGTGGCGACGTACCCGGTCTAGTTAAAGCCAGCTGGTGAGACCAGGGCGTTTGTAGGAGTAAATACGATGAGTATGCAAGACCCATTAGCAGATATGTTGACACGCATTAGAAATGCGCAAATGGTAGGAAAACCTTCGGTTACTATGCCCTCTTCAAGGCTTAAAAAGAACGTTGCAGACGTTTTGGTCGAAGAAGGTTATGTTGAAGGGGTGACTATTAGTGAAGGCGTTAAAGCCGAATTAACTATAAAGCTCAAATATTTTGAAGGCAAAGCTGTTATTGCTGAGCTAGATAGAGCCAGTCGTCCAGGTTTAAGAGCTTATGCTGGTAAGGAAGATCTGCCCACAGTTCGAGGCGGTTTGGGCGTAGCAATTGTTTCTACAAGCAAGGGCGTTATGACTGACAGAGCGGCTCGTGCAGTCGGAGTTGGCGGTGAGGTTCTTTGTACTGTCTTTTAAGGCAGGTTATTCGAATAGATTTTACGAGTATTAAGTTATGTCACGTATTGCAAAAAGTCCGGTAGAGTTGCCAAAAGGCGTAAGTGTTGACCTTAACGACCAGAACGTAACAGTTAAAGGTGGAAAGGGCAGCTTAACTTTGGCGGTGCACAACAAGGTAGCTGTTAAGCAGGTAGATAATATTCTTTCGTTTGCCGCTACTGATAACGCGAAGACGTCAAACGCACTTGCTGGTACAACTCGAGCACTGATAGCCAATATGGTAAAAGGTGTGAGTGACGGTTTCGAGAGAAAGTTACTGCTTACCGGCGTAGGTTATCGTGCCAAAGTGAACGGTAATATTCTTAGTTTGACCTTGGGTTTTTCTCACCCCATTGATTTCAATCTTCCCGAAGGTGTTAGTGCTGAAACGCCTACGCAGACTGAAATATTGCTAAAAGGCGTCGATAAACAACTTCTAGGGCAAACTGCTTCCGAGATCCGAGCATTTCGTCCACCAGAGCCATACAAGGGCAAGGGTGTACGTTACGCTGAAGAAAAGATTCGTAGAAAAGACGCTAAGAAGAAATAATTATTTCTATTGCTATTTTAATTTATATGCAAAGTTATTTGCGGGTTATACAAGCTGGGTATTAAAAGTATGAATGCCAAAAAAGTATCAAGGGTTCGACGCTCGCGTAAATCGCGCGCAAAAATTAGTGAGTTGCGTGTAACACGCTTATGCGTCAATAGAACGCCACGTCATATTTACGCGCAAATTATTGGCGTAGATGGCGGGAATGTGTTGGCTTCGGCGTCAACTTTAGAAAAAGCTTTGCGAGATGACAAAACTGGTAACGCAGTTGCAGCTGCCGCTATTGGTAAGTTAATTGCCGAACGCGCAAAAGCGGCAGGGGTTACTTCGGTGGCCTTTGATCGCAGTGGATTTAAATATCATGGTCGTGTCAAAGCACTTGCTGATGCGGCACGCGAAGGCGGATTGGAGTTTTAAGGTCACACTATGTCACAAAATAAAAGAGAAGAAAGCACAGCCGAAGGCTTGCAAGAAAAGCTAGTCCAGGTAAACCGAGTTGCTAAAACTGTGAAAGGTGGCCGCATATTTGGTTTTACTGCACTCACAGTAGTTGGCGATGGCAACGGTAAAGTAGGCTTTGGCCGTGGAAAATCGCGCGAGGTTCCTATAGCTATTCAAAAAGCAATGGAGGCGGCTCGGCGCAATATGATTCAGGTTGAGTTAAACGGCGATACGCTTCAGTATCCGACTAAAGGTCGTCACGGCGCCTCAAAGGTTTACATGCAGCCAGCATCACCAGGCACCGGTGTTATTGCGGGTGGTGCAATGCGTGCAGTTTTAGAAATTGCAGGAGTTCAAAACGTTTTGGCTAAATGCTACGGGTCCACTAACCCTGTAAACGTTGTAAGAGCTACTTTTGAAGCGCTTCGAGCGATGGCATCTCCAGAGTCTGTAGCAGCAAAACGTGGAAAATCTGTAGAGCAAATATTGAATTAATTAAGCTTTGATTGCTCCCAATTTAATGGGTGCTAATAGCGAGTGAAATACAATGGCTAAGAAGAGAATCACAGTAAAACAGACAAAAAGCACCGTTAAATGCCTGAAAGCGCATATTGAGAGTGTTAAGGGTTTGGGTTTGCGTAGAGTTGGTCACGTGGTAGAGGTAGAAGATACCCCTGCGGTTCGTGGAATGATAAATAAAGCTAATTACTTGGTTACGGTTCTAGGAGAATAGAATGCATCTCAATACATTAAAACCTGCTCCTGGCCGCACTAAGACTAAAAAACGCGTCGGTCGTGGTATCGGAAGCGGTCTTGGTAAGACCGCGGGCAGAGGTCACAAAGGTTTGAAGTCTCGGTCTGGCGGAAGTGTTAAGCCCGGATTCGAAGGCGGTCAGATGCCTTTACAGAAGCGCTTGCCTAAATTTGGCTTTAGTAGTCGAATCAGCAGGGTCAGTGCTGAAGTCAGATTGGGCGAGTTAAATTGTGTGGATGCCGATGTAATCGATTTGGCAGCACTAAAAAAAGCCGATATTATAGGCGAACACGTTAGACGTGCAAAGGTCTTTTTGTCTGGTGACCTTAAAAAAGCAGTTGCTCTAAAGGGTTTGGCTGTGACAAAAGGCGCTAAAGAAGCTATTGAAGCTGCTGGTGGTAAGGTCGAGGCGTAAAGCATTGCTCAACCCAACTAAAAAACACAGAGAGGAATAGATGGCGACCCCAGGTAAATTACCTCTAGGAAGTCAGAAAGGTTTAGGCGAGCTTTGGGCTCGCCTAAAATTTTTGTTATTGGCGATAGTCATATATCGTATAGGAACCCACATACCGGTGCCGGGGATTGATCCTGACCAGGTGGCTAACTTGCTCAAACAAAACCAAGGTACCATGTTGGGAATGTTTAACATGTTTTCCGGTGGTGCCTTTGAGCGAATGAGTATTTTGGCTCTTGGTATAATGCCTTATATATCAGCGTCGATCATAATGCAGATGATGACGGCTGTTACTCCATCGTTAGAGGCGATCAAGAAAGAAGGTGAGTCTGGTCGTCGTAAAATTAGTCAATATACGCGCTATTTGACGGTTGCTCTGGCCTTGGTTCAATCTTTTGTGATGGTTAAGGGTTTAGCCGGTCAAGGTATGGCTTACGCCGAGTACTCGACACTTAGCTTTTATGTCATCGCAGTTGTCTCTCTAGTTACTGGCGCTGTGTTTATGATGTGGTTGGGTGAGCAAGTGACTGAGCGTGGCATTGGCAATGGTATATCCATGCTGATATTTGCCGGTATTGTTGCAGGCTTGCCAGCGGCAGTGGGATCCGCATTTGAAAGTGCTCGTCAAGGTGATTTGCATTTGTTGATGTTGCTAGCGATTGGCCTGGTGGCGATTGCGATCGTGTGGTTTGTCGTGCGCATGGAGCGTGGGCAGCGTCGTATAACTATTCAGTATGCAAGAAGGCAGGCGGGCAGGCAGGCACAGGGTGCGGCGCAGACTAGTCATTTACCATTAAAAATAAATATGGCCGGTGTCATTCCAGTAATTTTTGCGAGTAGTATTTTACTGTTTCCAGCTTCAATCGCTCAGTGGATGGGCAGTTCAAGTGAAGGCAAAGGTGGAGAAATACTGCAGGAGATGGCGCGTATGATTGGACCGGGCCAGCCGTTAAATTTTGTAATATTTGCAACGCTGATTATCGCTTTTTGCTTTATTTATACCGCAATGATGTACAACCCTAAGGAGGTTGCAGACAACCTTAAAAAGGGCGGAGCATACATTCCGGGTATACGCCCTGGTGAGCAATCGGCTAAGTACATAGATAACGTACTAACGCGGTTGACTGTAGTGGGTTCTCTATATATCGCGGCAGTAGCCTTGCTGCCACAGTTTTTGACAGCTTCAGCCAATATCCCAGTCTACGTAGGTGGCACATCACTATTAATCGTGGTTGTGGTTGTAATGGACTTTATGTCCCAGGTTCAGTCCCATTTGATGACCCATCAATATGATTCGGTAATGAAGAAAGCGAACTTGCAGAATTACGGGCGCGGTCGCTAACACTATAAATTTGTTATTTGGTCTAGAGGATTTATTAAAATGAAAGTACGTGCATCTGTTAAAAAAGTTTGTCGCCAATGTAAAATGGTCAAGCGTAAGGGTGTGTTGCGTGTAATTTGCGCTGCAGAGCCGCGTCATAAGCAGCGTCAAGGTTAGTTTTTTGAAATCCGGTGTTGGGTTAACTGAAGCCGTTTAGACTTTCAGTGTCTAATAAATACGAGGTGTTAACTGTCGTTTGGTGAGAAATTTCCAGGCTATTGCTATTAAGTGAGTTTGTCGCTATCCTTGCGCGCCGTTTTGCAGCTAGCTGTTATCGTTGCTGGGGTGGGGAATTCGCTGTTAGCACCATATATCTTATCTAATTGGAGTAATTTGAATGGCTCGTATCGCTGGTGTCAATATACCAGACCATAAACATGCCGTTATTTCCCTTACTTATGTTTTCGGGATTGGTCGCACTATTGCAAAAAAAATATGTGCAACAACAGGTATAGAAGAGTCTGCACGAATTGGTGATCTGTCTGGATCTCAGATGGACTTGATTCGTAACGAAGTCGCTAAAGAGACTGTCGAGGGCGACCTTCGCCGAGAAGTCTCAATGAATATAAAGCGTCTAATGGATCTCGGTGCATACCGGGGACTGCGTCACCGTAGAAATCTACCGGTTCGTGGTCAGCGTTCAAAAACCAACGCTCGTACCCGTAAAGGTCCTCGCAAGCCAATCAAAAGATAAGCTAGCGTCGTAAATTAATACTGAAAAGTTTGGGAAGATATTGCTATGGCGAAGCCAAGTAAATCCACAACAAAGAAAAAGGTCAAAAAGACCGTTGTTGATGGAATAGCGCATATACATGCGTCGTTTAATAATACAATTGTGACAATAACTGACCGGCAGGGTAATACTCTGTCGTGGGCTACTTCCGGTGGCTCTGGTTTTCGCGGTTCACGAAAGAGTACACCTTTCGCAGCGCAGATAGCTGCAGAAAGAGCAGGTCAGGCTGCACAAGAATATGGTTTGAAAAATCTAGACGTTGAAGTCAAGGGCCCTGGCCCTGGCCGCGAATCTGCAGTTAGAGCATTGAACAATATTGGGTATAAAGTAGCCAATATTACCGATGTGACGCCGGTTCCGCACAACGGTTGTCGTCCACCCAAGAAACGTCGTGTATAAGGAGGGATTGAAATGGCTCGTTATTTAGGACCAACCTGTAAGCTGTCTCGTCGTGAAGGCACCGATCTTTTCTTGAAAAGTGGTGTTCGTCCGTTAGAGTCAAAATGTAAAGCAGAAGCACAGCCGGGCCAACATGGTCAGCGTAGAGGTCGGCTATCAGATTACGGGGTCCAGCTTCGTGAGAAACAAAAAGTTCGTCGCCTTTACGGAGTATTAGAAAAGCAATTTCGTGGCTACTACAAAGAAGCCGCTCGAATAAAAGGCGCTACGGGTGAAAACTTGCTCAAGCTGCTTGAGTGTCGCTTGGATAACGTCGTCTATCGTATGGGCTTTGGCTCTACGCGCTCTGAATCTCGTCAGTTGGTTTCTCATAAAGCAATCTTGGTAAATGGTAAGTCATTAAACGTACCGTCGTACCAAGTAAAAGCGGGTGACATAGTGTCCATTCGTGAGAAGTCAAAAAATCAACTTCGTATTCAAAACTCCATGGGCATTGCCGCTCAGCGGGGAGAGATTGAATGGGTTGATGTAAATTCGGACAAAAAAGAAGGCACCTTTAAGCGTGTGCCAGACCGCGCAGACTTGCCGGCTGAAATAAACGAAAACCTTATTGTAGAACTTTACTCTAAGTAATACGTTTTTTTAGATCCTTGTCCTTGGAAATTATTACTAACAGGTGCGTCTATGCAAATTGCTGTTAACGAATTTTTGACTCCGCGTCATATCGATGTTACAGAGATTGGTCCAACTCGGGCGAGAGTAGTGCTAGAGCCTCTAGAGCGTGGTTTTGGCCATACTCTAGGAAATGCGCTGCGCCGAATTCTGTTGTCTTCAATGCCGGGTTGTGCGGTTACTGAAGTAGAAATAGAAGGCGTTCAGCACGAATATAGCGCTATCGAAGGTGTGCAGGAAGATGTAATTGAGATTTTGTTAAATCTTAAAAACATTGCAGTCGTCATGCACGGTAAAGATAGAACAATACTTACACTGGAAAAACAGGGCCCAGGCGTTGTAACTGCAGCTGATATTCAGCTTGACCACGAAACGGAGATATCTAATCCAGATCTTGTGATCGCTAATATTACTGCTGATGTTGGCCTGAAGATGAAGCTCACGGTAAATCGTGGTAGAGGGTATCAGCCTGCCGACGGACGTATGACTGAAGACGACGAAACACGCGCTATCGGTCGCTTGCAGTTAGACGCCTCGTACAGCCCAGTTAATCGCTTAGCTTATACCGTTGAAAGTGCTCGTGTTGAACAGCGCACTGACTTAGATAAGTTGGTTCTTGATCTTGAGACAAATGGTACAATCGACCCCGAGGAAGCAATTCGTCGTGCAGCAACAATATTGCAGCACCAGCTTGCAGTGTTTGTTGATCTTGAAGGTGAAAAGGAATCTGAGCCCGAGCAAAAAGAAGATCAGATTGATCCTGTATTGCTTCGTCCTGTTGATGATTTAGAATTGACAGTTCGCTCGGCCAACTGTTTGAAAGCAGAAAATATTTACTATATTGGTGATTTGATTCAAAGAACAGAAGTCGAATTACTAAAAACGCCTAATTTGGGCAAAAAGTCTTTAACAGAAATAAAAGATATTTTGGCCTCACGTGGTTTGTCTTTGGGTATGCGTTTGGAGAATTGGCCACCTGCCAGCTTGAAAAACGATTAATTTTCCGTTGATGAAGGAATTTCCTTCTCGTTTATAGACTTGCTGAGATAGCAATCAGAATATAAAGGGTTTGTGTCATGCGCCATCGTCTTAGTGGACGTCAATTAAATAGAAATAGCTCACATCGTAAAGCGATGTTTCGCAATATGGTCTCGTCGCTTGTCGAGCATGAGCTAATTAAAACAACTTTGCCCAAAGCAAAAGAGCTTCGGCGATTTGCAGAGCCGTTGATAACACTTTCGAAAGTTGACAGTGTTGCCAATCGTAGATTGGCTTTTGCTCGTTTGCGTGATAAGGCGTCTGTAGGCAAGCTCTTTAATGAGCTCGGTCCTCGCTATGAAAGTCGTCCAGG
Organism: Lentisphaeria bacterium; assembly: GCA_047616325.1. Taxonomy (GTDB): domain Bacteria; phylum Pseudomonadota; class Gammaproteobacteria; order Pseudomonadales; family Cellvibrionaceae; genus JBLHGN01. Next base: position 7,833 of record JBLHGN010000076.1, read on the forward strand.
TGGTTATCTTCGTATAATGAAGTGCGGTTATCGTACCGGAGATAAGGCTCCTATGGCCTATGTCGAGTTAGTAGATAGGCCAGAACCTGTAAGTGGCTCAGAAGTAGCCGAGGAAGAATAAATAGGACCGGGCATAGCCCGGTTTTTTTTGTTTAAAGCTTTACCTTGTTCAGGGTAAAGATCTACATAAAATCCAGCTAAACGAGTGCCTTTTAGTAGTTCCTCTAGTAGTATTACAAGCTATATTCATCTTGCTTGTGAGTATTGCATCACCACATGCATTACCCCATAAAGCTCTTAGTTAATGGGTCTTTTGGGCCGTGTGTGGGGTGACCTCTTGAGTCAATAACTGGGATTAAATTATGAGTGATTTGGATCGGCTGTTTTATTGGCGTGGTATTACAGCGGATTACAATAACTATAGAGGGGAGCCGGTCCAAGTCCCCTTAGAAAATAGGGTAAAGTTGTTGGTTGCAATGGGCGTTGACGTGTCAACGCCAGAAGCAATAGCTGCAGAAGCGTACTCACTTGACGTAGAGCCATGGAAGCACTGGCTGCCGTCTTTGGTCCTTTCACCCGCGGGGTCTGGAGCGAAGTTTGAAATTAATTTGGAGGCCGGTCATTTAGCTGAAACGATGAAGTGGCGGCTGCTAAATGTTGATGGGTGTCAAGTTCAGGCCGGTGTGCTAAAAGGGACGGATCTTCTTGAAACAGGTAATTATGCTTTTAATACGACGCATTTTAGCCGTCGTAATGTAGAGCTGGCTGCAATGGAGCCGGGTTACTATACGCTGACAGTAGAAGCAGATGAACGTGTCGAGTCCGCTACACTTGCAGCTTGTCCTTTGGAGGTATACCAGTCTCAGTGGTCTGACGATGAAGAAAAGCTCTGGGGTTTCATCGTGCAGCTCTACACTTTAGTTTCGGATGAAAATTGGGGCATGGGGGATTTTAGTGATCTAAAGAGGCTGATTGGTCATGCCGCTCAAAACGGCGCTGATTTGATTGGTTTAAACCCATTGCATGCGCTCTCTTCCGATCTTGATAATTATTTTAGCCCTTATAGCCCGTCTGATAGACGCTTTGTAAATCCTCTTTATATCGATGTCACTAACGTACCTGAATATTCAAAGCATATTGAAGCGTTTTCTGATAAAGCACCGTTATGTAATCTTAAAGATTTAGACCTAGTCGATTATGTCGGCATCAGATCTTTAAAGTATTCGGCTTTTCAAGCGATGTTTGAAAATTTTATTGAACCTAGCGCAGCAGCTTCCAGTGAGCGTTTCTCTTGCTTTAAATCTTATGTAGAGCTCGCTGACGAAAGTTTGTTGGCTTTTGCCTTCTATGAAGCTTGCCATCAATGTTGGTCAGGTAGTAAGTACACGCTCTCGTCCGAAAGCGAATATTCGGTAGTTAAAAAAAATATTTTTTCTGATGCTGAAAAGAATAATAACCAGGCCTTAGCTATACTGTTTCACTGCTATCTTCAATTTGTAGCTGAGCAGCAGTTTGAGGAATGTCAGAAGTTCGCCCTTTCTAGTGGAATGAAAATAGGTATAGTTCGAGACTTGGCTGTTGGCGCCGATGGCGGGGGTTCTGAAGTTAACAGCAATGAAGCGCTTTTTTGCCGGCAGTCTGCTATCGGAGCACCGCCTGACCCGTTAGCTCAAACTGGGCAAAACTGGGGCTTGCCGCCGATGTCCCCATCTGAACTGCGCGCAAGTGGCTTTAAGCATTTTATTGAGTTGTTGCATACAAATATGTCACATTGCGGAGCACTCCGTATTGACCATGCAATGAGTCTAATGCGCTTGTGGTGGTGCCCGCCGGCACAATCCGCGGCCTTTGGAGCATACGTATATTATCCCTTTGATGAATTGCTTGGCATCTTATGTTTAGAGAGCTATCTTAATAAGTGTTTGATCATTGGTGAAGATCTCGGAGTAGTACCAGACGAGTTTCGATATGCGCTTCATCGTACTAAGATATTCACCAATAAAGTGTTCTATTTTGAGAAATTGGGCGATCAAGGCTTTAAGCGGCCAGAGCACTACGATAGTCATGCTCTCGCCATGGTAAACAATCATGATGTTCCAACGTTAGTGAGCTGGTGGAATGGTACCGATCTAGTGTTGAGGGATAAATTGAATCTGCTAGAGGAAGGCGTTGATTATCAGAGTATTTGCCAAGAACGCCGGAGGGACAAAGAGTATCTTTTTGAGATGTTGTCATCTTTAAACCTTTGCCCTTTTGCCTGGGAAAATAAATCGGTCGATGAAGTGGCGGACGAATCTCTAATAGACGCAATTTTAGTGTTAAACAGTCGAACTGCTTCGAAGTTGTTTGTACTTCAGCTTGAAGATTTAGTGATGATGGAGGCCCCAGTGAATGTTCCGGGAACATTTCATGAACATGCGAATTGGCAGCGTAAATTGACGACATCTATATCGGGTATATTCGCGAATCCTCGTATTAAGTCGATACTGAGTAAGATAAATAGTGAAAGAAAATTTAACGGTAGTGATATCAGTTAATGAATTGTTAGTTGTAGTAGTAAATTGATGATTTGATCGGTAGTGAAAAATTTAATGCACACTAAAAATTTGTTAATGTTAATGTTAATGTTAATGTTAATGTTAATGTTAATTAAATTATGTGGCGCATCGACTTTACCAGCATAAATAATTTGTCATATTTTAGCTTTATTAAAACATCTAAAAATCATTGACTCTTAAGTATGGGTAGTTATATGGATACAATCTCTAACGAAGTTATTCAGTCAATAGTAGACTCCGATTGTGAAGACGTTTTTGCTTTTTTGGGTCGTCATACTATAAGCGAGTCTAATTCTGTAATACGTGCATTTTTGCCAGAAGCAAGCATGGTGGAGGTTCTAGATTATGAGAGCCACGGCGTATTGGCGGTAATGAAAGAGCTTCATCGTGACGGACTTTTTTCCGCTGATATGGGAGAGAATGCGCCCTACAAGTATCTACTTAAGGCTCATTATGGTGAATCCGATGTGGTTTTGGAAGATACCTATCGTTTTACTTCGGTGGTTGGAGAGCAGGATATATTCTTGTTTGGAGAGGGCACGCACGAGCAAATATATAACGTACTTGGTGCGCACTTACGTGTGGTCGATGGTGTTGAAGGTTGTACATTTGCCGTTTGGTCTCCTAATGCCCGGCGTGTGTCGGTAGTTGCCGACTTTAATTTTTGGGATGGGCGCAAACACATGATGCGCAAGCATGTGCCCTCTGGTGTCTGGGAGATTTTCATTCCCGGTGTAAAGGCAGGTGCACTATATAAGTTTGAATTACGCTCATGCGACGGTTCGGTATTGCCGCACAAGGCAGACCCCTATGGATTTGGTGCACAGCAACCACCTGCTCAAGCGTCGGTGGTCGTCGACCCCCACGCGTACCAGTGGTCGGACAATGAATGGAAAGCTAAACAGCATCTTTGGTCTAGAAAGGACCGACCGATGTCTATTTACGAAGTCCATATTGGATCATGGCGGCGTGTCCCCGAAGAGAACAATCGATACCTCACCTACCGTGAACTTGCTGAGCAATTGATACCCTATGTAAAAGATATGGGCTTTACGCATTTACAATTAATGCCCGTGAGCGAGTTTCCTTTTGACGGCTCATGGGGTTACCAGCCAGTGGGGATGTATGCTCCTACTAGTCGCTTCGGTACGCCAGACGATTTCAAATATTTTGTCGATCAATGTCATCAACACGAACTGGCTGTGCTCATCGATTGGGTTCCGGGTCACTTTCCAACGGATGCGCACGGGCTGGGCGTCTTTGATGGAACCCCTCTTTATGAGCATGCGGATGCTCGGCAGGGTTTTCATCCAGATTGGAATACATTTATTTATAACTTTGGCCGTAAAGAAGTCTCCAACTTTCTTATGGCAAATGCCCTATTTTGGTTGGAACGCTACCACGTGGATGGGCTGCGGGTTGATGCTGTGGCATCCATGCTTTACCTGGATTACAGTCGCGCCGAGGGCGCCTGGATACCTAATAGCTATGGTGGTCGTGAAAACCTAGAGGCAATAGATTTTATTCGTTTAACCAACGAGCGCGTCTATAAAAATTTCCCCAATGCATTGATGGTTGCCGAAGAATCGACGTCCTGGCCCGGGGTATCTAAACCCACGAGCTGCGGTGGTTTGGGCTTCGGTTACAAATGGAATATGGGTTGGATGAATGACAGTTTAGATTTTATGTCGAAAGAAGCAATTCACCGACAGTACCACCACCACGATATGACGTTTAGCCTTTACTATGCGTTTAGTGAAAATTTTATATTGCCTCTAAGTCATGACGAAGTGGTTCACGGCAAAGGTTCTATTCTGGATCGCATGCCGGGGGACAGTTGGCAAAAATTTGCTAATTTACGCGCTTACTACGGTTTTATGTGGGGACACCCGGGTAAAAAATTAATGTTTATGGGTTGTGAGTTCGGTCAAGGTCCCGAGTGGGACCACAATAATAGTCTACCGTGGCACCAGCTTGACGTTGCTGAACACGCCGGTGTTAAAGCGCTAATTCAAGACTTAAATACGCTTTATCTTTCCTCGCCAGCGCTTTATGAAAATGATGCAGAGGAGGTGGGTTTTGAATGGATAGAAGCAGACGATAGACATAATTCAGTATTTTCCTTTGCCAGAAAATCAAAGGAAACAGGAAAAACACTTATATTTATTAGTAACTTTACTCCAGTCGTGCGAGAAAATTACCGTTTGGGTGTAAATAACCCAGGTGTTTATATTGAAAAGTTAAATACAGACAATGCTTGTTACGGTGGGTCGAATCGACTTAATAAAGAAATACTTCACTCTCAAGAAATTCCATGGCAATACCGTGAAAACTCTATTGAAATTACCGTTCCGCCTTTGGCGACAGTTGTATTTGAATTACAGGAATAGAATGCAAAAGCAATTTGATCTAGATGTGGGCGAACCCTACCCGCTGGGCTCTACCGCAGATGAAAATGGTGTAAATTTCTCCATTTTTTCGGCGCATGCTGAAAAAATGGAGCTCTGTCTTTTTGACGAAAGCGGTCGAAAAGAAATTGCTCGAATCCCTCTAGGGGAGCGTACAGAGCAAGTTTGGCACGTATATGTTGTGGGCTTAAACGTTGGGGCTCTATATGGCTATAGGGCCTACGGCATTTACGATCCTCATATTGGTCATCGGTTTAATCCCCATAAGCTGGTGCTCGATCCCTACGCCAAGAAATTAAATTCGGCCTTCGTGTGGTCTGAGAAAATGTTCGCGTACGACCAGGAAAGCGACAAGCAAGATCTTGTTATTGACGAGCACGACAATGCTAATGAAATGCCAAAGTGTGTTGTTGTCGATGATCAAGCGCTTAAATTAATGGGGGCAGGGAGTCCGCCTAAACCAAAAACGCCTTGGAATAAAACAATTATTTACGAGGCGCATGTAAAAGGTTTTACCAAGATGAACTCAGAAGTGCCGGAAAGTGTACGTGGCACCTTTGCTGGCATGACTCACCCAGACGCATTAAATTATCTAAAACGATTGGGTGTAACCGCTATAGAGTTGCTCCCCGTTCATGCATTTATCGATGAGCATTTTCTGGTTGATCATGAGCTGACCAATTATTGGGGTT
>JBLHGN010000077.1:0-13469 GCA_047616325.1 Lentisphaeria bacterium
AATTTGCAAATAGCATTAATGTATTTTATGTAAATAGCCCAATACTATTTGATAGTATTGGGCTATTTAAAACATGGGGTTAGACATTATTGAAATAAACAAAGTAATAAACCATCAAAGACTAAACACACTCCAATAGCAGTATTAATTTTTTTAAACAGATGTTGCTGTGCAATAACGCACAAAACGCAAAGGAATATCAAGCGTTGAAACCATAGATCTTTTTGTGCAAGTAAAATAGGTGTAATTTAATCCGCTTATTAAGCGACTTGTCGCGCTTCGCGCCGGCTGCATTAATATCGCCGATAAAAACGTTCAAACGATTGCGTGTCATTTAGCCATTTTTCTATATAATTTGAGAACAGAAAAAACAGACATACTTAAACTATCCCCCCCTAGCTGCAGTTTCTTTCGGCCTTGAAAACAAGAACCGCGCCGAATAAAAAAGAACTAAGCGGTCAGGGGGTATGTGTTCTTTTTGTAGTTCGTAAAAAACGTGGCGTGTCTTGCATGTGTGAATTACTTGCTATGAGTGCCAACTCTGTTTTAGCTTCACCGGCCTGGTACGGCGCGGTAGCGTAACTGGGCCTCATAGAGATGGCTGGGGCATTGTGTTTTACGAAGAGGGAGGCGTGCGTGAATTTAAAGACTACTTGCCCAGTTCAGAATCGAAAATTGCCAGATTCCTGCGTGATTACCCTATTAAAAGCCGTACCGTCATCAGTCACATTCGCCAGGCCAATGTTGGTCGTGTCCGATTGGAAAACACTCACCCTTTTCAGCGCGAACTATGGGGGAGTAACTGGACCTTTTCCCACAATGGGCAATTGGAAAATTCAGAAGCGCTGCAATGCAGGCGCTTTCAACCAGTCGGCAGCACCGACAGCGAGCGAGCTTTCTGCTGGCTGATGAGCGAAATAATTAATTTCTTTGATAAGGAGCCACCCTGTCATACACAATGGCCACTTTTTGTCAGCGAATGCTGCCAGAAATTTAACCAAAAAGGGATTTTCAATCTCTTACTTTCCGACGGCAATGCACTCTTCACATTTTGTTCTAGCAAACTGTACTGGATTATCCGACGTCCCCCTTTTGGCATAGCGCACCTCTCTGACGAAGACATCAGTATTGATTTTTCCTCTGTTACCACCGAGAACGACATCGTAACCGTTATCGCCACTCAGCCACTGACGGACAACGAAGAATAGAATATTATGAAGGCAGGTGAATGCCGGTTATTTGTCAACGGCGACAGTCGTTGGCTACGACAGACAGAGCCGGTACCCACTGAGGAGAGCACTAATTAATGAGCTAGATGTAAGTATAGAGGGCAGCTATATTTCCCTCAAAGGTATTAGGGGGTCAGGCAAGCTGCCTCACCAGCGATACAAGCTGTGTAATTCGCACATTGCTTAACTGCCGGTAATCGGGGTACGGCGCAATAATAAAACGCTGCTCTTGGTTTACTGCAAAATAGGGATCAATCCACCGAAAAGAAAAAGGTAAGTCGAGGGCAGAAGCGTGGGTCTTGCCAAGAATGATATGGACTTTCTCTCTCGGTCTTACGTCGCTATTTTCCTGGCCGTCTTTATATTCTCGGCTGTCTTTACATTCTTGGTTGGGAGGAGAAAAAAGAATCGCCTCATTTGAGTGCTGCTGCAATAGCGAATTGTCTCGATAACCCTGCCAAGTTACGCCCAGCTCGTCATGGCGTAATTCCGCCAGAAACTTAGCAAGCACATTAAAGACCTTACGCCAATGGTTGCTAGTATGCTGTACGATATAAGCAATTTCACCCGGCTCCATTGCTTGTAGGGTTTTCAAACATGAATAGTCATCTAGGCGCGGGCGGTTGGCAATGTACATCACGATGTCCGGATCACGACTACCAAACCCTACAAACTGTCGCTCGCTAATTCTCAAAACTGACCCTAAAAATAAGATAACAACAAAAGGACAAAAACTAATGGCAAAAAAAGACACCTCACTAATGAATGATAAAACACTGCTACCTATCAATAATTCATCGAACGAATTTCAATTAAATATGTGTACTAGGAAAAAGCAACGACAACTTTACTCCTTTACATTAAAAAAAGGTGGGTTCAAACTGAATTTAAGTAAAGAATCGAGTTTCTATAAATTTATTGGCTTCGAAATATTTAAGCGACTTTGGATATTGCAGGAAAACGGGCTTCATAGTCTACAAGCGACATAGGTTTTCCTTTATGAATATATTGTGTCAGGCTTACCTTCAGGAAATGCCAGAAAGAGAGTTTGCGTAAAAAACAGGTCGTGGCAATGGATTGTATAACGGCATAGGCACGCACACACTTTACCGATTTACTACCACCTGACACCTTACGTTTTAGTACACCTTTTTTAATGATGTATTCACCATAATTGTTGTGATGCTCGCCAGCACTATGCTCCACAAAGGTTAAGATGTGATTTTCTTGCCGGCGAACCTTTGCTAATGCATCGGCTAAAATCACATGGGGACTTTTCCAGGCCAATAAGTCCCTGAGTCGGCCCCGTAATTTATTGAGTCGTCTCTGGAAGCTTAAGTCATCAAGTGTACTACGTTTTTCCTGCAGTGTTTGTCCATCTCGGATAATCTGCCGGAGTTTCAAATAGAACTTTAACAGCGAGCGATATTGAGGGTAAGCATCTATAAAGGCCCTTATTTTCCGGAAAATTTGTGCCATACAGGTTTGTCGCGAACAGACCAATTTATTATAGGCCTGCCAACCGTCCACTATAAGAATCCCATAGAATATTGGCCCCAATATCCTTTCAACGACCTCACCTCCGCGGGATTTATCCGGCCAGTAATAGGCGCTTCGTTTGTTGGCGAATATCCATAACCACCACAATTTCCCGTTAACTCGCCAACCAATTTCATCGGCCCAAATGGCCGTATCTTGCTTTACATCCTCAAGTATTTCCTCATAGGCAGGCTCAAGAATTTTACTCAAGCGAATCATCATTTTAGATATCCCTGTCGTGGATAGTGTTAATGTTTTAAAGTTTTCAAAAAAGGCTTGAATGTTGGGTAGTGATAGTACACACATTACCCACAAGTAGGCCATGTCGACGGCGGCATTAAGACCTATGTCGGATCCAGGCAGTGCCGTTTCTGTCTTAGAGGAAACTATCTTTTTACAGATCGGGCACCACTTGGTTTCTTCTATTTCAGCGGTGACTTGTGTCTTTGCTTCGGGTGGGGCTATATCTTCTACAATTCGCGCGGGTTTAGCACTACCCACTCGACCTGATAAATCTGTTTCACAGCCAGGGCAGATCGGCAGCTTCGTATGATGTGTGGCGTCTAGAGTTCAGTCTGATTTTGATCGGTTACCGCAACCAGATCTTTTTTTCCTCTTGCGCTTTCTCTTGCTTGGCTTGCCGCTCTTTGGGTATCCATCTTTATCCCGTTCGGGCTTTTTTGAGCAGGGTTTGTTGACTTCTTTGTTGATGGCTTGTGTCTTTTGTTTTTCCTGTTCTTCATTTAGCTTGGTGAGTTGTTCTGTTAATTCGTCTATCTTGTTGGCTTTCTCATTCAGGTCACTTTTTTGGGCTCCTCGCTATCAGGCATGGGTAATAGGGTGTAATCCCGCCCTAATTGCCTTACTGAGCGATCCCATATAATTGATCAGGGCTATCCCAACCTGACTGTGGATCACATGAGGTATAGCTGATGCATTATTGACCGCAGGCCATTAACGACGGGGCTTCTGAAGTAGCAAGCAGCCTGACTTAAGCAGTAAAAAATTGAGATAGGGGCAGAATCGATCAAAATATTGTCGCCGTCGGTTATCTAGTTCGATGGGGAATTGGACTTTAATCTACCCACATGAACCAGCGAGGAGCCTCCAATATACTAGTGTTTGCGATATTTTTTTGTACTTCGTGGAAGTTCCAACGGCTTAGTCACGTTCAGCCTACGTTAAGACTCAGCCCGTTAGAATGGCCCAATACTGACGATAATTTCAACTTATGGACCTGATCTAGGAAATACTGATATGAACCTAGTAAAAACACTCATTCTGTCTCTCTGTTTCTTGGCATATTCCAATAACTTAGCGGCAGAGGAAGCCGAGGAATACCCGTTCAGCCAGGCGGAACTCGACCAAATTTTGGCGCCCATTGCACTTTACCCAGACACTGTGCTCTCGCACATTCTAATTGCCTCTACCTACCCTCTTGAAGTTGTTCAGGCGAACCGCTGGGCTAAAAAGAACAAAACTCTCGATGCAAACGAGGCCCTAAAAGCTGTGGAACCGCAAGATTGGGACCCAAGTATTAAGGCCCTAATAGCGCTGCCAAACTTGCTTGACAAGATGAATAAAGATTTGGATTGGACTCAAAGACTTGGCGACGTGTTTTTGCAAGATGAAGAGCTGGTGCTCGCTAGCATTCAAAACCTGCGCGCTCACGCCTATGCAGAGGGAAATCTCGATGACCTTGAGCATTTAGAGGTTACACGCGAAAACGACGATATTATTATTGAATCCAGAACAAGAGAGGTGGTTTACGTTCCCTACTACGACTCTCGAGTGGTTTATGGCCCCTGGTGGTGGATAGATTACCCGCCGCTCTATTGGACACACCAAAGTCATCATCACTACTCCGGCGCTCACATCTACTGGGGACCTCAAATATTCGTGGGCTCTGGCATATATTTCAGTTCATTTCATTGGTCCAAGCGATATGTCGTTGTCATTAATCATCACCGCAACCACTACGGCATTCAGTCGGGCAGACAGATTGTTAGGCACGCCGACTCCCGGCATTGGTCACACGATCAAAGACACCGTCGGAGCGTGCGTTATAGCCACGCATACATCTCTAGGCGCAATAATAATCATTCACAACTGCCAAACCGCCACACAAGCGAGGGCTACAAAAGAAGTGACCGCCTAGATGCGAATACGCTGTCGGAGCGATTAAACCGTCACACGCCTTCGGATAACCATACTTACAACCACAACCAAAGCAAAACAGCGAGCGATAGTGCGCCGCAAAGCCATTCTCGAAGCACAACCGGACGCCAATCTTCTGAATCAAACGCTGCGACACGTCAGCTACGCACTATAAGCCATGAAGAAAATGGTAAACGAGACAGCAACATAAACAGGAACTCTCGTGGCAACGAAAACACCGTGAGTCGAGAAAACAATAGAATTCATACGAATTCAACTGATAGCACTACTGCCAACAGAAGCGAAGCATCTACCATAATTTTAAACCGGGCCAGTGGCTCCATGCCTAACAGCGAGATTCAAACTTCGACGCGCTCGCCTGGTTCGTTGCGCAATTCTGACTCTAGTTCAAGATCTAGCTCAAGATTTAGCTCAAGATCTAGCTCACATTTAAATTCTGACAAGTATAATTACACTAAGCGCTCCTCCTCGCGAAAACTTTCAGCGAGCAAGAAGTCTCACAAAAACTTTCGGAGAAATTAGAATGAGATGGGCATGTTAAACAGCCACTCTCCACTAAATAATTACACCGCAAAGCCTTAGTAGAAATACCATTAGATTCATTTTTTCGCTGACTCAGATACCTCATAAGCGCATCGATAACAGACTGAGTTAGGCTGTAGTCGTCGATCAAGCACCAACCGGCTTATTCGCCATTTCAGCTTGTTTCGTTATTGTTGAGCTGCCAATAACGCCGCCCTAGGCACAACAAAAACAGCAATGGCGTTTCATAACCTACACTAGACTACTTTTACGAATGATCACCACCACGCTAAAGCCCCCTGTTCTGTTCTCCTTTGCTGAACCTGGCAACCGAACTCCCAACCTTCTGCCTATCGTCTTCTACCCAAGCTTGGTGATATAAAGTTGGCTTTAGAATAATGGATCGATTCATACCAAAGTAATTCCAGACCACCTGAAGCACAACACTCGCTAGCACCATAAGCACAGGAATGGAAATACTTCGTAATGGCAGGGTCGCATTTAGACCCTAGTTTTAGCACCAAGACCTTCTAAATTCACCATTATTTGCCTGAGATTACATATACTCAACACCAATAGAGTATGTCAACACTCACCCTATTCTCAGTTAACACTCTCATGAGAGTAGTATTCAAACTCCTCGATCACCAATACACGGCCTGGTTATCAGCCTCTTATTTTAGCGAAACCTATCGAGATAAGCGCATGATAAATATAGTAATTTTAAAGAATACGGTCTAAATCATGTTTATATGCGCACCCCCGAACCAAACATTTAAAGCTGAGTCACGTTTAAACACCCACGAGCACTCTATTAATTGTAAAATTTGCACAGATACCCGCCCATAGATTTGCCAAACGAAGGTATGCGAAGACGCTATATTATGCGAAGACAGTATCTGTTGTGCAGTGTCACCTGAGCTTGGCTTATTTTTTATTGGCTTTTTTATCCCGACAATTATATTTTGTTTAGGCGCACTTTCAACGGCATTTTATACGGCCGCTAGTTTTTTTTGAAAACCGGCACTCGACTATGCGGCAAAGTCAAAACGATGATAGAAACGAAGAGCCGCAAAAAATATGAGTGACAATGTCTGCAAAGCTACTATGTTAAAATATTGCGCAACGCCCTCATGCCCGAATTACTTTGGCTTGAATGACCTTAGAAACTCTTAGATAAAAAATATGACCACTTGGACACTATTAGGCACGGCCAACATTCCTAACAATGGTGGTGAACTGAGGCTTACGCAACGCGAAAATGATTTTTCAATTCATTTAAAGGGTGCCCGCGGAGAATTGATGAACAGTCGTGTGCACTCCTCTGAACTCGCCTTGGCTGAATTAGGTTGCGCGCATATTCAGGGCGTCAGTAATGCTAAGGTATTAGTCGGCGGTTTAGGTATGGGCTTTACATTGGCCGCTGCGCTCAAAGCAACATCTATAAGCTCTCAGGTAATTGTTGCCGAACTGGTGCCAGAAGTAATTGAGTGGAATAAAGGCCCCCTGGGCGAATGCGCTGGTTTGCCCCTCAATGACAAACGAACCTCGGTACACAGGGGCGACGTAGCCGCACTTTTCAAAATAAAACAAAGCACGTATGACGCCGTATTATTAGATGTTGACAACGGCCCCGAGGGCTTTACACACGCGGACAATACCAGCCTATATTCGTTGGAGAGCTTACATGCTATTCGACAAACACTGCATACCGGCGGCGTGTTGGCTGTATGGTCGGCCTGGCATGACCCCAAATTTACCACGCAACTAAAAAAGGCGCGATTTAAAGTTGAAACCAAAACAGTAAGAGCACACAAGGGTAAAGGCAGTCGCCATACTATATATTTAGCTAAAAAACCGTAGCCTAACGTTAACGCTGGCATGTAAAGACAGCCATTTATAGGCCCAATCCGCTACGGAACACCTCAACTCCCTCCGAGCAAATGAACGTTTTTCATCCATATAAAGCTTAAGCATGGTGCGGTCAAACTCACCTCGCTGTGGCATAATAACGGCATTACGCGGGAGCATTCATGAACCTTAGAGCCAACAGTAGCGATTTCTTAGACATATTTTTACACGACACCCCATTAATGGATGTGCGCGCACCAGTGGAATTTAACCGGGGCGCATTTCCCACCAGCCAAAATATTCCACTTTTAGATGATGAACAGCGAACACTCGTTGGCACCCGCTACAAAAAAGCGGGGCAAGATCAAGCCATAGCCTTAGGCAACGAATTGGCAACCCCCGCAATAAAAACCCAGCACATAAAGGCCTGGCAAAGCTTTACGCAGGCCAAGCCAGAGGGATTGCTCTATTGTTTTCGGGGAGGCCTGCGCTCCCGTGTAACCCAACAATGGCTGAAAGAAAGCGGCATTAATTACCCCTATATTGAAGGGGGCTACAAAGCCATGCGCACGTATTTAATAGAGCAATTACAGGCCAGTTTAAACACTGTGCCTGTGGTACTTATTAGCGGAAAAACCGCTAGTGGAAAAACCCATTTGTTGCATAGCTTAAGTCGGCATATTGATCTCGAGGGCCTCGCCAATCACCGTGGTTCAAGTTTTGGCGCTCAGGTTACAGCACAACCGAGCCAAATTGATTTCGAAAATAGCCTTTCCATCAATCTACTCAAGCAAAAACACCAACATAATCTGCCAGTATTTATGGAAGATGAAGGCCATCTAATTGGCCAAGTCGTCATCACCTCAGAAATGTGCACCGCCATGAAGACGCAATATCCAATAGCGATATTGGACACTCCCATGGTGGAGCGGGTACAAATTGGTATAAAAGATTACATCACAGAGTTATTGCCAAAGTACCAGTCAGTGTATGGCGATCAAGCTCACGATATTTTCTCGGAAAAAATATTATTTAATTTATCGCGCATTAAAAGACGCTTAGGAGGCGATTTTCACTCCACCCTTCACAGCCAATTTACAGACGCTTTAAACGCCTTAGCAAATGGCGATGCCAGCGGTTTTGCGCAACCCATAGAAACCTTACTGAGCAAATACTACGACCCCATGTACGATTACCAATTGCAAAAAAGAGAAGGCCGTATGCTAATACGTGGAACCAGAGAAGAATTACTACATTGGGCCGAACACTACCGCGTATAAAATTTGGTCGTCACATCAACCTCTTTCGAACCAGGGCTTCCAGGTCAACACCGATAGAGCAACGCCTCGAAAGCAATACTTCAACAGCAATATTAGGATTTTTATGAGTTTTTCTACTTTTCGTCAATACGCCTTCATAGTGCTGTGCGTAGCGGGTTCGCTTAGCACCAGTGTATTTGCACAAACGGACCAAAAAACGTTTACCTTTACAGCCATTCCCGATCAAGATTCCACCCAATTGAAGAAGCGTTTCGACAAGGTTGCCGAATATCTAACTAGGGAGTTGGGCTTTAAGGTGACTTATGTACCCGTTAAAAGTTACGCTGCAGCCGTAACAGCATTTCGAAACAATCAAGTTCAACTGGCGTGGTTCGGCGGATTATCGGGAGTGCAAGCGCGTAAACTGGTGCCCGATAGTGAAGCTATCGCTCAAGGCTTTGAAGACCAAGCTTTTGTAAGCTACTTCATTGCCCATCGCTCAACTAAACTGGAAGCTAGCACCGATTTCCCCCTTGCCATAAAGGACCTTACCTTTACTTTTGGTTCAAAAGGCTCTACCTCGGGCCGCTTAATGCCTGAGTTCTATATCCGTAACTATTTAGGCGCGCCACAAGACACATTTAAACACGTAGGATTCAGCGGCGATCACAGTCGCACCATTGCCTTAGTGCAAGCGGGTAGCTATCAGGTGGGGGCCGTCAACTATAAAGTGTGGGACGCAATGCTAGCGCAAGGAAAAATTGACCCGCAAGAGGTCAGCGTCATATGGAAATCGCCCAGCTACCCAGATTACCAGTGGAGTATTCGCGGCGACGTAAACAGTGTGTATGGCAAAGACAGTAAAAAACGTATTCAACAGGCCTTGCTAAACATGAAAGACCCAGAACTACTGAGCTCCTTTCCACGCCAGTCTTTTATTGAAGCGAAAAACAGTGACTACGACCCCATCAAAGATACCGCCCAAGCGATAGGTTTAATGGACGAATAATGGTCTTTGAGTTTAACAATAAACATCTGTTTTACGGGAAATTTTCCGCATTAAAACATTTAAGTCTCTCCATTCAGGCAGGTGAAAAAGTGGCCATTATTGGTGAGAGCGGCTCGGGGAAGTCCACCTTACTCAATGCGCTGCGCGAACAACGCCCCAACGATATTGCTTGGTGCCCGCAACGATTAGGCCTAGTAGCAATGCTAAGCTGTTTGCACAATATTTATATGGGGCAATTGGAGCAGCATCATTTTCTAATAAATCTTAAGCGCTTGATTTATCCCGGCACTGCGATAAAAAATGAAATAGAAACTATAGCCCGACAACTTTCCATCGATAGTCAGTTGGGCAAAGCCTGCGAACAGCTTTCTGGCGGACAACAACAAAGAACCGCAGTAGCGCGCGCGATGTACTCTAAACAAAATATTTTTTTAGGTGATGAACCCCTTAGCGCGCTCGATGCATTTCAAGCGCATCATGTTCTTGCGCTTTTATGTACCACGTTCGAAACCTTAGTGGTAACACTGCACGACATCAAGCTGGCGCAGGAGCATTGCCAGCGTGTAATCGCATTAAAAAATGGGAAAATATTTTTTGACAAAAAGAGTAACGAACTAAGCGTTCAAGACCTTTCCCAAGTGTACAACTAGCCCATGTTTTTAAAGCGCCCGCCCCACGTTAGCCAAACTAAGGCCTTACGCCGAATCAGTTTCGGCATGGCCCTACTGGCATTTTTGGCTATGTTTGTTGCTAATATTGAGGTCATAACCGCCAACCCCTGGATCGAATTACACCTAATGGCCAAAGGGTTCGCCCAACCCAGTTTTTTAGATGCATCAACACTTCTACGCGCGGTATTAACAACCCTAGCATTTGCATTTCAAGCGGTGTTTGTGGCAGCTTTACTGGGTTTCTTAATGGCCTTAGGTTTTCGAAGCATCGTGGTTCGCACGATAGCGGCCTTCATTAGAGCAGTACACGAATTGTTTTGGGCCCTACTGTTCATTCAAATATCCGGATTGAGCTCGCTGACCGCCTTCTTGGCCATACTCATTCCCTTTGCTGGTATCTTCGCTAAGGTTTTTGCAGAAATTTTAGATGAAACCGATACCAACGCCGAAAAAAGCCTGAACCCCAAAAGCTCTTACCTTAGCAAGCTGTTTTATACGCGTATAATACTGGCATGGCCGCAGTTAAAATCCTATTGCCGCTATCGTCTGGAGTGCGCGATTCGCTCCAGCGCAATATTGGGGTTCGTCGGCCTGCCCACCTTGGGTTTTGAGCTTGAAAGCTTTTTTAAACAAGGCGAGTACTCCCACGCCGCTGCCGTGCTGTATGTTTTTTTTCTTCTGATTGCCAGCCTCAAATACTGGGTTAAGATCGCACTATTTCCCGTGTACGCCCTACTGGCTTTTATCTATTTGCCACCTATTGCCGATATATCCTGGTCCTTGGTAAAAGGTTTTTTAAGTCGCGATATTGTCCCGGATTCATTACAACACGGCGATTTTTGGGCGTTTTATATCTGGTTGAAAATGATGTGGGACACGCAAATTCTCCACGGCATCATCAATAGTTTAGTGCTCAGTCAACTGGCATTGGTTTGCACTTCACTGTTAGCTTTGGCGATTTTTCCTTTTAGCAGCGCTGTATTTTTCCCTAAAATAATTCGCGCTTTTGGCCAAAGTGCGCTCATTATCATTCGTTCGTGCCCCGAGTATTTGTTGGCCTTTATGGGCCTGCTAATCTGGGGGCCCTCAATGCTGCCGGCCGTTGCCGCGCTCACATTACACAACGGCGCTGTTATAGCCCACTTGCTGGCATTGCAAAGCCAAACTCTAGCATTTAGAAAAGACGCTAGTCGCGGCGTTAATTTGTATTTTTATGAAGTACTGCCACGCCTGTATGGCAGCTTTGTTGCGTTGCTACTCTATAGGTGGGAAACCATTTTAAGAGAGACAGCCATATTGGGTATGCTAGGCATTCCAACTTTGGGGTTTTTCATAGACTCAGCATTTGAAGAAATGCGTTTTGACCGCGCTATACTGTTGATACTAGTCACCGCGCTTTTAAATATTCTCGTGGATACTATTGCCCGCAACTGCCGCCGATATATACACACTAGACAGTTGCCCCAGGCACGATAACGCTTGCATACTTGCTCCCAAGAAAATCAAAAAACAAGAGACACAAAATTGAACGACAGCCCCAACGTAAAAGACATAGTGTTAGTAGGCGGCGGCCATACCCATGCATTACTCATTCGCATGTGGGCCATGAACCCTACTCCAGGTTTACGTTTGACCCTAATATCGCCAAATGTGCACACACCCTATTCTGGTATGCTGCCCGGCTTTATTGCGGGCCACTATAGTTTTGACCAAATTCATATCGATTTACATAAAGTATGCGCCTGGGCCGGGGTAAGATTTATTCAGGCGCAGGCAACAGCAATAGATACCCGAGCACAAGCCATAAAATTAAGCATCAGACCGGCCATAGAATACGACATTTGCTCAATCGATATCGGCAGCACACCCAACAAAAAAATTCCGGGTAGCGAAGCATTTGCCGTACCGGTAAAACCCATTAGTGAGTTTGCGCAACATTGGCTCGCTCTAAAGCAACAACTATTACACAACAATAACGCAGCGCCATTAAAAGTTGCGATGATCGGCGGTGGCGCCGGCGGGGTCGAAATTATTACTGCCATGCAATACTGGAGTAAACAAAACACTTGTAATGCGGAGTTTTGCTTAATTAGTCGCGGAAAAAGTCTACTAGAAGGTTACCCTAAGCCACTACAGAAAAAGCTACTGCACCATCTTCAAACAAACGATATTCACTACAAGCTAAACTTTGACACCCAAGCCATCGATCAAAGCCATATTGTCAGCGACACAGATCGCCACGCGTACGATAAAGTATTTTATTGTACCCAGGCTAGTGCGGCCAACTGGCTGCGATCGAGCGATTTAGCACTCACCGAAAACGGCTTTATCCAGGTGAACGACCAGTTACAATCGCTTAGACACGCGAATATTTTTGCTGCGGGCGACATATCTCACCAAGTGAAGCACCCCAGCCCTAAGGCCGGTGTTTATGCCGTGCGCATGGCACCGACCTTGTTTAACAATATTATTCACCTAGCCCTAAACAAACCCTTACAAGCATTTAAACCGCAAAAAAACTTCTTAAGTCTGTTAGCCTTAGGTGAAAAAACAGCTCTAGGCAGCCGCAGATTTTTTTCATTTGGCGGAAAGTGGGTGTGGCGATTAAAGGACAAAATAGACTCGCAGTTCATGAACCAGTTTCACAAATTGCCAGCTATCAACATGGGGGAGAATGAAAAGTCGCGCAATAAGCACAACGAAACCGCCCTCCTCCACCCAAACCTGCAAAAACAACTGGGCATTCAAGACGCTCACGAATTAAATATGCGCTGCGGTGGCTGCGGCGGCAAAATTGGCGCTAGTGTAATAACTAAGGTTTTAAAAGAACTAAGCACCTACCACCAAGCCGATATTTTGATTGGGCTTAATAGCTCCGATGATGCTGCGGTGTTAAATATTCCCAATGATAAAAAATTAGTGCAAACCATCGATCATTTAAAAACCCTTATTGACGACCCCTACCTATTTGGAAAATTGAGCGCGTTACACGCCTTAAGCGATATTTTTGCCATGAATGCTCAGCCTCATTCAGCGCAGGCTTTAGTACAACTGCCTCTGGCCAGCGAGCATATTCAAAGACGCGACATGAGCCAGCTAATGCAGGGGGCATTAGAAGTATTAAATCAACATAAGTGCACGTTGGTGGGCGGCCATACCTCCGAAGACAGCCAACTGCACCTCGGGTTCTGTATAAATGCACTTGCCAATG
>JBLHGN010000078.1:0-13230 GCA_047616325.1 Lentisphaeria bacterium
GGCTCGTTGGGAGGAGGCTACACCCACGGTATTGTACTGGTGTCAGCCGAGAGCAATAAAATAGTCAAATCTATATATTTAGTTTCCTGGAGCAAGACCTGCAAAGTACTGTCGCCATCATATTTGTACCAAACAGTAATATGTCGGGCGAATGCCGTTCGAGAAGGTGAATTACGTTGGCGGGATTGTTACTGGTTATGCAATAAAAACATTGGCTTTCAAACATGGCCGTGAGCGCCTCGGTAATATATGTATCGTCGTCGACCACGAGTATTTTTGCGTGAAAAAATCTATGGTTGGCGAGGCGCTCAAGCTGAACTTGCAGGGCTTCCCGGGCAACGTGTTTACAACGATCGCCCAGAGTCCCGGCGCGAAAAGTCTCAATTTGCCACGATAAATCGTTGCGCGATAAAATAAACACCACGGGAATGTGATATACCAGTTTTTTGTGTATTTTATCACCCAGCCAGGCTGCCTTCGGGAAACCCCACGGCCATAAGAATGAGATCGGGCATTTTCGCTTTAACATGTCCGGAAGTGCCCGCTAGAGATTGTGATACGGCGGTTTCGCAGCCCAGTTCCTCGCACTGAAGGCGCAATAGCTCGGCCTGCCGGGAGTCGTCGGCAACTATCACTATATATTTGTGGCTGTTTTCACTCCGAGTGTCTACCACGGCCAAATCGCTAAAGATTTCGGCCTTTTCAAACATCGCGAGAATGCCCCGTCGAATCGCGGCTTTTGTCTCGGTCTCTGGCATTTTGTGGGAGCTAGCCAGTAAAAACAGAAGCGTGTCGAGTTTTTTGGCTTCTCGTGGCATTGCCGCTAAACCGAAGCTACCGGCGGTGCAGGTCATTTGGCGTACACTTTTTTGCAGAATTTGCAGGCGCTCTGCATCCCAGTTGACGTTGGTGGGTAAAGACCAGGTATTCTCGATGCTTTCCCGCTGATGCGGAAGCTTTCCAGCTAGGATTCCTGGAGAGCGCAAAATTTTGTTCTAAATTCTGCAGAGCGTGGCATGGTGTAGCTTACACGAATGATAGTACCTTAAGCTTAGCCTGATTCGCATACAGAGTCAGAGGTCAAAAGCAATTAATTTAATGCGGTGCCCTAATGCCCCAAAGCTGCAATAACCCTCTCCCCGATGCCAAAATGTCGAATTAACCTTCACAAGTAGAAAAATCCACCATGCCCTGTTCAA
The DNA here is from genome assembly GCA_047616325.1 of Lentisphaeria bacterium. Taxonomy (GTDB): domain Bacteria; phylum Pseudomonadota; class Gammaproteobacteria; order Pseudomonadales; family Cellvibrionaceae; genus JBLHGN01. Next base: position 1,200 of record JBLHGN010000078.1, read on the forward strand.
ATTCGCTCCAGCTCAGATAGCTGTTGTAAAGCGCTAGGCGCTGCAAATCACATTGGTTGACGCAGAAAGCCCGTTGTCGGCTCAAGGGGATTTCGCTCATTTTCCTGAAATCGGCGTGCTCTGCATCTATCTTGATTTTTACCTTAGTGGTCACATCCAAATTGACGTTTTTCGACTTTATGGCGATGTCTCTGCGGGCATAATTGATAGCTAGGTCGAGAAAATTGCAAGGCTCTGACCAGTTTAGAAGGCTGTTGTCGTGATTGAGGCAGGATTTCTCCATACCGTATTGAATTTCTTTTTCATACTCGCCAAATACAAATTCGGTGTCCCAGTGAAAACCGTGTCGCGACTGACCAATAACGTAACGAGCAGCTGTCTTGCGCACCGCGTCTAAATAGCGCCACGGACCAAATTCAAAAATACTCACCTCCATACCTTCGCCTTTGGTGTTTAAAGTGTTGGATTCATTAGATTCATCGTTTAGTGATACCAGGGCATCGGTACATGCTGTATTAACGGACAATGAGTTCATGGCATTTGGTCTGGTCTGGTTTTGTGATGGATGGCGGGCGTCATACACCTTTTGGCGGCGCAGTTTGCAATATGTCGCGGTTGCGCGGGTGTCTCTTGAACTCATCGCCTTTGAAGAATTATGGTAATGCTAGGTTTGATTATCTGTGCGGTTGTTGGCACTTTTTGTATTTGATATAGATGTAAACTGAATTTGTGACGGGTTTCAAAGAACCGAAGTGGCGCTGCCCCGCCCCGCTCTATTTTTCTTAACGAGTTCAGCAAAACTTTTGCTAGGCAAGGGTGTGCTAAAAAAGAATCCCTGCATTTCTAGGCAGCCACTATTTTGTAAAAAAGTAACCTGCTCTTGAGTTTCTACGCCTTCTGCAATGACTGCGAGTTGAAGATTGTGGCAGAGGGAGATAGTGGCTTTTACGATGGCGGCATCGTCGGGGTCGGTGGCTATATCATGGACAAAAGATTGATCAATCTTTAGTCGGCTAATCGGGAACTTCTTTAAGTATGACATGGAAGAATAACCGGTTCCAAAATCGTCGATGGCCAGTTGCGTGCCCATTTTTTTTAACGCGTCGAGCGTGTTAATTGCGTCTTCCACGTTTTCCATAATGGAGCTTTCAGTAATTTCAAGTTCTAGTAAATCCGCACTGATATTCGCTTCATCAATAGCGCTACGCACAGTATGGATCAGGTTTTGATTGAAAAACTGTCGACTGGAAATATTCACCGACATTCTCAAGCCGTCGAGCCCTGCATTCTGCCAGCGCGCAAGCTGAAGACAGGCCTCTTTTAATACCCACTCTCCTATAGCGCGAATTTGCCCTGTCTCTTCGGCGATGGGAATAAAGCTTAAGGGTGAAACAACACCCCGTTGTGGGCGTTGCCAGCGTATTAGAGCTTCGCAGCCAATTATTCGGTTAGTGGGAACGTGAATTTGCGCTTGGTAATGCAATACCAGTTCATTGTTTTTTATCGCATTTCGTAAATCAGACTCTATTGCCAAGCGCTCTTTGGCTTGATCGTTCATTTCTTGTGTGAAAAATTGGTAATTATTACGTCCTTTATTTTTGGCTTGGTACATGGCAGCATCTGCATTTTGCAACAGAGTCTGGCCGTCATTTCCATTTTGGGGGTATGAACTAATGCCGAGGCTAGCGGAAATAACCAGTTCGATTCCGTCGAGAACAACTGGGCCTGCCAATGTTTGTATGGTTTTTTCTGCGACTAAAATAATGTCTTCGCTAGCGGTGAAATTAGTCAGCAGTATGACAAACTCATCTCCGCCCAAGCGTGCGACAACGTCGTTTTCTCGCACCAGATGTTTTAGCCTGTCGGCCACAACCTTTAATAGTTTGTCGCCCATGCCGTGGCCGGAGGCATCGTTAATTAATTTAAAATGGTCGAGGTCAAGATAGATAATCGCCAAAGTGTTTTTTAGTCTTTGGGCATTGCTGACGGCCACCTGCAGATGTGAAAGAAACGCTGAACGATTGTTTAGCCCCGTTAATACGTCATAGTGGGCGAGGTTGTAAATGTGCTGCTGGTAAACTTTTCTTTCAGTGGTATCGCTAAATATACTGACAAAGTTTAGGATTTCCTTGCCGTCGCTGGCGTAAACGCTGGCTGCAGATTGCCAGATAGGGTAGATATCCCCTTTTTTATTTTTGTTCCACATTTCACCCTGCCAGGTGCCCTTGTTGATTAGTTGATCCCAGAATTCTCGATAAAACGCCTGCTGGTGAACGTCCGATTTATTGATGCGAAAATTTTGCCCTACCAGTTCCTTTGATGTATAACCGGTAATTCTTTCAAAGGCATGATTTACCCTCAGTATGTTGCCTTTATTATCGGAGATAGCAATGGCTTGCGCACTGGAATTAAATACGGCCTCGGCGAGCTTGCGCTCGTCTTCACTGTACTTTCTTTCCAATTCGGATGCGATGCGGTTGGCGTAAAGCGCCAAAATAGGTTTGGTCCACGTTTGCAGCTGCATGGGGTTGGTGTCCATGACCGCTATAATGCCGAGTGTAGTACCCGAAGGGGTGACCAGTGGCGCGCCAAAATAACTATCGACGCCCATATTGGCGAGCAACACATCCTGGGGATATTTCTCGGCGGCTTTTGTTGGCACCAGCTCAATTTTTTGGTCGATTACGTGTTGACACGGAGTGCCCTCAAGCCTGTATTCAAAGTTATCCGCGCCACGTCCCTTTACCCATACGCTCAGGGTTGTTATAACATCCCTTGTTTCACTGGGAAATACGCCGACAAATGCGAAGTCAACATCGTAAATAGTGGCTATGTCTTTAACGCAACTATCTAAAAAATGTGAGTGTGGTCCTGCCGCAGAATAGCCAATCAGTGTACGCAATGCACTCATGGTGCTTTCCCTTTCCAGCATCTCCTGGCTGAGTGCTTCATTTGTATTGCGTAAATCGGCAGTTCTTTTGGCGATATTTTTTTCCAGCGTATTGGCAAAACCCTGCAATTGTTCATTTACGCTGCGTCGCTCCCTGACGCTGGCGGCGAGAATAAGCATAGAGACCGACAGCAGGCCAATAAAGCTTTGAAGAACTATAAGAGACTGATTGATGCTGGCTCTTATAAATGGTCCGTGACCATCCAAGGTGGCCACGATGGCTACGGCAGACGTGCATAACGCAAATATAGAACTGCCCTTTTCACAAAACCGAAAAGCAGACCATACCGCAACCGGAAGTATGACAAAGGCCCCAGGAGAGTGGCTCGCAATTGCGGGAAATGTTGATGTGAAAATTAACACATATAAGAGCAGCGTTGAGGCGCCAATAGCACTAATTGCGAGCACAATTCTCGCTGTTATCTTAATCCTTTCCGAGTTGCTCCACGCCAATATAAAGGGCGTTACCACTAGCGCGCCGACAAGGTCACCTAGCCACCAAGTGATCCAGATAGTGGAAAATTGTTTCTGTACGGCGCCGCCGAGAAACAAACTAAACACCCCAATAGTGGCACCTACAGCGCAGGCAATGGTAACCACGCCTACAAATAGCGTGACACCGCGTGGCTTGGCGAACGGGTATGTCTGACCGGTGCGCAGGAGTATTTCACTGGCTATTAGCGCTTCGAGTGTATTACCTATCGCTATGCTTAATACGATAGCCGGAGGAATATCGGTGGCAGCTTGAGCTACTAGGGCCCCCAATAAAATCCCGGGCCATGCCTTTCTGCCAAAGTACAAGAGCGCTGCAATGGCGATGCCTGTGGGAGGCCATATCGGCGAGGTGTTGGCGTGTTCAAATGCTAGGGACAAGCCCAGCTGTGCAGCAAAAAAATAAACACTCGCTAATACAAGCCAGGGCGCCCACGTTTTGGCGTAAGTGTTTATGTTGATTTTTTCACTAGAATACATTTTCCGTTTTGCTCTGTATCTTGCTTGTTGTCGTAGTCAGGATAGCTTGAAATTAGTGGAGCGGGTGCCTGTCAACTATAGCCGAAAGTCAAGGCTTTATTGTGGCATCATGGGTGATTTAGTGGCGAGTACGGGTATTTACCTTCGTCCGAGTGTATCAGAGGGTAAATTTGCTAAGCGTTGGCGTTGGCTGGGGGTACTTTTGTATATAAAAAAGCGCTCCAGGGAGCGCCTTGAGTTTACTGCACCGCTACCTATCAGGGACGTTCTATCGCGAGAGCAACACCCATGCCGCCACCAATACACAGAGTGGCCAAACCTTTTTTAGCGTCGCGTTTAATCATTTCGTGAATAAGCGTTACCAGTACGCGGCAGCCTGACGCGCCTATGGGATGGCCAAGAGCTATGGCGCCGCCGTTAACGTTGACTTTACTTGTGTCCCATTCCAAACCCCTGGTTACCGAAATGGCTTGCGCGGCGAAGGCTTCGTTGGCTTCAATAAGATCGAGTTGATCTACAGTCCAACCGGCTTTGCTGAGGCAGCGTTGAGTAGCGGTAATGGGTCCCGTGCCCATTATGGAAGGATCGACGCCGGAACTGGCATACGCCGCAATTTTGGCAAGTGGCGTTAAGCCGAGTTCTTTGGCTTTGGCTGCGCTCATCATAATGACAGCGGCAGCACCATCGTTTAGACCGGAGGCATTTCCCGCCGTCACAGTTCCCTCTCTATCAAATGCCGGCCTAAGACTGCTAAGCCCTTGTGCTGTTGAGCCGTGTTTTGGGAATTCGTCGACTGAGAAAATAATGGGGTCTTTTTTACGCTGGGGAACCGCAACGGGAATGATTTCATCTTCGAAGCGGCCAGATTTTTGCGCGGCCTCTGCTTTAACTTGCGATTGGGCGGCAAACTCGTCTTGCTCTTCACGGCTAATGCCAAATTTCTTGGCAATGTTTTCTGCCGTTACACCCATGTGGTATCCGCCAAAGGCATCGGTCAATCCGTCAGAAATCATGCTGTCGACCAACTTCCAGTCGCCCATCTTGACGCCGTTGCGACTTCCTGGTAGCACATGGGCCGCTTGACTCATGCTTTCTTGTCCGCCGGCAATGACTACGTCTGCATCGCCAAGAGCAATAGCTTGGGCAGCAAGGTGAGTTGCTTTTAAGCCAGAGCCACACACTTTGCTTATTCCCATAGCTGGCGTTGAGTGAGGCAGGCCAGCGTTTACCGAGGCTATTCTTACGGGGTTTTGACCGTGGCCGGCATTTAGCACCTGGCCGAAGATAACTTCGTCTATGCTCTCTGGGGAAATGTTGGTCTTTTCCAGTAGCCCCTTAATAACGCTTGTACCCAGCTGGTCGGCGCTAAGGCTGGCGAGTGAGCCACCAAAGTTTCCGATGGCGGTGCGGCCTGCGGCCACTATGACTACTTCATTGCTGTTCATAAATACTCCAAGACTTTTTCATAAGTTAGTTATACATAGAACACCGAACAACGTAAAACTCTACCGCATTCGCAATGTCTGCTTTCGGTTTGTTTATCGCAAATATAAGGTGACGTGATTAGTATCGGCTTGGGAGTGAACACTACAGAATCGCTATCGCAATTCTGTCTGCTGCGCCGCTGTCATTATTGTGGGACTAAGAGTATACCTGATGTGGTGGGTAGATTTAAAAGGTTTTTAGCCCTTAACTGCGGTGCGTCACTAGGCTGCCCGCCGCAGGCTATTCGACAAAGTGTTCTGCTAATTGTATTGGCGCTTAAAGGCGCTATATATATTCGATGGTGCGCACGACTTTTTTCACGCCTTTGGTGGTGCGCACAACATCCGTTACTTTTTCAGTCTGTACCTGGGTAAGTAAACCCATTAAATATACCACGCCATTTTCAACAATGATTTCCACTCGGCCCGAGTTGATATCTCTATTTAATAAAAGTTTTGTGCGAATTTTTGAGTGGATCCAGTTGTCATTGGCGCGATCGCTAAAGCTGGATTTGGCGCCAATTGTCAGTTCGTTATAAACCTGCCTAACCCGGCTAATTTGGCGGGCGGTGGTTCCTGCTAATTCACGTAGTTCGCTACTGGGAACTTCGCCAGTAAGAAGAATTACTGAGTTATAGCTGTGAGTGTTGATATGAGCCTCGTCCAGTTCGGGGCTGGCCTTTTTTAGGTTTACTGCAACAATGGTCTGGAGTTGTTTGTCGTCGATATAGCCGCCAAAACTACGTTTGCTTGGGTCGGTTTGAATGGGTGCCTCGGAGGTGGCATCTATAACCGTAACGCAGGCCGACATCAGCAAGCTGAATATAAGCACCGATAGAATGCGGTATTGGTGAATTAAGTTTAGAAGTGTTTTCATAAGTGTATTACGCGTCACTTTTGCTGTTGAATTTTTAGGCTTTCGTACGCCTGGTGTGTTGTTCTTGATTACTATTCGATACCAAATAAAAGGTGGTCAATAAGATCGCACATGCAAAATATTATCAGCAAATGAATTTCGTGTATGCGTCCACGCGAGCTAATAGCCACGCATATTTCCAAATCATTGGAATCCAGAATGGAGGACATATCACCACCGTCTCGCCCAGTTAAGGCAATTACCGATAGTCCCCTGTCGTGAGCGGCCGCCACCGCCTGTACTAAATTGCTAGAATTGCCGCTGGTGCTGACTACAACCAGCACGTCGCCAGCCTGGCCCAGTGCGCGAATGGGTTTTGCGTATACGTCTGTATATGAGGCGTCCGAGGCTATTCCGGTGTAGGTGGCAATGTTACCGCCTAACCATATTGCGGGCAGGCCTGGGCGCTCCTTTTCAAACCGATCTAACAGCGATGACGAAAATATCTGTGCCATTGCAGCGGAAGTGCCGTTGCCGCAGGCAAGTATTTTGCGCTCCGAAAGCAAACACTCCACTAACTTTTCGCTCGCCAAGGAAATTAGTGGTGTCAGTTCTTCCCCCACCTGCATCTTGGCTTCTACACTTTGTTGAAATAAATTATATATACGTTGGTTTGTCATAGTTACTATTCAAGACGCTAAAACGCGCCTTTAATCCAGTCAGTTATTTCTGGCGTCATGCCAATTACATCAAAGCGCACGGGGCGGGTTTCGCCGATGTTATTTTTTTGAAGGTAGTGCTGCGTGGCGATGGATATTTTGTGTTGTTTAGCGTTATTTACGGTGTCTAAAGGGGAGCCAAAGCGTGTCGATTTTCGATAGCGAACTTCCACAAATACCAAAGTGTCCCCCTCCTGCATGATGAGGTCTATCTCTCCCTGCTTGCAGTGATAATTGTGAGCGACAAATGTAAGACCTTGTTGTTCTAAGTATTTGCGCGCCGCTTGTTCGGCGCGGTCACCAATGCTTTGACTCGGTTTTTTGTGCCAGTTAAAAATTGCTATTCTCCGTAAAGGTCACCATCGGTTGAGCCACACCTTTACTAAATATGGCCCACATCTGTTGGCGTTTTATTTTTTGTTTTTCATCTAAACTTAAGGTGCCGGTTGCGCCATAAAAGTGCGCTTGTTTTATTAGTGCCAATTGTTTTAATCGGGGGTAAATATGGTAGGTATCTACGCCAAGGGCATAAAGTGTTTGAAAGTTTGGCGAATTATTGCCGCGCTCAAGCGCTAATTTTTCAGGCAACTGTTTAGTAAAATACCACGGGATGGTGGTAAACCTAACGTCATTCAAATCACTGTTTGTTTTGGTGTTAAAATCGCCGTTGTAAATGTCTTTTAATGCGTATACGGGCACATCACCTGAATAGTGAAATTTTAGAATGGGCTTTAGTTGCCGCGCCTGTGCAGCATTGGCGTAGGCAAATATAAAGTCAATGTCCTGGCGTCGTCGCGGTTCAAATTCAATAGGCTTGCCCAATATTCCTCTCACCTGTTTTTTTCGTTTTTGACTCTCGCTCACTTTAACCGCTTGTTTGATTAAGCTGGAGTATGTGGCTTGCGCCTGAAAGCGGTAATCGTTTATTAATTCCCCTCCTAACTCCTTCCAACGTTCGCTAAAACTTAATACGCCGCGATCTCCGTTGGCTGTGCTTGGTGCGAGCACTAGAGCGCGTCGATGTCCGTCGCGCCAGGCTTGTTCAGCTGTTTGTTCGGCTTCGTCTTCTAAGGGTAAGCCAAATTGAAATAAACCGGTAGCGCTGTCGTTCTCGCCAACCAGGCGATTGAGCGCTAATACCGGCACAGGAAGTTCTGGACGAACTGCCAATTCGGCGATTTTGCTTTGTTCCAGGGGCCCGATAATGATTTGAGCTCCCGACAAAACGGCCTTGTCGTAAAGAATATTTATGTCGTTGGCTGCACTGTCGTAAAAGCGTAAATCCGGCAGTGTGTCACCCAAACTGCGGGCTTGATAAAATGCGGCCATAAAGCCATCGCGTATGGCCTGGGAGGCTAATTCAAAATTGCCGCTAAGCGGCAATAGTATGGCAATTTGACGCGGCTGTTTATCGACAAGTTGCTGCAGTAGCTGAAGGTCGGCAGGTAGGCGCAAGCTGGCGGGATGGTCGGGCCAATTTATAGCCCAGCTTTCAACATTGTTAAATTGCAAGCGCAAATTGGTCTGGTTGTTTTTGCTAAGCGCCGCTAGGGTATACCAGCCTTGTGTTAGACGGTGGTCTTGCTTTTTACTTTCAAGCACAAGCTCGCTGTAGGGTAGCTCCATAAGCGACTGCCATATTAAATCTTGGTTAGCTTCGTTGTTTTCGTTATCGCTTATAAGAGAATGTAAAACCAGGCGCTCAGCAATGCTATCGCGGTACTCGGCAATGCTGTATAAAAGTTGTGCGCGAATTTCATGAAAGGATACTTGTTGTTCTATCGGAGCCGGTGCAGTGCGAGTGACAATGTTTTCGGACCATAAATAACGCTTAGCTAAAAAGGGTTGACCCTGAGCTAGAGCGAGTTTTGCCGACACTATCGAGAAGTCAACAACACTTTTTTCGGGTATGGCTGCACTTGAAAGTTGCGTTAAAATATAGCGCGCCCAATCGATCTCTTCCAATTGCAGAAGGCTATCGATAACATCGAGATAGATCTGGGCTCGAGCAGCAGGGCTTTGTTTGTCGGCATCGTCCAGTGTTGCGGTTACACTCTCGAGAGAGAAAACCCGCTCGCTGGGCGCCGTTTCCTTGACAGGACTGGTTCCGCAGGCAAAAACAAATAGCGATATTAGTGTAACCACTAGAGCGCGAAGAAGTGAAGTTCGTGACAAGTACGTCAACATAAGCATGGGGTGTAACGGCCCTTTAAAAAATGAGGCTGAAATATAACAAATGAAACAACAAAGCGCGCTATATATCGTCGCAACGCCCATAGGAAATCTTTCAGATATGACACCGCGGGCGGTGGAAGTTCTATCTCGGGTTGATGTTATTGCTGCCGAAGACACTCGCCATAGCGCAAAATTGATGCATCACTACCAAATTTCAACGCCATTAATTGCCTACCACGACCACGGTGGCGACGCACAAACAGAGCGCGTGCTGAAAAAACTGCGTGCTGGCGACAGTGTGGCATTGATATCCGACGCAGGCACGCCGTTGATTTCGGATCCTGGCTACCGTTTGGTGCACTGTGCCAGAGCAGAGGGTTTTGAAGTGGTGCCTATACCGGGTCCCTGTGCGCTAATTGCAGCGCTCAGCGCCTCCGGTTTGCCCTCGGATAGGTTTATGTTTGAGGGCTTCACGCCGGCAAAACAGTCGGCGCGTATCGCAGTGTTCAACGCCGTAAAGACGGAGAAACATACCTTAATATATTACGAATCGCCACATAGAATAGTGGATTCGCTGGCCGATATGTCCACTTGTTTTGGTGGTGAGCGCCACGTTGTGGTCGGTAGAGAGTTAACCAAGACCTTTGAGACCTTTTTGTGCGGCACGCTCTGCGATATTGCTGGCAAAGTGGCTGAAGACCCTAATCAGCGCAAGGGTGAGCTGGTGGTTATGCTGGCAGGATTTGTTGCGCAGGAGGTGTTAGAGGAACTAGATTCGTCGGTCGTCAGTGTGCTCAATATCTTGCGTGAAGAGCTGCCGCTTAAACAGGCGTCGGCGCTATGTGCAAAAATAACAGGTGAAAAGAAAAACAAAATATACAAGTGGGCCCTGTCGGATCAGGACAATTAAGAAGAGACGCTTGCGTAGTGCACTGCGCCTAAAATAACGGCGTGGTTAGCGCCAGTTACCGCAGGTAAGTTGCCCGATTTTCGATCCATGGTTTGTTTGGCCAGCCAGGCAAATAAAACAGCTTCAACCCAGTCAGGGTGAATACCCAGAGATTCCGTGGTGGCCACGGGTATTCCTGGAATATTCCGGGCTATGGCACTCACAAGGCAACGATTGTGGGCCCCGCCGCCACAAATGTAGAGTTCGCAAGCTAAGTTGTTTTTAATAGGGGCTAAATGTTTTAACGCTTCGAGAGCAATTGTCCTGGCTGTAAACTCAACCAGTGTAGTCTGAATATCTTCGTCTTTAATCGCAGCGTGCAAAGCCAGTTGTTCTATCAGCCAGCCTGTATGGAAGTCTTCCCTGCCGGTACTTTTAGGGCTTGGCATAGAAAAAAATGGGTGGGATAGCAGCGTGCAGAGTAGGTCTTCATGTGTTTTCCCTGTCGCTGCCCACTGCCCGTCTCTGTCAAAAGCCCGTCCTAGTCGTTTTTGAATCCAGCCGTCAAGAAGGGTGTTGCCTGGCCCTGTGTCGTAGCCGAGTGTCGTCTCCATCAATGGGTTCAGAATTGTAATATTGCTTATTCCACCGATATTTACAATGCAGCGTGCGGCCGTGGGCTGGGAAAAAAGTGCTCGGTGAAGCGCTGGCGCAAGCGGGGCGCCTTGTCCTCCAGCGGCCATATCACGGCGGCGAAAGTCACTCACCGTGTTTATGCCAGTGAGTTCTGCAATAATATTAGCATCGCCAATTTGCAGGGTGAAAGGGTGATGTAAATAGGGGCGGTGTCGCAGCGTTTGTCCGTGGCTGCCAATGGCGCACACCCTAGGAGGGGCTACGTTTGCAATCTTCAATAGTTCAAGTGTTGCCGCAGAAAACGCCTGTCCCAAGGCTACGTCCAATTCGCCCATCGCATCTATTTCGCTGGATCCAGGCTGTGACAGGGTGTTGATTGATTCTTTTAAGTCTTGCTCGAGTGGATGGGCCAGTGTGGCTAAGACTTTACAGCGATCGCCTTCAAATTCCACTAAAGCCGCATCTATTCCGTCGGCGCTTGTGCCCGACATCAAGCCTATATAGAGACTTTTGGCTTGCGAGTTACTCACGTGCGTGCTCTTCTTATTAGGTAGATACGTGTGCCTTTTATAGGCGTTTGTTCTTCATTGATTCTTCTTGCTCGGCCGTAGCGTATTGGGTAGCGCTGTCTTGCGCATCCAGCTGCGCAACGATGGGCGTAGTCTGCAGAAGAAATTGCGCCATTTCGACATGACCGATTGACTTAGCTTTGGGCAGTTTGTTTACGATAGTGCGCGGATTGCGGTGAACACCACTTATTAAAAATTCGTAATGTAGGTGTGGTCCGGTGGCGTAACCGGTTGAGCCCACCAGGCCAATTTTTTCTTTTTGTTTAACTTTTTGTCCCTTTTTTACATGTCTTTTCTGCAAATGTAGATACTTCGTTTGAATGTTATTGCCGTGCTGAATTACAACGTAGTTACCATTGGCGCTGCTATAGGCTGAAGCGATCACCTTGCCGGCTCCGGATGCCCACACTGGAGTGCCTCTATTGGCCGCATAGTCGGTGCCGCGGTGAGCTCGCACAGTTTTAAAAACAGGGTGTAGGCGATTCGGATTGAAGTTGTCACTGATTCTTCTAAAGTCTAGTGGCGCCCTGAGAAAGGCTTTGCGCATGCTCTCGCCTTCTGGCGTGTAATAGCTGACGTCGCCACTGCTGTCTACGTAGCGAATTGCGCGAAAGGTTTCATTCTGGTTGATAAACTCAGCGGCGAGTATATTGCCGTTGGCGATTTTTTCGCCATCGAGAAACTCTTCTTCGAAGACGATTTTGAATTGATCCCCCTGACGAATATCTAGAGCGAAATCGATGTCCCAACCAAAAATATCCGCCAGCTCCATGATTAAGCT
>JBLHGN010000079.1:0-13122 GCA_047616325.1 Lentisphaeria bacterium
AGCAATACGCCCCCAGAGCCGGGCAGTTGTTTTAAGAGGAATTCAAATGACGTCAATAGTGTGGTTATTGTCTCTTCATGAAAAAGTGCTTTGTCATACTGCACTTGCAAAATAAGTGCACTTTCCTTTTCAATCACTTCAAACATCAAATCCAGTTGGGCACCGCCCATGGTAACCGACATATCGTCTGCAATTAGTCCAGGAAGTTCCAGGCGTTCAATCTGCATATTCTGAAGACGAAATGACACGTTATATAGCGGGCTTCGTGAAGATCTAGTTTTTGGGTTGATGCGTTCTACAATTTTTTCGAACGGGCACTCTTGATTAGATAGGCTTTCTAACAACGAGGTCGAAAGACTCTTTACAAATTGTTCAATCGTGAGATTCTGATCTACCCGAGCTCGTAAAGCCAAGAAATTCATAAAGCACCCGAACATAGACTCTGATTCAATAGAGTTACGGCCGGCAACAACCGTCCCTAAAATCACATCATCACAATTGCACCACCGCGACATTAAAATACTGAGCGTACTAAAAAATGTAGTAAATAGCGTGGCGTTATTTTTAACAGCAAACATTCTAAGACTTAGAGTAAATTGTTCGTCGATCGATCGTTGAACCGCCCCTATTCCTTTTACGTTCTCTGGTATCTCATCACTATCATACGGTAGCGCCATATTATAATTGCCATCTTTCAAATACTCCTCCCAATAATCCAACATGGAATCTAACCACTTGCTTGTTCGTCCCTTTGGCGTAAGGACGTGTTGTTGCCAAACAGAATAATCCTTGTATTGTAAGGCCGATCGATTTTCGAGTAGCTCGCCGCGATACAAACGGTTTATATCGCCACACAGCAAACCCAGCGACCATGCATCGAATATAATGTGATGTATGTTGATAGACAATACGTGCTGATCGGGAGCGACACGAAATACTTTTACACTTATCAATGGCGTTTCGACCAAATCAAAAACTTCCTTAAAGTGACTCGCCACATATCCATCTACAAGATCTTCGTCGACGGCCACCACAGGCAAAGAAAATTCAATTTTATCGGCTATCAGCTGAACAGGTGTTCCAGAAACTAGTGTAAATGTCGTTCGAAATACATCATTGCCCTGAATGATCTGAGCAAAGGCATTCGTTAAAGAATCAACATCTAATTCACCCGACAACTTAGTTGATATACCGATATTATAACTGTCGTCGGGGCCATTAATTTGATCAATAAGCCACAAAGATTTCTGCGCGAACGACTGTGGTATACAGGAAACCTTACCGATCTGTTTTATTGCCGGAATAAATGTAGCGTTCGGTAGGGCCTCAAGCGCCTCCGCTGACGCGCGGACAGTTGGGTGGGCAAACAATGATGTCATCGGAAAATCTCGGTCAAATTCCTGACGTATTTTAGAAATTACTGTTACCGCAGAAAGGGAATCCCCACCAACCTCAAAGAAACTATCCATTGCTCCTAGTTTGCCCTTGCCAATACCAAGAACCTCCTCCCAAATATTCGCAAGCTTTTCTTCTACACCTGTTTTAGGCGGAATATAGTCTGCATTGCGCAGAGAATGCCCCACATTATTTTGTTCAACGACACTATCAAGCCAGTGACTTTGCCTGACAAAGGGATAGTTTGGTAAACTGATGCGAGACGGACGAGCATCTTTATATATATTTTTCCAGTTCAATCTCGCTCCGCCGAGCCATGCCTCAATGAGTTTCTCTGAGTTCCCTGACAATAAGTAACTTTGAATATCACCATTACAACAATCACTCTTAGATGGTCCAATAGCGGTGTCAAATGATTGTTTACTGCCATCATATCTTTCCAACATGGACACAAGCTCTTCCACCGAGGTTGCCGAAAATGCTGCACGGACGCGCATAGGTTTACGCCCAAGTTGTAGAGTATAAGCAATATCGCAAACATTAGGCGTATCACTCGTCCTTAAAAATTCGGCCAACTTAAATACATATTTTTCTAAGCTCGCTTGACTATTTGCCGATAGTGGAAATATATGTGCGCGAGATTCGTCTACTCTATTTTTTTCTTTCGAATGATATTCTTCGAAAATCACATGCACATTACTACCGCCGTCTGCAAAAGCGTTTAATCCGGCACGTAAAGGTGTCTTTACAGCGTTAGTTTCCCAAGCGGAATTTTCTTGCTGCACATAAAGAGGTGATTCTTTAAATTCAATTAGTTCGTTTGTTTCCGCTGAATGCAATGAGGGTACGAGTTGCTTATGACGGAACTGCAAGGCCACCTTAGTTATTCCTGCGATACCCGCTGCGGCCTCCAAATGCCCGATGCTACTTTTTACCGAACCAATGGAGCACCACTGATTTTTATGCTCTTTGTTTTGATTGAGGGCATTACTTAAACCTAACACTTCAATTGAGTCGCCCAATTCGGTCCCTGTGCCATGAGCCTCGATATAACTTATCGAATTCGCTGTGACCTTAGCATTCTTCAATGCCTCTGCAATTATCTCAGTCTGGGCACTTGGATTCGGAATACCATAACCACTTGAAGCGCCAGTGTGGCTCGAAGCAATAGACTTAATAACCGCATAAACATTGTCGTTATCTCTAATTGCTTGAGACAGTGGTTTTAAAACAATAGCGCCAACCCCTTCACCTGTAACATAGCCATCTGCACCCTTGCCAAAGCTTCGGCATCGGCCGCTAGAGCTTAATGATTTTCCCGCAGATAATGCGTGTTGTTTGCTGGCATGAATATCGAGATTAACGCCACCAACGATGGCAGCTTGTATTTGCTTGCTAGAAATTGCGTCACACGCGAGCTTGAAAGCATTTAGGCTCGAGGTGCAAGCAGAATTTAAGGTCAAACTCGGCCCCGAAAAATTCATAAAATACGAGACACGATTCGCCACTCCAAACTGGGTAGAAAGTTGGCTGGTAAAGTTATTATCTAAAGCCAACATATGATACTGGCTCCAGACAACTCCGGCATAAACGCCAATTTTATTTGTGCCTAAAGTATCAATAAGCGATTCAGGATAATAGCCAGCATCTTCAAGTGCATGCCATGCTGTCTCCAAGAATAGACGTTCCTGTGGATCAATATGTTTAGCATCGCGGGGGTGAATATTAAAAAATTCTGCATCAAATTTATCAATACCATCGACATAACCGCCCCACAAAGGCTGATCAGATCTGGCTTGAAATATTAGCTCAAGCCGTTCTGAGGGTATTTCACTTATACAATCTCGTCCGGCTTTTAGGTTCTCCCAAAACTCTTCAATGCCGCCAGCCATGGGGTAACGTCCAGCAAGGCCAACAATCGCTACATCTTCACTATGAACAGTTTTGTCGCTGGCATTATCGTCAGCATACAATGGAGTTAACGACTCCTTAATATTCGCTTGAGTAGAATTCTGAGTTTCAGTTACAGACGAATAGTTAGAAACTCTCTTAAATCGCGAACGCATGTGGCCATAAGAGTCAACGGGTTTTTCGACGAGTTCCAAGTCGAAAGGTTTTCGACACTGCGCCAAGCAACTTACGAGAGTTTCTGTGAATTCTACCAAACTTTTTCGGGGCAAGCCAACCGGTACAGCCAAGCGCACCATGCGATTTAACACGGTATTTTTTTTCATACCAGCATTATGTATGCCCGCCCTAACACCCGTTTCCCGATACAGCCAAGCGATAAAGGATGACTGAGGTTCTGAATTTTTGAAAAAAGCCGGAATTTGACTGACATCGATTAACACGCAGTGACCACCAGCTGGAGACATCACCGGCATATCAATGTTTTTTAACGCGACCCAAACACTCCTTACGGCATCTACCCGAGCAACCACCTGCTGCTCGATATAGGCAATGTCCTGCAGGCCACGTGTCACTATTTTTTGTTGCTCCACGCTTAACAAATAATCGCTGCTTTGCGCGTGCTTTTTCACTTTATCGAATAGGGCACTATCCCGCACAGCAACAAAACCACCCACAGGTACACAAAAGTTCTTCCCTAAGCTGCCCGTTATGCAATCGGCAAAACTGCATATTTTATGAGTGATATCCCATAGAGACATATTCTTGTATGTGTCGTCGGAACGCTGAATAAAAATGGCGTTGTCTAGAATTCGCGTAACATCCAGAACCAGAGGAATACCATAGCGTTGAGACAGACTTTTTATTACCTCTAAGTTGTCTATTGATACGGGATAACCACCGGAGGCATTGTTCGCAAGCTCGACGCATAACATGGCCGCTTTATCAGCGTGCTCTTGAAGATACAGATCGACACTTTCACTATCGAGACCACCTCGAAAATTTTCGCTAGAACGCAAAGAAAGCACCTGAGGGAAGGGAAATTCAACAGGCTGAAAGCCTTCATCGAGTTGAGTAAATATTCCGGTCGGAAAAAGTAGGTTCTGTACGATCTGTTTTTTCTCACTGGGCCAAGATTTGTACAATATAGTTTCGGCCTTCCTCCCGGATGGAACAGCTAAAACATATTCGAAGGCAAAAACCTTCTTCAGCTGAGCATCAATATCAACAGCGTCATCTACTGTGTTGCAGTTCAGATGTTTTACTCTCATAGCAACATAGTCGGTTTTTAGCTGCAACCATGAATCGGTAAACAGATCGTAATCTATAGATTCTGGCGCAACTAGTGCGGGGTTATAGCCATTTTTTTCAAGTAAGGTTGCCCTTGCATCGGTCTCGGCTTCAGCGCCGGCAGCTATGCTTTTGCCAGATAAGACCTTAACGTTGTCCGGTCCGTCTGTAGTCCTCAACAAGGGCTTTGAGCCGCCTACGGAACCGTCGCCATCTGGACCATTGTTGCCAGGGCCGGAGTCACTTGGATCAGCAATGAGCATCAAGATATCCAATATCTTAGATGGATCACCGCCAACAGGCTTGCACACATATATGGGTGTATTCCGTGTTCTAAATTTATTTTTAAACTGCAGGTTACCTTGACTAAAGTCACCCGTTTCTCTCAAGTGATTCAAAATACTCCGCATACCTTCATCTGCATTTGGAGAAGTTATAATCTCCGGCCCGTACGTTCCTCCAAGGCTAAACATTGGGCAGCCCTCTGAATTTAGGCGTTCAATTATTTGACAGATTGAATACTCCAAACTTCCATATGTAGAACCCTTAGGATAGAACTCCATATCCATCAGATAACCAGTGCTCATCTTGGTAATGAGAATTACGTTAGCCAAGCTTGAGTTGAGATAGGTTAAAAATACCCGATGCTCATCAGATATTGATCCAGATTCTATATCGCGTTTTAGTGCTGTAACACATGGGTTGATTTGTGTTTTTATTTCACACCACTGGTCGATCATATTGACAACGTCGAGATCAGTGGTTCGTTCAGTACCAATACGATATTCCACAAAGTTCAACTCGCCGGCTTGCGCAAACTTATTCACCGCATAGCGAAGCTTGCGCATCGGTTTGCCGGTTAAGTGAAAGGAATCAAGGCCAACGATTTGCTGAATTGCCCCAAAAGGGGTTGATGTAAATTGAATGGAATTGACCGAGTTCAGCGCAGTAGTCGACAATATATGTGGCTCTAGACTATTTTTCTCCGCAAACTCGGTAAGCTCACCGGTAAGCAACTCAAACTCGGATTCAGGGCCGACATAAGGCCATGCCAACAAATTTCCAGCATGTATGTTCACACGAAATATAGCGCTACGCGATGCACCTATAAATACGTAGGGCGTTATAAGCGATGCGGCTCTAGCAACAATACCTTCATTACTTTTTCTATTAATAAGCTCTATGTATACCGAACGGAGTTCTGGGTCTGCTTCGAGCTCTTGCTCCCTTAAAAGAATACAACCACGCTCAACACTTTGCTCGGCGACACCAGCACGTTCACCAATTTTTTCGAATTCAGATTTTAGATTTAAAAAATGTCCTTCAATCACATCCAGGTGATGGTCGACGAAATATCTTGTAAGCGTTTTTGGTGTAAAGAACTCAAAAAGCAGAGTTTTCCTAAGAGTGCCAAAAATGTCTTCAAGTTTTCTCAATACATTGATGGATAGAAATGAATCTACCCCAGCATCGGTAAACGTATCCTCTTCAGATATTTTCGCTTTCAGCGCTTCACTAAAGATTGAAACAACCAGACCCAGGGCCTTATCAAATAGGTGGGTGTCTACTACTTGATTACCGGACTCGGAGCTATTAGGCAACGTCGCAGCCACTGCAACACCAAGCGTTTCAACTACCTTTGGCTTGTCAAGTTCTCTTGGATGAAGCCGCTTAAAAACACTAAAATCTAGCATACCCGACAAGCGCAAATAGTGGTTATCGATTAAATATTTTGAGAGCATTTCGATTGTAAAAAATTCAAACAGCAGTGTTTTTCGCAATCTGCCAATATCGTTTTCCAACTCATTTAACAATTTAATGGATAGAAAGGAGTCAATACCAGACGCCTCAAATGCGGCATCGATTGCCACGTCACTCTTAACAATTAGCGATATTTTCTGCTGAAGGTAGTCGATGACCTTGGGGATATTGTCTTCTACATTGGGCGTTATCTCGACATCGACTACAGTGGCCATTGGTGCTGAGTTTGTTTGAACTTTACCTGCATTATGTTCTGGCCCTTCTCCAAGTTCTGCGCGCGATTCAGGCATATAAGGTGAATTTTCGTTTTCGTTCGGAAAATCATGTGCTCTTTCGATAAACGGATATGCGCTCTCAAGTCCCGATACGATCATAGTATCGAATATTCGAATACCCTCGACGCGAGAAATGGGAAGAAATCCTCGGAAATTTTCAATATCGTTCAGAATGGAGTCGTCGATGCTCATACCGCCATCTTTCCAGAGTGGCCAATTTATCGACTGCGTGTTTCCTTTTCGCAACCCTCGGGATACCAAATCATTTCTATATTGTGCAAAAATATCAAGAAAACGGTTGGAGTATGCATAAACCGACTGCCCGGCATTCCCTACCAGAGCCGACAGCGACGAACAGTACATCATAAAATCAAGGTCACAATGTTGTGTTGCCTCGTCGAGGTTCAACGCACCATATATTTTTGGCTGAACGACCGTATCAATATGATGAGCATTCTTATTTTTCACAAGCTTATCACTCAGCACTCCAGCACAGTGAATAACACCATTGATTCGACCAAATTTCTGTTCAATATTACGCACAGAAAAGCGAACTTCGCTAAGCTTAGAAACGTCTGCTTGAACGAATTCAACTCTAGAGCCAGGGTTGTTCTTTTGTAACTGGGTAAGAAGCGATTTATCCGGTGTATTACGCCCCAGCATTACTATCGTGACGTTTTGTAAGCCACTAGCGATGTGCTCAGAAAAAATCTGCCCTAGGCCTCCGGCACCACCACTAAGCAAGTAAACGCCATTTTCGGTAAATATGCTTTTATTGCCTGACAATCTCGCTGCTTCGTGCGTAACATCTATTTTTTTCTGGGATACTAGCCAGCGCGCGTTCTCGAAATATTTCACTTCATCTGCATCAGAGATACTGGCTTCAAGTGACAAAAACTCAGTCTTTTTCGCTGAATATTTTTCACTATTATCAAACACAACTTCAATTAGACACGTTTTAATACGATCGTCTTCCAACCTAAAGCATTTTATAAATCCTGATAATGCGGAGATCTGGGGCTGCGATGCCATACTCTCATGCGCATTAATAAAAAACAAATCGATTGAGTTACTATGAAGATAACGGGAAATATTTTGACAAATATATACCGCCTGAATGACGACTGTGTGTATAGATTTGTTCTCGACTATTTTTTCATCCCATTTTACGCTAGGAATATCAACAACAACCATATCCGGATATATATTACTCGCTATAATTGCGGCAAATGCCTGGTCGATTTGATTTCTATTTGAGTAATCAGACACCTCAAACGCTTGGCTTACGGTATTCTGTAATAAGGGGTGACTATGAAATAGAACGACCCTTAAACCAGGGCGACTCTCTTCAATCATTCGAGCAAATGCCGCATCGTCGCTAAAGATAAATATTGTCTCAATCTTAGAAGGGATACCCGCACGGGTTAGCGACGATACTGCACTAAATTTTTTCCATTGCGGACTTACTAATGAAAACCTATTTAATGCTGGCTTACTTGGACGAACACGGTGTCTTGCACCACTGAACGCTAAATTGGTATTTTTAGACAAAGCATCCAATGGCGCATCAAAAGACTTGAGAGGGTGCTTCTCGTTAATTTCCTTGAACCAATAGCGATTTAGATCAAAGCGATATGTTGGCAGATGTAAGCGTGTAGGGTATGGACTGCGATAAAGCGTTTGCCAATCGATATTGGCGCCTTCCAACCACAAGCGGGCTAAGTCTGACGAACATTTTCCCACAGCCGCAACTAGATCTCCTCCCGATATATCTCGATCATTTAATGAAGTATAGCGCGAACGATTCGAATTAGAGAGATCTACACTAAGTGCCTTTAACGACTCAATTAACTGGTCGACTGAAGTTACATGAACACATAAACGACAAGTCATATTTTCTCGCCCGCACTGTAAGGTGTAAGCAAGTGCATTTAGGTTAATACTATTCTTCTCGTCCGTAACAAAAATATGTAAATCATTCACCATCGCCTCTAGAGCGGTTTCTGTTTTTGCAGATAAAAGTATCAGCTTTTCACTAGTATCACTTGAATGATCCGCTAAGTTTTCCTCGGCCTTAGCGGCAAAATCTTCGACCACCAAATGCGCATTTACACCACCAAATCCAAACGAACTTAGCCCAGCTCGACGAGGAATTTTCTCACCATGCCTATCTATTCTAACAGGCCAGTTTTTCACTTGGTTCAAAATATAGAATGGACTGTCATCAAGTTCGATGAAGGGGTTTTGCTCTGTAAAATTTATATTCTTTGGAATGAGGCCATGCTTCATAGAAAGCAATATTTTAAACAGGCCAGCCATACCTGCGGCAGGTTCGAGATGCCCTGTATTTGTTTTAACCGCGCCCAAGGCGATCTTTGCATCGCCAGCATCAGATATTGGCCTATCTTTAAAAAGAATATCAAACGCACGTTTTAAACCCTGCACTTCAATCGGGTCGCCAAGCTCGGTTCCTGTCCCGTGGGTTTCGATAAAATCAATACTGCGCGGATCAACCTCGGCCTTTCGGTAGGCATCAACTAACAGCTCAGCTTGCGCATCTGAATTAGGAGCAGTTAATGACTGAGATTTACCACCATGGTTCACTGCACTAGATTTAATAACGGCATAGATTTGATCACCATCTTTTTTCGCCACACTCATTCGTTTCAAATATACTGCGCCAACCCCCTCTCCTTTTACATAACCATTTGCACTTTTATCAAAGGTTTTACATTGCCCGTCAGCGGAAAATGCGCCCATCTGGCTGGTGAGAACAAACGTTTCTGGCGAGAGTGCAAGG
The DNA here is from genome assembly GCA_047616325.1 of Lentisphaeria bacterium. Classification (GTDB taxonomy): domain Bacteria; phylum Pseudomonadota; class Gammaproteobacteria; order Pseudomonadales; family Cellvibrionaceae; genus JBLHGN01. The sequence goes on from JBLHGN010000079.1 coordinate 9,430, forward strand.
CTAACGCCACCAGCAATCGCGGCATCAACCTCCCCACTAAGTAGCGAGTTTACGGCACGATGGATAGCCACCAACGAACTAGAACACGCCGTGTCAATTGCCTCACTCGGCCCCCGAAGGTTTAGTAAGTACGAGACGCGATTAGGTAAAATAGAGTGTGCGTTACCGGTTGCCATGTGCGCCGTCATACTCCCAGAATGACGCTGCATTAAGGCCTGATATTCCTGAAATTGCATACCGACATACACGGCAACTTTTGCACCGCTTAACGATGAGGGTGCGTAACCAGCATCCTCAATACATCGCCAGGCCTCTTGTAAAAATAGCCTGTGCTGAGGGTCCATTACCTCGGCCTCTGTTACAGATAGATTAAAGAAAGCGGGATCAAAGGCATCAACATCGTCGATGAACCCACCCCACTTGCTGTTGGTTTTCGATGGGTTATTAATTGCGTCACCATAGTAGTCTTTCCAGTTCCAACGCGCACCTGGCACTTCTGAAATAAGGCTTCGACCCTGAATCAACGATTCCCAAAACTCATTCAGATTCCGTGATTGAGGCATGATGCCACTCATACCAACAATCACAACCGGATCATCGACAGCCTCACTCTTCGACGCCTGATGAGGGCCCCCAGCACCTATGAAAGTCGTATCTTCGACCTGCTCGCTCAGCTTGCTTATTTCATTGCCAGCAGCAATGGTATGCAATTGTCGATCTAAATCATCGGTGTTTTCAAATTTTTGGCCAAAGCTCTCACTAAGATAGTGCGCAAGTGCGGTAAGCGTATGACACTCAAAAAACACCGTAGGGTTTATTGATAGGCCCCACTTGGCGTTAATTTGACTCGAAAACTGTGCAAATGAAACAGATTCAAAGCCGTAATTTTTAAGTTCTTCACTGATCGACACGTCTTCCTTGTCGAGTTTCAGTATATTTTGTACCATTTCAATCAATACGGATGAAATGTGTCGATTCAATCCAGTTTTACTAGCTGACAACGCCTTACGATCACTCGGTACATGTTCGACCCCGGCTTGCACACGAGTATCCAATGCATTTAAAACACCTAGAATTTTTTCCTTGTTACCAGGAAGCACGGCCAAATTATTTATATTAAGTTTAGTGATCTTCTCAAATAGACTGAGCGCCTCATTCTTTCCAATGCTTTGTAAACCATATAAATCCAGCATTACGTTTTCTACATGTTTTTCAACCTGCATTCCGCCACTTAACCAATAAGGCCAGTTAATTGAGATACTTTTCCCGTGACGCAAACCTTCCACAACGGCTTTTTGGCGCAGTTCAGAAAATGCATCCATATACGCATTAGCATAGGCATAATCAGAAAGCCCTCCATCGCCGAACAAGGCTGACGTCGATGAGAACTGCGTAAAAAAGTCTAGCTCCACGTCTTTTGTTGCCAAATCCAGATTTTCTAATCCAATTGTTTTAGGTTTAAGTATCTCTGTGCTTATGGACTTCTGTTTGTTTTTAATAAGACTCGTACCGGCTACTCCGGCACAGTGCATCACGCCATTTATTTGGCCAAATTGATCGTCTGTAATAGCCAAAACAGCGTATATGTCCTCTATTCGATTAATATCACACTTGAAGTATTGTGCATCCCCGCCAATGGCTTTTAAGTTTTGTATGAGTGCCTTTTTAGATTCACAAATGTCGCTTCTTCCAATAAGTAATACTTTTGCGGAATATTCTCGACAAAGATAATAAGCAAGGCTTTCACCAATACCTCCAGCCCCTCCGGTGATGAGATACACACCACGGGTACGCAGAATGGATTTGGGAGAATTGAGCTCGGCGCTTACGTCTAAGCTTATGGGGTGATAGGACATTAGTTGCCGGTCACCGGTTTCTGGAAATCGAAGTTGCTCGGAAACAGAGTTTGCATTTAACTCCTCGGTTACAAGCTGTAGTGAGTTACGCCCACTGTGGATTGCAAGGGTTTTATACCGAACATTAGCGTGTTCACTCTGAAAAACTTTTAGGTATGCCGATATAGCCGAAAACCTTGGCGCCGGCACACCAGATGAATACCCGTAATAAGAAACTATATTTAAAGGCTTTGGTATACCGACCGCCGATAGAGATTGACAGACACAATCAAGCAGATCTGACACCTCAGATGTATATTTCATGCTTTCAGTATCGCTACTAAATCCCACGATGACTGTGCCAGGAAACCTATTCTCGAATTTCATCTTCGACAGCAACGAAACCAAACCATGCTTCGATGACATATCCACAAGGTCAAAATGAAGACTGTGCTTAGGATGCGCATCAGCAGACGCAATGATTGCGATAATAGGGCAATCGTGCTTAGATTTAATTTGCTCTACTAAGGCGTCAATATGAGATGGGCTGTTCGCTACTACAAGTATTGGAGCGTTTAATGTTTGATTAGTTTCTAGTTGAGTTTTTGGCTGCCATTTTGGGCAGACTAAATGAATGTCATGCTGATGATAGCTGTCATCTGCATTGGTATTTTTTTCTCCCTTCAAAGCACGATAAACAATATCTTTGACACTAAGAAGAACACGACCATTGTCATCGCAGAGTGTCACGTCAAAAGATAGAAACTGAGGGCTTTTCTCCGTTGTATGCGTTTGCATTTTTGCATAGGCGTAAACACGCTTAGGAATTTTATGTGTTACGGTCAGCTTGCCAATATTAAAAGGTACATATATGGTACTGTCTGCAAGCAGTGGAACAAGTGATTGCAAAGCCCCGTCTAACATTCCTGGATGTATTGTGAACACATCATCAAGGCTATCAATGACATCAGCAAGTGCAAGTTTTGCCAGCGCTTCGCTATCATTAAAGTAAATGGCATTAATAACTGAGAACTTGGGCCCATAAGAAAAGCCCATTTCGCTGAATTTAGCATAAACTTCTGTACTTTCTTTTACATCATTGCAACGTGATTTTATTGCTTTAAGATCGAGAGGTTGGGGGTCGCTATGAATGAACTGCCCCCCCACTAAAACCTGCCCCTGCGCGTGAACACGGGTAGGCTCGTCAAAAGCTATGGAGACGACTTCAAACGAAAACGCATTTTCATTTTCAAGATCGGCAAAAAGTGTTGTATGTACATCAAGCTCTTTCAAGCACGTTGATCTAAGAGGTTCTTTGAAGACAATATTTTCAAAACTCAATTTTTCACATTCTTGCAGTGAATTATCTAAACAATACCGCACCATTTCAATATAGGCTGAACCTGGAAGTATCGGACTTCCACCTACAATATGATCAGTAAAGAAAAACTCTTCTCCGGTAAATTTAGAACGAAAGCATTGCTTCGCAAAGCTAGAAATATTTTCGTGAATGAGCGGGTGTAAGACTGGCGTATCTCCAGAGGCTCGTGCTCTTGTACTAAGCTCGGTATCACTTGATTTTACGCCATTACCGACAACATCAACCCAATATCGCTTTCTCAAAAATGGATACGTTGGAAGGCTAACAGTGATAATCGATTTATCGAAAAAGCCGCCAAAATCAGCCCACTCGATTTTGGCACCAGACACCCAGTATTGAGCCAGAGTTTCAATATCTCGGACTTCCTGAGCACGGTCTATAATGTTTTTTGAATCAAGGTCTCTAGCAAGGGATTCTTCCGCTTCGACCACATTATCTATAAAGCCTGTATAAACATTCTCTCGTTGCCCTTCGTCC
>JBLHGN010000080.1:0-13109 GCA_047616325.1 Lentisphaeria bacterium
TTTTGAGCAAGTTAGCATGGGTTTTTTAAGAAAAACTATTGAACATGAGCTTAAAGTTTGCCGTAAGTGTGCGAAATTCTGCGTATTTATGATCGTTATTGGGCTGATGTAAGCGTGTTATCCAGGGCAAACCGCCCTAAAACACCAGTTTTACGAGGGAATAACAACAAATAATTGAAATTAACCGTATTTGTAATAATAACTTAACATTCGTGTGTCTAGCGATCTGCTAATCTTAGTTACGTAAGTAATACGAACAGAATTTGATTCCCAGGGCAAATGGCCATCTTTGGATGAATATGATACCTCTCATCGCGTTGGAGAAACGTAATGAAAAAATACCACACTCATGTTTTAGTTAGTTTAGCTGCTTGTTGGGCTTTTGCACCGACGTTCAGTTATGCAGGAGAAACATATAAGCCAGCAATGTTTAATTTTTCCAGTCAAGAGTTGTTGGCTAAGGTCAGTGAAGCTGAAGCTGTGACAATGGCTAGCACTTCGGCTATTTTGTATTGTCAGTCAGACATTGACACTCTCGGAGTAGCATCCGTAACTTCATGCTACGATCAGGAAAACAACAGTTCCTTAGTCAAACAAACCGAAGTGGCTTTGCGAAAAATGCCTTTTGACGCCGCCAAAATAGATGGCGAGGCTGTCCCTGTAAGAATGTCATTCACCGTGGCCTATGCACGTAGTGGTGAGGTGCTCACGGCTGTATTAATCCCCAATCTTGGATCTATGCAAGACCGCTTTGGCCGAGATTATATCGCACCCCAAGAACGTTTGGATGTGGCAGATTGGTACAACCGTTATAGTAAAAATAGCTGGGTACGCGGTGAAGCATTTTTGGGTGCCGGCCCTATGGCGCGAGTTGCCGCCACCGTAGATACCAAGGGTAAGACAGACGTTGTACGCACGTTGGATACAGACAGGGCCTTTAAGCGCGATGCAAAAATTGTAAAAAATGCCTTGAGAAAATCGCGCTTTATTCCCGGTTTTGTAGACGGAAAGGCAGTGCCAATGGGCTATATGGCCGTTGTTAACTATAACGACCAATCAGGTGAGGCGGTAAGTGCTCGCGACTGATATGGTCTAATTTGAAAACCACGTTAAGATTAAAAAGGGGAGGGGGAAGCGGAAGAGAGCCCCCTCCCCTTTTTTGTTAAATACCCAATTTTTTTGTAAAGATACTCCTCACCTAGTTGTTAAGTACGGGGTTTAAGCGCGTCACAAACTCTAAATAAATAAATCACGAAACGGTCATGCCTATCGATAAAAAAATATCGATGCATAGCTTAAAAGAAGAATATCAATAGCCAAATGGCGAATATTTTGCGGGAGAATTTACCCCGACAGAATTCGATGACCCGTCTCAGCCCAAAAAAGACTTCCGAACAATTTTTATTTCCGATATACATCTCGGTACAAAGGATCGTAAAGCGTCGCAGTTAAATAAATTTTTAAAGCAGCACAGCTGCGAGAGTTTGTACTTGGTGGGCGATGTCATCGACGGCTGGAAAATGAAATATGGCGTGATTTGGGATCGCAGTTTTAATCAGTTAGTGCGCCGTTTTTTAACGCTATCCAAGCGTGGTGTACCCATCTATTACATAACGGGCAATCACGATGAATTCTTGCGCAAATACGCCAACAATCATTTGAAAAATATTCAAATACTCAATAAAAAAACCTATATAACGGCAAAAAATAAGCGCTTTTTGATTACACATGGCGATCAGTTTGAAGGTGTTACTCGCTGCAGTCGATTTTTAAAGCTTGTGGGCGATCATGGGTATGAATTTTTGATGGCGCTAAACCGGGCATTTAATTTTTTTAGGGCAAAATATGGGCGCGGCTATTGGTCGTTTTCCGGCTTCCTCAAAAGTCATATTGCACGAGCCAAAACTTACATTGCCGATTACGAGCGCGCGGTAGCCCTAGGTGCTCGTAAACAGGGCTACGACGGGGGGGTGCGGCCATATTCATCACGCGACGATTAAAACCATCGACGGTATTGAGTATTTCAACACCGGTGATTGGGTTGAGTCTTGCACGGCTATTGTGGAAGAACACGATGGCACTTTTCGACTTATACACTGGCTTAATGACAAAAAAAATGCGCACAAAAGCGTTTAAAAAATAAAAACCAAGATGGCAGTTGGTGCTTACTTAATAATAAAATTTTCTGTTGAACCCATCACCGGCATGTGGATTAGTGCTACCCTGAACCACATTAAACTTCCGACAAAAGATTTACATCATGCTTCAAAAACCATTCTCGCAGGCCTGCGAAAACAATAAAACCCCAATTTTAAATGAGTTAAAGCGCATTTTTCAGCGCACCAATTCGGTGCTGGAAATTGGCTCTGGTACGGGGCAGCATGCTGTGTTTTTTGCGCAGAACCTGCCTTGGTTAACTTGGCAAAGTACTGATCGCCCCGAAAACATAGCCGGCATTAATCTATGGCTAGAGGAGGCGCAACTGGCTAATCTTCTGCCCGGCAAGGTGCTCGATGTAAGTGAATCCCATTGGCCAGAAAATTTTGATGCCGTATTTAGTTCAAACACGGCGCACATAATGAGCTGGTCCATCGCCCAAACAATGATCTCTGGTGTGGCGCGAAGACTGCCCGAAGGAGGGGTATTTGCCTTGTATGGCCCCTTTAATTATGGTGGTGCCTATACTAGCGATAGCAACCGAGAGTTTGACGCCTGGCTGCGGGCTCATAATCCTGTGCAAGGCTTACGCGACTTTGAGCAAGTGAACGCATGTGCTCAAACCCACGGGCTACATTTGTGTGAAGATAACGCTATGCCCGCTAACAATCGACTATTGGTGTGGTCGAAGACCGAAGCGATAAAATAGTGTCTGGTATTAATAGTGTCTGGTATTAGGAGTCAGTTATGGCTTTATTTAGCGATAAAAGCTGGGACGAATGGGTCGAGGAATACAGTCAAAGTCATCAACACCCAATAAACCGTTGGTGCCATAGCGTGGGCATTCCCATGATCGTACTGTCTTTACTTCTTTTGGTTTTGGTGCCCTTGGCGCCAGCCTTGGTTTTACTGAGCTCATTTGGCTTGTTTTGCGTGGGCTGGGTCTTTCAGTTCGTGGGACACTACTACGAAAAAAAACCGCCAGAATTTTTAAAAGATTGGCGCTTTTTATTTGTTCGCACGCGTTGGTGGCTACGTAAAATCATGGCAAAATAAAACTCACGCTGTCGCGTAATTTTCAGTATTTAATAGGCCATCGTATTTGATTCCGCTCGTCACCCACCCTTGCTACAGTTTTGAGTTCGACAGTCGGCATCGCTTCCCTATGGAAAAATTCCGCCTTTTGCACGAACACCTTGCCGCAGCGGGCATCGCAGGCGCTTCTAATGTATATCGCCCCGGTGTGGCCAAAAAAGAGGTGCTGGCCCTCGCTCACTGCCCCGATTATCTCGATCGTTTTATCCACAATCGCCAAAGTAAACAAGAGTTGCGTCGTATGGGCTTGCCTTGGAGCGAGGGCTTGGTAAGGCGCACATTGATCTCTCCCAATGGCACTCTGTTGGCTGCTAGCCTAGCGCTGCAATACGGTATTGCCTGTCATTTGGCCGGCGGCACTCATCACGCTCATTATGATTTTGCTTCGGGCTTTTGCATATTGAATGATCTTGTTGCCGCTTCCAGGGCACTAGTGGAGCAGGGTAAAGTTGAGCGTGTGTTAATCTTTGACTGTGACGTACATCAGGGTGATGGCACTGCCGCCACTCTTGCGAATGATGCGCGAATTTTTACCTGCTCTATTCACTGCGATAAGAATTTTCCCGCACGCAAGGCCTGCAGCGATTTGGATGTTGAAGTGCCCAGCGGAGCCGAAGATCAGGTGTACTTGGATTTTGTCGAAAGTACGTTAACGACACTTATTCGCCAAGTGAAACCACAGCTTGTACTCTACGATGCGGGCGTTGATATATACGCTGGCGATCCCTTGGGTTTGCTCCAGGTCTCTATAGCGGGCATTCGCGAACGCGAGCGACTGGTGTTAAGTGCTTGTCAGCAGCACGGAATTCCTGTGGCAACGGTAATAGGCGGTGGTTACGACGACGATCGTGTTGCCTTGGCGCAGCGTCACGCGATAGTGGTAGAAGAGGCGCATCGGATGTTTAAGACATGATCTATATTTTCGTAACAGCAATTTTACTCGCCTGCGTATTTGGTCCCAGCTATTGGGTGAAATACAACATGTGGCGCTACAGTAAAACCATTGGCGATATGCCCGGTACCGGCGGTGAATTGGCCGAACATTTATTGCATCGCTTTGGTTTGGAGGGTTTTGTGGTAGAAGAAACCTTGCCGGGCCAGGATCATTTCGATTTCACCGCCAAGGCGGTGCGACTAAGCCCCAAAAATTATTCCGGAAAATCTCTCACCGCCATCGCCGTGGCCGCACATGAAGTTGGCCATGCCCTACAGTTTTTTAATCACGAAAAAATTTTTCAACTGCGACAAAAATATATTCCAACCGCACTCCTTTTTAAAAAAATCGGCATAATCTTTATTACTCTTGCCCCGGTGGTTGCGCTGTTGTTAAAGGTTCCGGCATTAATAGTGGGCTGCGTATTAGTGAGTTTGCTTTTTCAGGTGTTGGGCAGTGTGTTGTATTTAATTGTGCTGCCAGAGGAGTGGGATGCAAGTTTTGGCAAAGCGCTGCCAATATTGATAGAGGGGGAATATATCGGTGCGGCACAAGTGCCGCCGGTTAAGCGTGTACTTAAAGCGGCAGCGCTAACGTATTTTGCCGCAGCGCTGGCCGACATACTAAATATTGGGCGTTGGTTACTCTTGTTGCGGCGATAGCCGCCGAAGGCATAGTTCGCTTATGCCTCAGTCCCGTTTGTTAGATCCGTACACGGCCTTTTCCAGCACACTTAAACGCGCCTTTACCTGGGTGTAGCTATCTCCGCACACGGTAACGTGTGCCAAGCTTGCGGCGCGCCCGTGTTATTTTGCCATAGAGCGTTAAAAAGGAATTTGCATTAAGCTCCGTTGGCCAGGCACTTTTCGGTCAAATCGACCAAAAAAATCGGTTTTACTCGCTGTGAAGCTAAAATCCGGGGCTTAGGCAATAAAAATGTGCAGGAATTTCGGGTAAGCTGCTTTAGCGAAGTGGATAAAGGGTGCTTGATACTTCCTATACCCAAGAGCTCATCAAAAAGGCCATTGAACACTGGATCAAATACGGAGAATCACGGGGTGTAGTTGAATTTGAAGCTAGAAGCTACTGCCTCGGCAAATGAGAAAGTGGAATATATTTATCGCCTGCTTGTACACGATAAAGTGATACACCCTCTTCTGAAGATCCGGTTTCTCAAAAAAGTATGCGACACAAGCGTGCTATCTGGGCATCGAAGCAATATTTCAGTGCTTTTCCATGCAAAGACGCTTTAACTTGGCTTATTCAAAATATAAAAAAGGCCACCCAATGTGAGTGGCCAAAATCAAGCGGCGTAAAAAACCTTACTATTTATTCTTCTTATCAGCAAATAGATCAAGCATCCGTTCCATACGCTCAATCACATTGCTGAAACTAAAGTCCCAATCTTCTGAACATGTTTTGATGTAACGACCGTTCGCAAAGCTAAAGCCTTTCTTATCGCTATCCGGGTTACAGGTTGGAGGTACAACGCCAGAGACGTCAAACTTCCACAACGCGTCACCGTGACCGCCAGGAACACTTACAAGATCAGTACTATCTGGATGCTGAACCGACACAACAAACTCTGTTGGCTTGGTTGGGTTGAAGATCATACCTGTCGCTTCGGCACCGTCTACTTGGATACTCATAAAGTGATCGACAGATTCTGCAACACCGTTGCCATCAGCGTCACGTATAAACCAGATATCGCCGCCAACTGAACCACCGTTTGGTGCATCTTCAATGATATAGATATTACCAAATGCGTCTTGTGCCAAATTGTCTGGTGAATTGATTACACCTGTCGTCGCAGGAAAGTCTACGTTTTTAGGCGTGCCAGTCTCACTTGCAAATTCGCGAACAATTGCTGTGTTATCACCGGTCATTTCTACAGAATAAATCGTTGCTTCTGAAGTGGCTGCGAAATATAAAACTTCATTGCCATTCGCAAGCGTACCCACTTCCACGTCTTCAGGACGACCGTAAGGTGTTGCACCTAACTCGTCCGCCGCGATACGACCAGGGCGAGAAGTAGCACTATTTTCAAATGGGTTAGTTGCAGTCAAAGGATTACCATCGGCATCGGTCATTGGAACCCAAGCCGCTTGACCTGTGCGAGTTGAACCAATATTTGGTACTTGGTCATAACGCTCAAAAGCATCACCTTCAAACGCATCCACAGAAAGCACAAAGGTTTGCCCTTGGTTGAATTCTGCATCAGAAGCAACTAATTTATAGATTGACCCTGAACGATCTTCATCAACGTAGTACACAACATTTTCATTTACAGTACCGAAACGAATACCTTCTTGAGATACGTTTGCAAACGATTGTTTTTCTTGGATTTCGATATCGGCAGGATCCGCCATCGGGTTAAGCACTTCGATTACACGACCTTCGCCTGACCACTCTTCCCCCAAAAGCACTGTGCCAAAAGGAGTAAATGTTGCTGGATCGAATGCGCCAAAATCATTTCCCCAGGTACCTTCAGAATCACGAACACCTGTGCTATCGCCATTAAAAAGCACTTCGGCAAAGTCGTTTTCAATATCGTAACGTGTAACACCTGCACCATACAAAGTTTCGTGTGGAATGAAGATGTACTTACCGGTTGGATCAAATGCCACCATGTCCCACATCGAGGCGCCTGTTCCCAATCCGGCAGAGCGGACGGTGGACTGATCGATGTCGGCTTCTATTTCCGCCATGCTAGTTAAATTTTCTTGTGAAATACCCGCGGGTGTTTGCCAAGGTGAGTTTAATTCGTTGATCTGGTTAGGCGTCGCTACCGCTGAAGATTGCGTCAACGGATTAAAGTAAGGCTGTGTTCCCGCATACGTTGCAGAACTCACAACCGCCGAAACTGCTACAACAAGACATAATTTTTTCATTTTATACTCCAAGGAATAATAGATAGTCACTTAACGAGGAGTAACCCCCGTTTGGAGTATGCTGAGTGTTTGTGAACATCCATTGAATAATAGGTTTCAGTTATATGAATTTTTTATAAAAAAAAATTACATTAGCGCCACTGCAGGCGAATATCCCAATCGTAGATAAAATCCTTTTCTAAAGTAGGCGCTGTTTCATTGTCCACTTTATCGTAAACATTTTTGAATGGCATGATAACAGCGTCACGACCAAACAAATAACTTTGCTTCTCAACAATCGCTTTATACGCTTTATTTAGTATGAGCGCTCGGTCAACTGACGGCGTAATTAAAGTGTAAACATCTTTCCCTTGAACTGCAGCCTCATTCACGCTGCCATCATCATGAAACCAACGCGCCAACATTTCCGGGTTACTGCGAAACTCATCACCACCACCAACGCGTTCAAAATAAGTCAATATTTCTCCTTTTTCCTCGCCTCTATTTGGTGCGTCCGGCATGCCTTTTAAGTTGATATATCCCCAACCTTTGCGACCATCAATTTTACGCGCAAAGCTAAAAGTTTTATCAATAGTTGCACCGATAGAAGAATGACAGCCCATGCAGAAAAAATTCTCTTCGTAGGTATTGAATCGCAATCGTCCATTGGCATTTTCGATAAAGCCCTGCAGCGACCACCCCATGCCGTTATCTAAACCATAATCCCCTAAATTGGTATACCCTGGTAAATGCCCCGCTTCCTTTTCGAATTCTTCTTCTTGGTAATAACGCGCCAACGCGCCTTTTGGGTAGGCCTTCCATTTTTTCATGTAACGCACTTCCTTCATCCGCGTAGGTATCGTAATCTCGCCATCTTCTGCGACACCAAGATAGCGCACAGTATGTAAAAACTCTGTTCCCTGCGGGTATAAATGCGAATCTAAAAAGTGATCGCTCGCTGCGCCGACATATTTTTCTTGCGCGACGACCTCGTTTACCACGCTGAGCGTGTTATCACCATTTAAATCTTGTCCCACTTTTGACTCATCGATTGGCCAAGATGTTACGCTATCTAAACCTTTAAAATTTGCTTCAAGTATGGCTAAGTTCGCTTTGTAAACATCACGTGAATATTCACCTTGTGAATTTTGACGATACACTGGGTCCAAACGAATCATGACATCATCGGTCGAACCATTTGTTGGCCAAAATGTGCTTGGAAATGGTTTGTAGCTAAATGCAACCCAATCACTGCCATCCAGTGCGAAACCTTCCTTATCAAACGCCAACGGTCCTTTTTCCAAACCTTGTAAATCTGGTGTCCAGCCTTTAAAGCCCGCTTCTTTTAAGCGCGGTGCTAACTCACTGTAATTATCCATCGCCACCCAGTTTTGTATCGCTTCATCGCTTATCTCATCGACACGTTCGCGACGATTGTTGAATAACCCCTTCCAATGATTTGTCATACCTAGTTCACTAAAACTGTACGCTTCCTGTAAGTCCAAATCATTCATGACATTCTCATGACCAGGAATTTCGTTTTGATGGCACACATAGCAAGGATTATATTTGCCTTCAGTTCGCGTATAGCACTGGGGCGGGATAATGGCCTCGCGATTGTATGCAGCTGCAACTGGGTGCATCGGCAATGCTGGCGGAATAACCTCATCAGAAGCTTGCAATAACGCTAAAGTCTTTTGGTAAGGCTGTGCGCCCTCAACTGCACCTTGGGTTGGAGTTTCTTCTACATGTTCATTCTTATCACACGCAGTGATGAGTAAAAGAACTGTATTGAGCATTAAAGAGGTGAATAACCGCGGCATAATGTTCTCTTTGGCGTCTAAAAACTTGCTGCAGGCTAACAACGTTTTGTGACGAAGACGTGAAAATAATCTTGAAACTGGCGGTTATTCTAAAATGGGAGAGAAGTATTATTAGAGTGCCCTTGAATGTGTCTACATTGACGGACCATTTTTCAGCCACGCCAGTAAACCTCCGCCTAAATTTTGTGCTTTAAATCCTTTTTCAGACAACGGTTGAGCAGCATCTCGGCTACGTACGCCGCTTTGGCGATAACATAAAATATGTTTGCTTTAATCCAATTCGTCCATGCGCTGCTCAACTTCTAATTTGGGAATGTGTACTCCTCCGATATGGCACGCGGCGCGTTCAGATTTCTCGCGAACATCTAATACCAAACATTCAGGCTTATCACGCATGCTGTTAAACAGCGTCGGCGAGAGCTTAAGTTGGCTCTCGTCTCCTAAACTTGAGATCCCCGATTGGAGCGAGGTACACCAAGAACTAAAACGTAAGAATATGACGCTGCAGTTATTGTGGGAAGAGTGCATGGCTCGATTCCCCAATCGCAGCTTAAGCTATTCCCGACTTTCTGTCTCGGCCTTTTACTCGTCACTGAATCTTTGCGCTGGCTAAAAAAAGCGCTCCTGTCAACGCGAACTGGGTCGCTTCATCTCCAGCAGGTGGCCAGAGCCGGCAGATAGATTATTCCAGTCGCCGGGTATGGATAAGATGGCAACCGCCGCCGTGGTGATCAGTTTGCCATCACTGGTGCGTTTTAATCTGTCTGCTGCGAGATAGGTCAGCAACTCATCCAGTTCTGGATTATGTCCGATCAGAAGTACGCAGCCGCTTCTCGCGGGAGCATCCTTAAGCACCTGCAGCAGTTGTTCACTCTCTGCCATATAGGTGCTTCTGTCATAGTGAATATTCTTCATGCTGACACTCAGAGCAAAACTTACCGCTTCCGCTGTCTGCCATGCGCGCAACGCAGGTGAACTGATGACAGTATCGGGCACATGATCATGTCGCTTCAGCCATTGCCCCATCCCAGTCGCATCGACGATGCCACGCCCACCCAAGGGGCGATCAAAATCCTCGCGTGATGTTTGGCTCCAGTCGGATTTTGCATGGCGCATCAGGATGAGTTTTCTATTCATGTCGTCTGCTTCATATCAGTCATCAGGATATTGGCTATATCACCATGCAGGATAGTCCATCTGCTGCCACGGCTCGCGGGGTGCTTCATGATACGCTCCTGTTACCTTTATGGATCGGTGCGAACAGCCTTCTAAACCGATCCTGATTCTTCCTGTTGCGAAAGCGCCGGTACGAAACTAAAAATTCAGCACACACCGTTTTCTTCTGACGCTCGAGGTTTGCGCTCAATGCGTTCATCGCCACCCGCCACCTCATCTTCCAATGCAAGTTCGGCAATGGTTGCGATGGTTTGCGAATGCACCTGCAGATCATGAAAACTCCCAAGCTCGTTCTGTATTGTCTTGAGGCTCCTGATCAGCGACCTGCTATCTTCCTGAGGTATAAGGCTGGAAAAAAAATCCAGTAGGTAACGCAGTTTTTTGCAGGTCTTTCTCAGCTCATGATACTGCTCAGCCGGTGATGCCAGTCCGATCCTATCGCCCTGTTCCAATACGCGACGATAGACACGCCAGATCGTTTTTCTTGAGAGCGTTGCGATGGACCGATGTGCATTTTTTCCCACTGTTCCGGCAGACAGATCAGAATCGAGAAACGTGCGCCAACTTTTCATGAAGCGGCTATAACGTGGTGAGCTTAGGGCTTTCTTCAGTGCCTGATGCGACTCGCGGCGTCGTTGTTGCAATAACTGTTTCAGCGGTTGCAGATAGACGCACTGGTCTTGTGACAGGTCCATGGCATAACTATCAGAATTCAGCAGATGTACATCCAGATCACGGCATTCGCTGGTGATGGTACCGAGCCATAAAAATACCTTACTGAATTTATCGACCTGTCTCTGCGGAAGCACATGCCTTATCTACGATAGCGCCGAACGCGTTCTGCGAATGGCGACGCGATAGTCATGCAGGAACTCGGGGTCGATATCCTCTCTCACGCCGGGCTCATTTAACTGCATGGTGTGAAAGAGGTTTTCAAGGATGCTTTGGAGCGCGATGTCAGATCGCTCCTGCGCATTCAGCCGGAGACTGAATTTCGAAGAGTAATCACCCGGTACCCGGCCGATAGATTCGAGCGCCCGTTCATACATATCATCTTGAGCCGATGATATGTCAGGAAACTTTTCAAGCCGATGCAGAACCTCGCGCACCATCTTCGGAGCACGGCCGAGAGCAGAAATACAGAGTCGAAGCTCATCAAATACCTGGCCTTGCGATCTGGTGCTGTTGTCACTGTTATGCTCAAACCTCAACTGGACCACCGGTTTTTTCTTGCTGTCCAGTATCCGCACCGGTATGACTCCCTGTCGGATACTGACCAGCGGTAACAGTGCGCGCATCTCCAGTATCGGTAACAGATAATCGCCTATCGGCTCGGATAGCAGCTCCTGAAAAGACACCACCGGCGAAACCTTTTCCTGCGTGGCGATGACCACGTGGCTGGTCGTTGAGGCGATGACATAACGGGAAACTTCGCCATCGCTGTCGCGGTACGCGCACAGCTCACGCTGATAAAGGCCCAGCCAAAACTGTCGTAATAGGTGCGATTCAGACACAGCGCCGGTTTCACCTCACAGGCGTAACTCTGTTGCAGATACGATAACAACGCACCCCAGTCGCCTTTATCAGAACGGAGGTATCTGATCTTCTTATTGGATTTATTCATCGGCACCTGTCCGGTAGGTGAAGGATAAGACTGAGAATTTTCTGTCATCTCTGAGTCAGTCTACACGCCTGATGATTACCCTCCCCGTCGTTGAAGTCAATCGAACACGATTGATAAATCTCGCGAATTCACAAAGTAAGATCAGCGCGATCAGGTCACTGGGACGCCGTATCCAAAGTTGCAGAAAAAAATGGTCACATCCCCATATTGTGCTTTATCTGAAAAAGGGTTGTACCTTTGCGAGGGCTATCAATTAAATAAAAGTGCATGAGGAAAAATACCATGAATACTCCAGTAAAGAAACCAAGCAGGTCCAGGGTCTCTGCAGACCGTCCGACTGCCAAGTCCGGTAAAAGTTCCAGCGAAAAGAAGTTGCTGCAACGTCTGCATCAGAAGATGAAAAATACCAAAGCGAAAAAGTCTGCCGCCGATAGAGGTGAGAAAAAGGCGATAAAAAAACTCCTCGAGGCAGAGAAAAAATTCGAGAAAGCAAACATCAACAAGATCAAGGCTGAGGCCGAGGTAAAGAGACTGGCCGATTCACGCAAGCTTGCAGTGGAGAATTTCGAGGCCGCAAAAGCAGATTACCACGCACGTAAAGAGTCGCCTGTAGTCACTGCGAAACCAGCAACTAGCAACTAGCAGCAGGACCGCACCGAAAAAAGCAGCGCCTAAGAAAGCTGCATCAAAGAGGGCAACCCCTAGAAAAGCCGCCCCACAGGAGACAGCCACACAGAATGTAGTAACGGAAAATCCTGTCACTACAGATAAGACCAGCACTTAACATCAGACCGGTATTCCTGGCTGCGCGGGCAGGCAAACCACGCTGGGCATGAATGACAAGATGCCAGCTTACTCGTTGTAGTCGCGGTTACTGAAGCTGTACGCTTATCTCAGGCCGGGCACCAGTTGAGATAGGGATTTTTAACGAGACTGGCATTATAATACCTCGGGTCGTCAGAGACTTCGCGCCCAAGCCAATCAGGTCTCGCGAAGACCTGATCTTCACTCTCCAGTTCTATCTCGGCGATAACCAGACCCTCATTGACGCCATGAAATTCATCTACCTCCCATCGATTACCGTCATCGATAACGGTGTATCGGGTCTTGCGTATGAGCGCTCCATCGCAGAGCTTCAACAGATGTTCTGCATCGGAGATCGGGATCTCATATTCGAATTCGGCGCGGGAGATACCGCTGGTGGCACTCTTGATAGTGAGAAAGGATTTGTCCCCGGCGACACGGACTCTGAGCGTCGTCATTTCATCGCGGCACAGATAACCCTGAGTGAGACTCACACCGGTATCGTTTTTCCATGCCGTTCCGGTGACAAGAAATTTGCGTTCGATTTCAGTGGCCATGATGTCGATAACCGCTATTGCAATTCGGATTCAGTCTATCGTGTTGTGCCTTTTTTGTAACGCATTTTG
>JBLHGN010000081.1:0-13085 GCA_047616325.1 Lentisphaeria bacterium
GTATTCGCGTGGTGGATATGCGCTGGCTACACCCGCTGCCCGAAGCGGCCATTGTTAATGCTGTAGCTGACTGCGAAAAAATATTAATCGTAGACGAGTGTCGCCGCACGGGCTCCGTCAGTGAGGCTTTAATCACCTTATTGGTGGAACACAATATTCACCTGCCTATTTCGCGTATAACGGCGGAAGATTGTTTTATACCCTTAGGCGATGCTGCCAACCTTGTACTGCCCAGTGTTGAAAGTATTCGCCAACATATCGTGACGTTTTTACAGGCGCCCTCAAATAACAACATTAAAAACAACATTAATAACAATGGTAAAAACAAAAGTAAAAGTAAAAATAAGCCAGCGGCCGTCGCAGCCACTTTAACGAGGGCACGCTCGTGAAAGAAACCGCAGTGGTAATTTGCCCCGGCCGAGGCACTTATAACAAAGAGGATCTGGGCTATTTAACTCGTCATCATTTCAAGAGTCATTACAAGAATCATCACAACAGCAATCGATCAGAGTTTATTCATGCGATGGACAGCTATCGCCGCGACCACCAGCAAATGCAGGTGAGCGAGCTCGACGGTGCCGAGCACTACCGCATGGCTCTGCACAGTGCCGGGGACAATGCCTCGGCGTTAATTTATACCTGCGCTCTCGCCGATTTTCTCAGCATCGATCGCGAGCGCTACGATATAGTCGCGGTCACCGGAAATTCTATGGGTTGGTATCTCGCCCTCGCCTGTGCAGGTGCATTAGATTTAAATAATGGCATGCACGTGGTAAACACCATGGGCAGCATGATGCACACACACGCTGAGGGCGGCCAGGTAATCTACCCGCTTTGTAATGACCAATGGCAATACGACGAGGCGCTCGCGGAAACAGTGCGCACTACCGTAGCGAAACTGCAGCAAAACCCCGCCATTACCATAAGCACCTCGATTACATTGGGCAATATGATTGTACTGGCCGCCAACGCATGGGGCGTGACACAACTGCTGGAAAAATTGCCGAAAGTGCAAGAGCGCTATCCCTTTGCGCTACCCAATCACGGCGCTTTTCACAGCCCCCTAATGACCCCTATTTCCCGCCAGGCCATTAACTTATTGCCAGCGAATTTATTCGCCCAGCCCACTATTCCACTTATCGATGGACGCGGCCACATTTGGCAAACACGTGCCACCGATATTAAGGCCCTGCACGCTTACACCTTCGACAAGCAAGTGTGCCAAACTTACAATTTTACGGCAGCACTGGAAGTGGCCGCCAAAGAATTTGCCCCAGACCGTTTTATTATTCTTGGTCCCGGCAGCACCTTGGGCGCGCCTGTGGCCCAACAGCTTATTAATATGCGTTGGCAGGGCATGCGTAGCAAAGAAGATTTTAAATCGCTGCAAGCGACTGATCCGTTTGTTTTGGGGATGGGAGATAGGAGACAGGGGGCAGAGGGACAGAGAACAGAGAACAGGGGACAGGGGACAGGAAAAGATAACACCGGTATGGGGGCGTAACCTGTAACCCGTAACCCGTAACCCGTAGCCTTTAACCCGTAACTTACCACCTCTACAATTTTGATTTTTTAAAAAGGTAAAATTTATGTCGACTAAGTGGGCAAAATTCGATTGGCAAGACCCCTTTTCATTTGAAAGCCAGTTGAGCAGCGAAGAAATAATGGTGCGCGACACCGCCCGACAATACGCCCAGGAACGATTACAGCCGCGCATAATAGAAGCCGCTCGCAAGGAATACACCGACATCGCTATTTTTCGCGAGATGGGCGAACTCGGCTTACTTGGTTCCACCATAGACGGCTACGGCTGCCCCGGTGTTAATTATGTGAGTTACGGTTTAGTCGCCCGCGAAGTGGAAGCGGTGGACTCGTCTTATCGCTCTATGATGAGTGTGCAATCTAGCCTAGTGATGTACCCCATTCACGCCTACGGCAATGAAGCCCAACGAGAAAAGTATTTACCCAAACTCGCCAGCGGCGAGCACATTGGCTGCTTCGGTTTAACCGAACCCGATTACGGTTCCGACCCCGGTGGTATGATTACCCGCGCGAAAAAAGTCGACGGCGGTTTTATTCTAAACGGTGCAAAAATGTGGATTACCAATTCTCCCATTGCCGATGTGTTGGTGGTGTGGGCAAAAAACACCGCAGAAGATAACGCCATACGCGGATTTATTTTGGATAAGGGTATGCCCGGCCTTACGGCGCCAAAAATCGAAGGGAAACTCAGCCTGCGCGCTTCGATTACGGGCCAAATCGTGATGCAAGACGTGTTTGTACCAGAAGAGAATTTACTGCCCAACGTCAGCGGGCTAAAAGGCCCCATGGGATGTTTAAGCATCGCGCGCTACGGCATCGCCTGGGGCGCACTGGGTGCGGCCGAGTCCTGCTGGAAAACTGCGCGCAATTACACCCTAGAGCGCAAACAATTTAATCGCCCACTCGCGGCGAACCAATTAATTCAGAAAAAACTCGCCGACATGCAAACGGAAATATTTATTGCCCTGCAGTCATGTTTACAAGCCGGACGCTTAAAAGATGAGAACCGTTTAGCGCCCGAGACTATCTCGCTGATCAAACGCAATTCTTGCGGCAAGTCGTTGGATGTGGCGCGTCTCGCTCGAGATATGCTGGGAGGTAACGGTATTTCTGATGAATACCCGGTAATGCGGCATATGCTGAATTTGGAAACGGTAAATACATATGAAGGCACCCATGATATTCATGCCTTGATATTGGGCAGGGCGATTACGGGGATTGCGGCGTTTTGAATATGAGCCTTAACATTCTTGGCGCTATCTACACGTGAAATAGCGGCAACTAAATTTGATTCGACTCATGCGGTATAAATATATTTTTATCGGGCGTGAAGCGAAATTTCATCACAAAATAATTTTAAGTTATGCTCTAAATTAAGCAATTGAGCAATGTTCGACACCTTCATTTTTTGCATAATATTTGCTTTGTTCTTTTCCACCGTTCGAGGCGATATTGCCATAAAATCGCCTATTTCCTGTGATTTGTAGCCTTTTACCGATAAAGACAAGATATAAAGCATTTTTAATTGCCACTAAGTCTAGGTCTAAGTTCTAGCTTAGGCCTTAAATAGCTGGCTGGCATCTAAGAAAGTGCAATGCCGCTCGGTTCGCATGAGGGGCTGCATTTCAAGACACGCTGTGAATTAATACCGGTATTCGATGGCATATGGTTTATAAAAGGCACATTTAGAATGCCCATGTTAATGCCCGTAAAAATTTCGCGCTCGATGACGGTGATACGCATACTCAAGAGTTGCTCATAGTGAATAGCATGCGCCTATCGGATGCCGGCCATCCGAAGGGCTACTCTTGCTAAGCAGAGATGGCGGTATATTAATTGCGGGCGACACCCTGCAAAACACACCAACCCCAGACGATTTCGTAAATTTTCCCGCCAAAATAATAATGAAAAAGATGGGGTTTATAAGCCCTATGCCATTGGGCCAGGCTGGTTACAATTTGCCAAACCCAGCGAGGCCAATGTACTCGCCTGGCAGACCTGAATTTCGAACATGTACTGCCAAGCCAAGCCATGGCGACGCGGCAATTTACTATGCAAAATCCAAGTACTTGCCAAACATTATGGCGCCGCTAAAGGGCGCCACTAATAAAAAAGCTCGCGCTGAAAACAATCACAAATATCATCAAATTCTTGAGTTGACGTGTAGATATGCGGTGACAAGCTCACCCCGTGTTTACATGTATCGTATTTTACAGGCAGGCTTTGCAGATGTTTTTCGAACTTCTCCGAGTGTTTTAGCACCAAGGTGCCTCCCTGCTGCGCAAAGTTCTCCGGAGAGAACAACTGCCTGGCAGCTAGACTTTTCATTATTTTCTGCACACACACACGGCAGTGTTCTGTAAGCTTAGCCATAGTACGGATAGGCACTGAGACGGAGAGTAGAACGGATAAGTAGAGCGGAGAGTAGAACGGACAGCCACAAGACAAACACCTATAACGCCAACTGAAATCAGTATTGCGTGCCAGATGGGTGACGCCGCCTATGGGGCTGTGTTTAAGTGACAAAAAGCACAATACTATTAACGGAAGCACCCAAAATATTACCGCCTTGCTGTTACATGCCATAATGCGCCTCTACAGCAATGCACTACTGTACCAAACGCCGCCAACTTCTTAGAAACAACTTCTCAGAAAGAAACACATGCTAAAAGCTCGGCTTCCATTCAAGTATCACGCGCTGCGAGAGTTTATCTGTTGCCAGCGCGAGTGCGCACTGCGCTCGGCCAAACTTATGGGCGGCAAGTCGCTGGGGCTGCTGCTTGCAGTACTTATTTTTGTTATTGGCTTTTCTGCCACGCCCCTACGCAACACACTAGAGCAAAGCACCGGGCTCAACGGATTATTTTATTTGCGAGGCAAAATAGACCCACCACCAGAAATTATTATTGTGGCGATAAACCAAACAGTGGCAGCAAATTTGGGCTACCCCAGGCAACCCGTTCGCTGGTCTCGACAAGCCTACACCGATATTATTACTATTCTGCAAAAAGCCGGCGCCGCATTAATTGTATTTGATTTATCGTTTCAGGAATCTCGCCCCCAACAAGACCACGCGCTAGCCCAGGCCATTGCCCAACATGGCAAGGTGGTGTTATTTAAATACCTGAAGCGCCAACAGATAAACGTGCAACAAGGCAATTCGGCCCTGCTCGATGTAGAGCAAGAAATACTGCCACCGCCCACGCTAATGCAAAGCGCGCGTGGCACCGCCTCGTTTACCCTGCCCAAATACCCCATTCGCGTGGTGCACACCCAATTATTTACCGAATTAAGCCAAGGCGTCGAACCCACGCAACCGCTACTGGCCTTTTTAATTTATCACCAAGCGCTATTGCCACAATTACGCGCATTGGTGAGCGAGGCCGTGGGCGCTAACACCCCATGGCTTAGCACCCCATGGACTAACACTCCCTCAATAGAACAATTTGCCATACACTTGCACCTGGCTATGCAGCGAGATTCACAGCTAGCAAAAAAATTATCTACCTCACTCATAGGTAAGGCAAACGCAAACGAATTACACAGTATTATCGATGCACTTGCCACGCAAAATACGTTCTACATACAGTATTACGGGCCAGCCAGCACCATCACCACCATTCCCCTCGACAAACTTTTGCACGAAGAAAAGCTGCAACAACAATTTAATAATAAAGTGGTTTACATTGGCCTTGCAGAGTTGGGGCAAACCGAACAAACAGACGCCTATCGCACCGCGTTTTCTCAAAACGACGGCATCGACCTTAACGGTGTAGAAATTTCAGCAACGGTGTTTGCCAATCTTTTAAAAAACGAACCCATTCAGCCCTTGGCCGGTTATGGGTGCATTGCACTGCTGGCATTGTGGTGCGCCCTTGCGCTTATTGTTTTTATGTTGTTTTCTGCGCCAATCGCATTATTGATTGATGTGATTTTGTACGCCATTTATTTTGGTGCCGCCGTATATCTATTTTCCCACTATCAATTATGGCTACCGCTAATAACACCCCTGTTGGCCATAGCGCTCTGCAATATTGTCGCTCTATACCTTAAGTTTAGTGCCAGCAAACAACGTCAGCAGCACATTCAGTTTGCCCTCTCTCGCTACCTGCCCACCGACATAGCCGAAACCCTCAGTTTTAATATAGACAAGCTGGCAAGCCGCCACCAACTTGTGCAGGGCGTGTGTTTAATGACAGACATTCACGGTTACACTCGCCTTTCCGAGCAGCTATCGCCAAGTGAAATGCATCAAAAATTAAATGCTTATTACGCCCTATTAATCGAAGTGGTCAATCGCTTTGGCGGTTCGGTATCTAATATTGTCGGCGACAGCCTGCTAGCCATTTGGACCAGCGAAGAAGTAGACAGCGCACTCTGCCTGCGCGCCGTAAACGCTGCTAAAGCCATGTTAGCTGCGCTAGATAAAAACGCAGCCATCGGCGAAAGTTTTCCAACTTCGGTGGCCTTACATTGTGGAGAATTTTCGCTGGGTAACCTGGGCGCCGCCGATCACTTTGAATTTTCACCGGTGGGCGATATCGTCAATACCACCTCGCGCATTGAACATTTAAATCGCGATTTGGGCACACAGATATTATGCAGCGAAGTATTTTCCCAGCATATACGTTCAATTTCTGTACAGCACAAAGGCCAATTCGAATTGCACAATAAACGCGAAGCTATAGGAATTTTTGAAATTTTATAAAAATAGTGCGTTTACATTGCCCGCGTTACACAAAAAAGCCAAAACAGGCTAAGTTATTTGGCAATAAGTCGCTTCTTTTCGAGGTATCAATTGCCTTGTTAGCCACAAAGCATGAAAATACAAGCAATAAAAAAAAATGAATAAATCACTGGTGGGAGTGAATTTATGCGAGCTTCAATTCGTTTAGGCCCTGTTACGTTGCACGTTCCAATTTATACTGCGCTATACGCCGTACTAATAGCGTGTATTTTTCCTTTGCAGGCACAGGCGCAAACAACGGCGCGCTGCACCACATGGGCGGCAAAATTAGAAAGCGTCGAAGGGCAAGCCAGTGTGCGCGCCAGTGGTGCAAGCACCTGGACAAGCGCACAAGTGGGGCACGTGTTCTGTTATGGCGACAGCTTGCGCATTACCGAAGCCCGAGCGGCATTGCTCTTAGAAAACGACAGCCTCGTGCGCTTAAAAAAAGATTCACTGGTTAAGTTTATCGCACCAAAAGATTCCTTCTGGTTAGAGCTGGTAGAAGGCGCCGCGCATTTTATTTCTCGCACGCCCAAAGACTTTACCGTTAAAGCCCCCTATATGAATGCCGCAGTAGAAGGCACAGAATTTATTGTAAGCCACACCCCGCAAAGCGATTCGGTAACGGTACTAGAAGGGGTGGTGAACGCCAACAACGCCTTTGGCAGCACCCGCCTTACCGGCATGCAACAAAGTAGCGCGGGGGCAAATACACCACCTTCGCCTGGCATACCCATTGTTATGCAGGCCTCCGTTAATTGGGTGCTGCACTACCCGCCCCTGTTTAATCAAGACGTCTCACTGCCCGACAGCCTAAAAGCACAACTTAGCGCTGGCCGCTACGCCGAGGCCGCCGCACTCATATCCGCCGAACCCGTATTTAAAGACAATGTTGCCGCACAAAACCTACTAAGCGCCATAGCCCTCTATCGCGGCGATATCGCCCAAGCCACAGAGGCCAACCAGCAGGCCCTGCAAATAGACGCCAACTCGGCCGACGCCCAAGCAGTCGCCGCCCTTATGGTGTTAGTAGCCGGGCACGCCGAACAGGCCCTTACGCTCACCTCACAGTTACTTGCACGCTTTCCCAGCAATGCCAAAGTGCTATTGGCCCACTCCTATAGCCTGCAAGCCGCGTTCGACTTAAATGCTGCGCTAGCCACCGCACAACAAGCCCTCGCGCAACTACCCAACGAGGCCCTTTTACAGCTGCGTGTAACAGAACTGGCCATTGGCGTAAATAAAACCCGCTTAGCCAAGGCCACCCTGGCGCAGGTCAGCACTCACAACGCCCCAGCCACCCTGGCACAGAGCAACACCCTTAAAGCCGTGTTAAGCCTACAAAATAACCGCAACCGCAAAGCCCGCCGCATATTGCAAAACTCGCTAGCCGCCAACCCCAATAACGCCTTAAGTCATTTTATGATGGGCCTTGCCGATATACGCTTGGGTAACTTAAACACAGGCCGCGCCGCCATTGAATTGGCCGTAATGCTCGACCCCAGCAACAGCCTTTACCGCAGCTATTTGGGCAAGGCCTACTTCTACGAACACCGCAACAACAAAGCCGCAGACCAATTTGCCCTGGCAAAACAACTAGACCCCAACGACCCCACCCCCGTATTTTATGAGGCCCTGCTAAAACAAAGCGAAAACCGCCTGGTAGAAGCCGTAGCCGACCTAAATACCGCCGCCACCCTTAACGACAACCGCGCCGTATACCGCTCGCGCTTAGTGCTCGACAAAGACGCCGCCGCCCGCAGCGCCAGCCAGGCACGCCTATACAAAGCCCTTAACTTTAACCAACTGGCCATTCGCAAAGGCACCAACGCCATAAGCGAAGCCCCCAGCGAATTTAGCGGCCACCGCCTATTAGCCGAAGCCTACGCCGACAAACCCAACTTCGAAGCCCTGCGCGCCAGCGAACGGCTACAGGCCACCCTCTTAGCCCCCCTTGGCGCACAACCCTTGCCCTTAGGCATAGACGAAAGTGGTTTACGCGTAGTAAAAGGCGCCGGGCCAGGGGAAGTGGGTATTAACGAATACAACTCACTATTTGTAGAAGAGGGCTTACATGCCCACGCCAGCGTATTGGGCGGCTCGCAAGGCACGCGCGCCTACGACTGGAGCGTAAACGGTTTGGCCGAGCAGGTAAGCATGAGTCTGGGGCAGTACGCCTACCAAAGCGACGGCTTTCGGGCAAACAACGACGTAGATTATGAAATTACCAATCTCTTAGTGCAGTACCAACCCATTGTCGATTTAGGTTTACAAGTGGAATTGCGCCGAAGGGAAGAAGCGCGAGGGGATATTGCCCTGCAGTTTGATTTGGATAATTTTTCGGAGAATTTAAGGGTTGAGGATGATGTTGATACGGTAAGAGTGGGGGCTAATTATCGACCTACAGCTGACTCTAATATTTTGGTTTCGTATATTGAGAAAGAATCGGATTTTAGGAGGGATGATTCGTTAGCGCTGGGGCCTGATGCTCTTTCAACCAGTAATCTCACAGCTCAGTCTGATATTCAGCAATTCGAAGTGCAATACAGCCTCAATATGAATAAAGCAAATTTAATTGTTGGTGCTGGAAATATTAGCGCAAATACAGAGTTAGTTCTTGAGTTTGGTTTCGACTCGCCTTTTGGAACTTCTTTGACATTTGAAAATACCGAAGTAGAAAATCAGTTTGACAATGTTTATTTTTACTCCTATTGGCCACTACTTCAAAATAACTTAATGATTACCGCTGGCGCTAGCTTCTCTGATTTTTCAAAAGTCGAAGAATTAGAAACAGCTGACGGAGCTACAGGCGTTATTTTTTCCAGCGTAGAGCGTGAAGCTGAATTCGGGGGGAGCCTGGACCCAAAAGTCGGTATCGAGTGGCTAATTTCGCCCAAGCTCACTGCTCGTGGTGCATTTTTACGCACTGTAAGTCGCAGCAAAGATACTAACATGGGAATTGAACCCACCCTCATTGCCGGGTTTGGCCAGGTTTTCGACGAGCCTGAAGGTATTGAGTCTGAATTATCGGGGGTAGGTTTTGACTTGAACGTATCTGAACGAATTAGTCTAGGAGTAGAATATGGGCAGCGTGATTTAGAGCTGCCCGTGGAATTTATTGAAGATATCTTTGAAGCAGTAGAAGTACATAAGCAAATTGAAAATGAATTTCTACAGCTATATTATTATCAATCCATTTCCGATTCGCTTTCCATAAGCATGGAATATGATTCCGCTAGCTTTAATAGCACTGTACTTCCCCGTGGCGATTTTAGAACGAGCATACCAAGAAACATAAAAACTGAAACTTTACCAATAAACCTTAGTTACACAGTAACCAAAGATATCTCTATTAGACTTGGTGCAAATTTTGTAAAGCAAGAAGTGTTGGCGGATAGTTTTGTTTCGCCAGACCCTATTAACAACAATGAAGAGTTCTGGACCTTAGACTTAAGCCTAGATTATAAGTTGCCCTATCGTATAGGCCTAATCACCATCGAAGGTAATAACTTATTAGGTACAGATTTTAGCTTTCGAGATTATAACTTTTTCACCACAGACCCCAGGCCACAAAAATATCTCCCTGAGGCTTCCTTTCTCGTCAAGTTGAATATTGAAATATAAGAACAAACACTGTTATCCGTTTGTTCTTATACGAAAGTTTTAAGGGCAGTTTGGGTCATTTCTGTCGTAAAAATAACGCCATCCAACTTGGGGAATGTAAACACAAATAATGTAACATGACCCACTAGCCGCATGTGCTGGAGCACCCAACAGCGAAGTAATCGAAGAGGTTTTTTGTACAGGGCTCATTTTTCTAGATTCCGAAAGAACCACATACCCACCCATTTCTTCATTAAAAAGAGCGTCGACATCCCGCGACATTTTCTCGTCGATACCACATTCTTCCGGCGAGCACTCTGCCCAAGCTTCACCGTCTTTGGTATAAGGCTGAGGCACACCCTGTTCGTTAACCACTAAGTTGTAATCTATCCCCCCCGCTACCGGCGGGTCCAACGGATAAAACCGCGGTGTATTTAAATAAAATAAAACCAAAGCCACTATCACCACCAAAAGAACGATGGAAATAGTGCGCCACAGTGAACCACTATCTTTTGTTGTTTCCATAATTTTCCCCTATTAGGCCCATATAAATGTAAGTTGCTACAGTGAATTGCTGCAGTAAATAGCTAGAGTAAAGCAAAGCAAAATGAGCGGCTTATTGAGTAAACACAAACCGAGTAAAAACATGCCACTCAACATCTCGTCGCAATACCCCTAAAAGAGCGAGAGCAAGCCCATTTCGCGCGTCACTATACTATTTTGCACGGCGCCCGACTACACATGTGCTTTTCATGCGGGAATAAGTCACACGGGATAAGTGGGGTCAGATAAAACTTATGGCGCAATATTCCTGGTTTTCGTTGGCCCAACTTTTCAATTAAAATAGCACTTCTCACTCATTGGTTAAAAGGATGTAACCATGGCAAGACTTTCTCGCATATGCCCTTTGGGTATTCCTCAACATGTCATACAACGTGGCAATAACCGTCAGGTCTGCTTCACTTCAGATCAAGATAGAGCCACTTATGCCAAATTCTTAGGCGAATATGCACAAGAATTTGAGGTATCTATTCATGCCTGGGTTTTTATGACAAATTGATCAATGGGGTCAGAGTCTAATACCGCTACCCCAGCTTTAAAGTAAAGACCTGAAGGCGAAAAAACAGATTAAAAATCAAATAGATAGGTGACGTTAGGCCCTCTTTTCGGGTGATCTTGTAAGTGACTAAACGAACACCCACCCAAGAAAATTGAATGACATTCTCGCTTGCTAGGTAACGACCAACTACCCGGGTGCTATCAACGGCGGCGGTGTTATTTAACGGTCGCGTGTTTTTGTCGCTGCAAGATATGAGTGCCATCATTAGAGCTCCAAATATCAAAGCTATTAATGGCCGAATACAGATCTTCACGATACCTTAATTCTCACAGTGAGCGAAGCGCCTTTTGAGCGTCCTATTTATCGAAAGTGGCTAAACCAATAGTCCAATTTTTCTTTGTCGGGACTGTTCGGCTCAGCGAGAATTGTTACAAAATTGCATTACTTAAGCAAACCTCCGCTAGTCAAAAGTAATTACGCGAGATTGAGTACGAATATACCCATTCTATTCGTCTCAAGCTAACAATGATGCGTCTATTAGCGGCAATTTCAATTATTAGAGGTGCCCTTATGAAAAATATGATAATACTAATGGCGCTCGGCCTACTTAGTGCCTGCAAGGTCTCGGATAATAGTGGGGTGAATTCCTATACGCCAGGAGCTTCGGGCGGCAACACCATGGGCGTCAGTGTGCCAAATATGGTTTACGTTACACCAAATTATGTTGACCCAGAGATACTGGTCGACAACTATGCCTATTTTGGTCGTTGGGAATTTGATCAAAGTATCGCATCGTCGATTACGGCTGTTAGTTATGACTATCACGTCTACCTCCCCCCTGAATACGACTTGGAACCCGAACGTAGCTTCCCTATTGTCTACGTTACAGATGCCCAATACGACGTAAGCTTCCAGGCCAAAGTGATTGACGTTGAGAGCCGTCCGCTGATTATGGTGGGTATTACTGAAGGGCCACCGGGCCGCCGCGCGACGGATTATATTCTTCCTGGCGCCCGCACGTATTTTCGATTTTTTACCGAAGAGTTTGTTCCTAGAGTAGAATCTCAGTATCGAGTTGTCGCCAGTAACCGCACTTTTGAGGGTTCTTCAGCGGGCGGCATGGCCTCGCTTGTTATGGCGTTTATGGATAACGAAAATCCACCGATATTTAAACATCATTTTATATTCGACCCTTATATTAATGTATCCGCGTTAAATGACTTAATCGACGAACGTATCGCCACCCATGTGCCATTTGCTAAAACGTTTTTTATAAATAGTATGTCTGGCGGCTTTACATCTACCGTAGTGCCTTTTGTCACGACCCTGCGCGACAGAGAGATTGACAAACTTGTGGTGCACGAGCGTATTTACGATTATGGTCATACCGACGCGACCTGGGTTTCATTTTCCCTGGCGCTTAGCCTTGCCTTTGGCAATAGAGAATAGCGGGTCCAAACAGGAAAAATTCACCTCCACAGATTGAAAAAACCATGTCCCCAAAGGCTATAGGCAATTCTCTGATACTAGATTACTGTGTTAGATATGTGTGGTTATAGGTGGAGGTGATCTGCTTGTCCCTCTGTGTCAGGATAGTTGGCAATGGTTAACCGGGCTAGCATTCGTAAGAGCGGCAGAGGAATTAAATAAGATCAATGAGTTTACCCGGCTGTAACGTACCGAGTAATTTTGGAGAGTTTGCTTCAAGCTATTTTAGGTGGGACGATCAGACCATAGGCTCGCTTATTTTAATGATTTCCTCGTAAAGGTGAATCGTTCTAAAGCTATTTTGTTGCCATGGCAAAGCTCCCCTACAAGTTAATCGGCGTCAAACCGGCACCTCCATCTCTCTGCCCACCTTCACGACGTAAACACCTTGTAAGGAATATCGATGGATTGATAAGGAAGAGAGTCGACATGCTTGAGTGCCAGCCGTAGAGCCACCCATTGCAGGTGACCCCACTGTCTAAGTTATTTTGTTCTATTAAGCCGTTATTGCCATCAGCAGATAAATTCTGTGGGTTATCGCTCCCATTTCTAGCGGCCTGTTTCAGAGAGCGTATTTCATCGGCGTAGTCGAGTTCTAATTGATGGGCCAGGGCAAACAAACAATCCGATAAAATTATCGCCTGTGATGGAGATAACAGCGGT
>JBLHGN010000082.1:0-12825 GCA_047616325.1 Lentisphaeria bacterium
CCCTGGATAACACGCTTACATCAGCCCAATAACGATCATAAATACGCAGAATTTCGCACACTTACGGCAAACTTTAAGCTCATGTTCAATAGTTTTTCTTAAAAAACCCATGCTAACTTGCTCAAAAGGCAAAAAAAAACCGCGCAAAGCGCGGCTTATCCTTCTATTTTAATGAGAAATATTAAAAGGTATAGTCGACGCTTAGGCTATAAGTAAGCCCTTTTCCTTCCTCCAAATCAGTAAAACTTTCACCTTCGCGACGCCAGGAATTCGTTTCATCGCTCAAGTTTTTGGTTTTAAGTTTTACTGTAAATTGCTCAGTAGGATAGTAAGAGTAAGTTAAGTCCAAGGAGCTGGAAGCTTGCTCGTAGACATCCGCTTGGCCTGCCCGGCCTGCAAAAGAAAGACGCTCGCCAAACCAGTTATAGGATAGTGTTGCAGCGTGTTTTCCGTCGTCTGAATCGTAGCCAAAGATTAAATTCAAAGTATCTCCAGCGTTAACTAAAGGCCGTTCAGCATTAGTTGGCGAAATACCACGCTCGCCAACTACCGTGTTTGTATTCAAGATAGTCACGTTTCCCTGAATAAAGAAGGGCTCAAGGATATCGGATACATTTCCCAAGCTCTTTAGGAATTCAAATTCAAACCCTGTAATTTCTGCGCTTTCGGTATTGAATACCTTAATTGCCCGGCCATCATCCGAGCGGGCACTTTCCTCAACATCTATGGGGTCGGTGATATCTTTGTAGAAAAATGACAAGGTCATATTGTCACCGCTAGTGAAATACCATTCGGCGCGCACATCATAGTTTTTAAATTGTGCGGGGATTAGATCCGGATCACCAAAAACGAGAAAATCATTGATGGGGTCTATGTAGCTACTTCCTGTAATTTCTCTTAGATCGGGTCGAACAGTGGTTTCGCTATAACCAAAACGCAACTGAAAGTCTTCCGCTAGAAAATCTTCCGCCATGTAAGTAACAGCCAAAGAACCAAAAATATCACTATCAACAAACGTAGCCTCATTGAAATAATCGGCAATGACATTAGACGGCTGTCCGCCTTGATTAACTGTTTCATCAAATGCTCGCGCTTCAGTGCCATTGGGAACAAGTTGACTGCCCTCAAAATCAAGAACCTCCCAAGACAAGCCCACTTGTTGGTAATCCTCCCACCTTAACCCTGCTGCGATACGAATGGTTTCATTCCAATTTATATCGAATTTACCAAAAGCAGCATTTACTTTGTTAGCGGCGATATAGCTGTCTGAATTTTCAGAAGTTACGCTTACTTGAAACCCAAGACCTTCGTCAGCCACGTTGGCATCGCTAAACACTTCCCCCGGAAGACCAATATTTGGCGGAGCGCTTAAATCACTAGAACCTAAACCAAATTGAAGTTGTTTATATGTACGCGATTTTTGCCAAGCCTCAGCACCACCGCTTAGCTCTAAGGTAAATCTATCAGTTTCAATGGGGAAGGCTACATCCCAACCGTAGCTGTCCACATAGTCTTCAAGCTCAGTAAATCTATAATCTGCGGCAGAACTTCCTTTTGAAACGGTAGAGATAGTTGTCTCAAGTGAGAATGGGGAAATAAAACCAGCACTGCCACCAACTTTGACTTCATTGGGGATATTCGTAGTTGATTCACTATCGGAGTAGAACCAGTTAAATTTGAGGCCGTCGAGCGCCTGAAAAAAGTTCAAACCCAAGGTATCACGAGTGGAAGAGCCAAACTCATGTTCTCCGCGAATTTGATTTACCAGCAGTTCGCGCTGTTCATAGCGCAGTGAATATAGACGTGATGAGGTTCCACTAGTGATCGGTGAATCACTATCAAATTTATCTCGAATGGAAGCCTTGTCGTCAGTATTACGGATAAATATCGAAGTAGTACTTATCTCATTCTCGTCATTTAGTCGCAGTCCTAAACTGAAATTCCCTAAAAGCGATACGTTGTACGTACTTTCTTTTTCAAAAGCCAAATCTTGAAACGGCGAGCTCTCACCCTCGATCCTATCCCCGCTTAAAACAAAGGTTTTCTCAGTATTCCGCCAGCTAGAATCATAAGATAAACCTGCTAGAAAACCTATTTCCATATCATTTTTGACTACGAAAGTATTCCCCAGTGCCAATTTCAACGAGCGGTCTGGGCTGCCAGACTCTTCCTCGATGTTCACCCCACGATTTAATTCCAAAGCTAATCCACGATTGACAGCCTCCGCCTCCGAACCAGGGATACCCTCAAACCCTGCAATATTTTCGAAATCGCCACGGTAACGGTTTAATGCATTGGACAAGGCAGGTGAAAGAGCCCGAGTACCGTCATCCTCGCCTAGATCGTCATCCCCTCCTCCAGAGTAAGTGTAAAAGTCGCCAGATTCAGAATTTCCGCCAAGCCCAAGCCCAACAGAAAATAGAAAATCGTCTGGAAGTCCTTTAGTACGAATATCGATAGCGCCTCCGCCGAAAGAGGCGGGCATATCTGCAGATGCCATTTTTTGAACGGAAATTGTTTGAACGATTGACGTGGGGAATAGATCCAAAGGCACAACATTTCGGGTAAGGTCTGGCGATGGAATTACCGCTCCGTTTAGAGAAGTGCTGGAGTAGCGCTCGCCTAACCCTCTCACCATTACAAACTTATCATCCACTAGCGTAATGCCTGTAACGCGACGCAGCGCTGAGGCAACATCTGAGTCCCCCACTCGCGCAATTAATTCGGCGCTAATCAGATCAACAGCAACTTCTTGCTCCATTCGCTCCAATACGATGTCGCCTGCAGCACTTTGAATTCGACCCAAGATGAGCATATCCTCCATGGGATTGCGAAGCACGATCCTTGGTTTTACTTCTTGTTGTTGTTGCTCGGACGTTGCAGCGTCTACTTGATCGCTAGTTTGCGCATACACCGCACTGCTTATAAACAGGCTCAATGCGCTAATGGGAAACACGGCTAGTGCCGCGCCTTTGTTCACATATTTTTTCATCTGAGCTGACCTATGCTGTCAAAATGAATCGGTTGGCCGCTAACAGAAAGGGCGCCGTAAGGCGCCCTTTGATTACGGCATTGTTCTTTACGCTTATAAATGCAGCTAATAAGTGCCTAACCTTATTCGAACCAGAGGGCTTGACCGCGGTTCGACGCATCCAAACCGTAGACCCAGCCTGCCGTCCAATCGTCATCCGCTGTCACTGCCCCAATAAAACCACGACCTTCAGTAGGAGTAATTGTTGCATTCGCAGCTACGCCGTTAACGATAGTGCTTGCGATAGGAAGTGAATAAAATCCGTCGAGAATCACTAATTCTGGAACAGTCTCGGCAGTGGGATCTTCGCCTAGTTCCAATGTCTGCTGTGATAGGTTTCCGCCATTCGCGTTCAACCAATCCAAAGTTGATTCACCGCCAGCCAATGAACTGTCGACCAAATCTTGGCAAGCAAAGATGGATGAGGTAATCGTGAGATCACCATCTATCGCCGCCTGCTGCCCTTCGTCATCAATACGCAAACAATAGTTATAGTCGTCGTCACCCGTAAGAACGTCGCCCATAAACGCAGTAGTTACAATCACGTTTTCAATAGTTGGGAAGTGCCCCTCGCGAATACGGAACCCTTGGCCAGGGTCATGCGTGGCGGTACCTAGAAGCGGATCTTGGGCTGCCGCTGTCATGGCGGCTGCCACGGAAGTGGGCGAAACGATACAGGTTACATTGCGAATTGTTGCCGCCGAATTTAATCCGCGCGCGATAAAATCTGCTTTGGTTTCATCAGTTTGACTGGAATAACTACCGATACCGTCAGATTCCATACAGCGGTTGCCGTCGGTTGCGGACTGAATCACAAGCGCGTAATCAAAAGTTCCAATATAGCCTTCATCGATATCGATGGAATCGTCGCGCACATACACCGCAACATAATGGTCCACATTCACGGCACCACCGAACATTTCAAATCCGTCGTCATAGGTAGAATAAGCTTGCACGTAACTCACAGTAGTGCCGGAGCCCACCGCACCAAAAGAAATACCATTTAATTCATTTCCTTCAGCAACTTCAGCGCCAGTGTGCTTAACGATAAAGTAATTTAACGTTCCTGAGCTATCGGCATCATTATCGCCACCGTAAAAAGTTTGCGCATCACCCGATTTTCCTTCTGCAGCAACGTGACATTCATCTGCAAGCGCAATATCGACGCCGCGAGTTCCTGTATAGGTACACTTGTTAGTCACACCAAATCCGTTGATGATCATTCCACCCCACTCCTGCACTGCTTCTGGTGTAACGGTGCCATCAACGGCATCACTTACTGAAGTGATAGTGATCGGGGCATCGACGGCCCCTTCTGCAAAAATTTGTGAGCCACGGTTAATTACCATGTAATCTTCTGAAGTGCGAAACGCCAAAGTTGCACCAGCATCTATGCGAAGAATTGTGCCATCACCCCCTTGTACGATACTCGCTGCAGCCATATCGGCGTCACTGTTATAACTCTCTCCCACAACCAAACTGTCAAGAAAAATGTGTACGCCATCATTTGGCAAATCCCGAAAAGCCACCTGGGTGCTTGTCACAATAGGGTTGGTTAGTGCAGCAAAATCCGTTCCATAAATGCAGTTTGCACCGTCTGCAACACCCGACAAAGTTAAGCCAGATTTCACATAAGTTGCACATAACAAGCTAGTGGTATCACCTCCGCCGCTTGCAGTGATAACCGTAGCGCCATCGCCGATTGATTCATCAGTAGTAGTCGTGCTGGTGGTTGTCGAAAAATTTTGGGCATCAATATTGATGCCTCCACCGCCGCAGGCAACTAAGGCTGCAGAAACTGCTGTGAGGCTTAAAAGGGTCTTAATTTTCATGAGAATCGATTCTCCTAAGGTAGGGTCGTTGTATTTAATGGTAAAAATAGTTAATGGTGAAGATTGGGGCTTTGTATGCCTAGTAGTGCAACACATTGCAGTCCATTCACACGTGAATATGCTAATCGTTGACTCTGGGTCTCTATCGGGACAATGTCATCGCATTCGTTTTTACGGCGTCAATTGGCCTGGCTGGCTTTTGTGGGACTAGTGTCTAAAAGTTTTGTTAAATTTAGACGACAGTAATGTGAAGGTTTTATTACGATATTTCGATAAGGGTATTTGACGCACTAAGATGTAAAAAAATTCGGGCGTACTTGGAAACAAACTGGAGAGGAAGTTACTTTAGTGATTTAAAAAATTTAGGTGCAAAAATAAGATCGCAGCGTAACAAAGACGCTGCTTTCAGCTATAAATTAAACGAAAATATCTTTATTCCGTTTTTAATTTAATTCGACATTAATCTAAAGTTAAAAGACTACTCGATCAAAGCAAAAGGCGTTTTATCAAACGGCGGATAAAAGGTATACGACTCCATTACCATGGCGTGACTATCTCCTCCGTCCTCTTGTAATAGGGAAGCCAGCGTAAAGTGCCCACCAACATCAAACCAAAGTTTGGTTTGACGGTCGTCGCCTTCATTAGTTCTTTTTACAAGAATGGCATTGTCTGTCCATACTTTTTCCTGCCCGGAATATTTTTCATCGCTGCGAGAAAATTCGAAATTCTTAACTTTATTTCGATTAACAAAATGATAATTCAATTGTTGCTCGCCTTTAACGAGATCCAACTGCAGCTTTAGTTGATAACTCATCGGGCCTAATATTCCCTCTTGCAGTGGTAATTTTTTAGTATCTTTTTTGTCTTTGGTGTGGGCCACCATGTTTGACCAGTCGTAATCTATGGAGCGGTAGTGCTTTATGCTAAACACCGATTGTTTGTAGCGATAATTCTGTGGCACGATGCCTGCCGCTTCGCTCCACAAAAATTCTTCGCTCTCTTCTATATAGCCCAATATGCTCGTCGCATTTGCCTTCAACAAAAAACGACCACCACCCAGCTCGTAGAGAGTGCGTGTCATTTTAATCGTAAAGCCTTTAAATTCACCTTGGTAATTGGCTTCGTGCAATATGCGATTGTCTGCCATAGCGGCGAAAGGAAAAAGTAGGAAGAGCCAAACTATTGCAAGATTAATTTTTGCTGTTGTAATTTTAATTTCCATCTAGGGGAGAGTCTCGGTAGTAGTGGGCCGTATTGCCCGGCGTTTATTCGCAATCGTAGTCAAGCGCGTGTAAGCCTTCGGAGAGGTACTCTGCCAGTAGTGGCAGAG
Organism: Lentisphaeria bacterium; assembly: GCA_047616325.1. Classification (GTDB taxonomy): domain Bacteria; phylum Pseudomonadota; class Gammaproteobacteria; order Pseudomonadales; family Cellvibrionaceae; genus JBLHGN01. The sequence continues at coordinate 6,194 of JBLHGN010000082.1, forward strand.
AAAGAAGGTAGTCCGCCGTATTGGCCGACCAATTTTCTGCTGCCAACGCAAGAGCGTCGGACCATTCTGACGCGTCAAAATCACCGCGCCCCAACCACAACAATGCAAGTACATTTTTGCTGCTGGTCAGGCTCCAGGTCATTCACTGTGCTTATAAACTCACTCAATATGGGGCTAGTGTCGCTTTGCGCAAGGTTTAACTCTTCAGCATCGCTCATCGCGTCCAGGGGCTCTTTGCCCCCAGAGTCTTCCTGGGCCTGCATATCTCGAACGTTCCGAATAAGAAAACACACAATTTCTGGATTTACATCTAACATATGCCCTCTCCTTTTTTGCGACAGCACAAAAATGGCTGCTCTCGAAAAAGCTGACTATACATCGGAGACCACTGGGCGGCAGATAAATTTCGCGCCAGCAATGCGCACACATGACGAAAGTCGAACAGCATAAGTAAGGCCTAGATTATCCGCCTTTATTCACACGGTCCAATTTTACTTGTAAACACCTGAATAGAGAATGAATATGCCTCACTCAAGGCAAATCACAGGATATGCGGCGAGAAGCAAACGACCTGAATTATGGTCCAGGTTATTAACTGCCGATGGCGATGGCCTTTGATAGAGCCTCAAACTGCTCTGGGGAGTTGCCGGCGAATCGAACTGTAATTTTGAGGGTGCCAGCGTCTTGGCGCGGGTCCACGGACTGAAGGCTGTGAACATACACGTTGAGTATGCCCAGAGGTTGACCTTTGGCGCTCACCATCTCTGCAGTGGCGGTATCAAAAATGGTAGGCATTATCTCCGGCCGGGGCATCAGGCCATTCATCGCGGTTAGTGATAACTCACTAATCTCGCAAATACATGTACATTGGCTAAAACGAAGCTGTGCTCGCCCGCCAAAGCTATTCGATTTTGGTTTGCTTGCCGGTTTAGCTTTGGCTGGAGAACCAAAACCACCTGCACTTTTAATCTCTCTGGGTTTTTGAACAGCCGCTTTTTGAGGTGCGCCTCCCCCACTGGTGAGCACATCGATAGAGCCAAAGCCCGAGCCTCCTGTCGCGGCTTTTTGTTTAGCTTTATAGCCAATGCGTGCAAGCTGTTTAACCACCTTTTTCTGCACATCGTCGGGCGAAAACGGTTTCGGCAAAAAGTCACTTGCGCCAGATTCAATAGCGCGCACTACCATGTTTCTGTCCCCCTGGCTCGACACCACGATAAAGGGCGTTTTTTCGTATTTTTCCTCACTGCGCACCCAGCGCAGCAATTCGGCACCGGACAATTCTGGCAAATCCCAGTCAGACAGAATAAGATCGATTTTATTCGCCTTTAATGCAGCGATGGCGCGATTGCCATTAATCGCGTCATACACTTCAACCTTGTCGAGAAAGCGCCTTAAAGAGCGTTTTAGCGTGTCGCGCACAAAGGCGGCTTCGTCTACTACCAAGATTCGTATTAGCATTGGATTGCCCATAGTTATCGCATCGCCCTAATCTTGCTTGCGAGTAAATACCCACTCACTGGCATTGGACAGCGCTTCATTAAAACCATAACCCTGCCAATCAAAATCTTTCATTTGCTCGGCATCGGTCATTCTGTTCTTAATAATATAGGCGCTCATTAGCCCTCTTGCCTTTTTTGCAAAGAAACTGATGATTTTATAGTCACCATTTTTCCAATCTTTGAATACGGGAGTAATGATGGGAGCGCTTAGCTGCTGTTTTTTAATGGATTTGAAATACTCGCCCGAGGCCAAGTTCACCAAAACAGGTTCATCGAGGGGTTTTAGGGTTTTATTGAGCTGAGCGGTTATTGTGTCGCCCCAGAACTGATAGAGATTCGCACCGTGGGCATGGCTTAGTTTGGTGCCCATTTCGAGGCGGTAGGGCTGAATCAGGTCGAGCGGTTTTAACACGCCATATAACCCAGAGAGTATGCGCAGGTGGCGCTGGGCAAAGTCGAAGTCTTGCGAGTCAAAGGCGTAGGCGTTCAAACCCAAATACACATCGCCTTTAAATGCTAATAGCGCCTGGCGCGCATTTTGGGGTGTAAATGGCAGAGACCAACGCTGAAAGCGATCGTAGTTGAGTGTACCCAGCTTATCGCTAATACCCATCAGCGACGAAACGGCCTGTGGCGGCAGTTTTTTTAGCTGCTCAATGAGCATTTGTGACTGCTCCAGAAGCGCTGCTTTTGTGTGTGTTTTTATGGGAACGGGGGTGTCAAAGTCGAGATTTTTTGCGGGGGAAATAACGATCAATATCATAGGGTCACGTATAAGTGTAACTTTAGGTGTAGGAGTTAGTTAGGTTTAGATGCTAGATGTGCTTACCTTTGGAGGCTAAAGGCAAGCGCGAAGTATCAACATGCACTCGATCAATACATAGCACGGCAGCGAATTAGCTTCGATCTGTAATTATACTATGTCTCAAGCTCAAAGATAAATGACACTCGCTATGCACTGTGTGACGCTGAGAGACAAACCACTTATAACCAAAAGTAAACAGATCGACACACAAATACCGCCATTTTTGATCTGGAGTGTGAAGGTGGTGATGCTGTTAATTTTGATATGGACGCCCCTGAGTCTTGGACAAACCAAGGTATACACCTTTATCGGTGAGGGAGAGAACGGTGGCAATCTTCGGTTGCTGATAACGATACCCTCGACTATTCCACGGCCGAATAAGGCGATTACGAATTGCACTTTACGCCGACCATGAGCGAATCCAGAGCCTTAAAACATATAAGAGAAGGCGCCTACCCTCACCCCATCTCCTACGATACTGGCAATTGAGCTATTTTGTCGTGACATTGGCGAGGTTACCCACGAGAAAGCGCTATTCAAAGACCTCGACATCGTATTTGACGCAAATTTTGCTTTTTACTACCCCCACCCTTTTTATTCCTGGTGCAAATTACATTGAAATCACTGAGCGTATTGAAAAGGTTTAATTAAGGCGTTTGCTAGCGGTGATCTGCAAAAACTAGGAACAGAAGTGAGCCGCGAGAGCATCGCCTATTCGAACTTGCAGTCGCGCGTCATATACGCTTTAGGTAATACCGATAGGCAAGGAGTAGACGAGCGCTATAAAACGTATATCTATTCGCCCTTAAATCATTAACTTAGCCGACATAGAGGCTATGCAAGCCACGCTATTGTCAGCTGATACGGGAATATTTGAACTTCATGTGGGTAATGCCTGGCCTCAACACTAGGCGCCACGCAAGCTCCACATCGCTGTTAAATTGCTCATCGTAATCTCGCAATGCCAGTATCAGTGCATCCAACCACAGGTCGTACATATATTCTGGAATATTGAGGTTAGCACGATTATGGCTTACTACAATTTTCTCAATATAGTGGTCCGCTTGATTGGAGCCGTAAAATATTAGAAGGCTGTAAAACGATTTTTTTAACATTTTCTTTGCACGGCCATGTCGGTATTTACAAATTTTGCTTTTACTTCCTCGGACGAATTCAAAAAATATCCATAGAAGACATCGAAAAATATTTCACTTTCGAGAACTCTATTTAGAACTCGCTCATAACTCTCGTCATATAGACGTTCAAATGACATATTAGCCTCCATAAAACTTAACACCCGAAACGCAACAACCGTCGTCGTTTCAAACAACTTAATAATTGACCTTAAAAAGAGAGCAGCATATGCAGTAGAATGCCGCTCAAGCTTCAGCTTCGCAGTAATAAAGCCGAACACTCGAGTGATACTTTTATCGCAAGGCGCCGTGGCAGCAGAAGTCAAACAACCGAGCATAACAAAGCCCAAAACATTAGGTAGGTCCAATGCAGCTGTTCACCCAAATAAAACAAGATTGGATCGCCCACGGGCGAGACTGGACCAGACCGGGCTTTAGAGCTGTAGCTTTTCACCGATTTGGACGTTGGCGCAGAACAGTTAACCCTCGCATCTTACGTGCGCCATTAACGCTGTTATACCGCATGCTGTATCGACGGGCGCGCAATATATATGGTATTGAGCTTCCCGACAGTATCGAGTTGGGCCAAGGTGTTGTTTTTGAACATCAGGGCGGCATTGTGATTCACGGCAATACCCACATCGGAGACAACTGCATTATTCGCCAGGGAGTGACGATGGGAATTAAAGACCTTAACGCACTCGACGATGCGCCCATACTGGGCGATCGTGTGCATATTGGTGCCGGTGCCGTATTACTCGGAAGGGTACACATCGGAGACGACGCGGTTATCGGTGCCAACGCCGTGGTGCTTTGCGATGTAGCAGCCGGAGCTACAGCGGTGGGCATTCCTGCACGGGTGGTTCGCTCGAAAAAACCCAGAGAAAAAGAGAAAGAGTCGCAAGCCAACAGTGCGGAAAATCATGAAACAAGCACTCGTGAACTAGCAACACTCGTTTCAAACTAGGTAAAACACCCCATGTCTAATACTGAAGCATCCAGCGCAATCAACGAAAACTATGTCGCAGTTATTATCGTCAACTATAAAACCGCGACTCTGGCTCTCAAGGCCCTCAAAAGTCTTGCCAATGAGCGTCAATTTCTTCCCAACTTAAAAACTGTAGTGGTAGATAACCAATCGCCGGACGATAGTTTTTCTCAACTGCAAAACTTTATAGCTGAGAACGACTACTCGAGTTGGGTCAAAGCTGAGCTTGCAGAAAAAAATGGTGGCTTTGCCTATGGCAACAACGTCGGTATTGCAACTTACCAAGCCAGCTTTCAAAAGGCCGATAAGCGCGAACCCAATTTTTACTGGCTACTAAACCCCGACGCCTTTCTACGCCCTCAAGCAGGCGTAAAACTGGTTGAGTTCTTAGGCCAATACCCTAACGCCATCGGTGGCAGTCGCCTGGAAGATGCCGATGGCACCTTACAGCTCTCTACCTTTAATTTTCCATCGGCCATGAGCGAGATACTGGCTGGTTTTGGCCTTGGCATTCTCGATCGAATATTTTCTCGCCATCGAGTGCTACGCAACAATGTTGATAAACCTGAAAAAATTGACTGGGTAGCCGGAGCATCATTGATGATTCCTATCGATATTTTTAATAGGGTTGGCCCCATGGACGACGATTACTTCCTCTATTTTGAAGAAGTGGATTATTGCCTGCAAATTCAGCGCGCCGGATACGACTGCTGGTACATTCCCGAGAGTCGCGTGGTACATGAGGTGGGGGCGGCCACTGGCATATCTGACACACGCAAAAAGCAACCGCGCAGACCCCAGTATTGGTTTGAATCGCGCCAGCGCTATTTTCGTAAGAACTTCGGTGTGTGGGCTACCTTAATTGCCGACGCAGGCTGGGCCACTGGTTATGCCCTTTGGTGCGCCAGAAAATATTTTACCGACAGAGAAGACTTTGACCGCCAACCACCCATGATGCTACGCGATTTTTTGCGCTACAGCAGCTTGAAGTTTTGGGGCTGAGAAAAATCGGATTATCCTAAATAAATCAGTTGGATCGTAGTGAGGGCGTCTAGGTGCTGAAAATAGAGCGATTTTTTGTTTTTTGAGAGAATCGCATAGTCACTCTATGGGTGAGGCTCAAAAAAATGAAAAACGCTTTATTTTCAATGCGTTAGGCGCCGCAGTAGATTCAACTGATTTATTTAGGCTTATGGCACGTTTTTCTTGGCCAACGGCAGAGCTGCGAGTGATCGCTTTTGAGTATTTTCCAGTATTTCGAGCTTGCCCACCGCACTACTTGCACTCCATACAAGAATTTCGTCGAGCGTGCGCTTACATCCCACACACACATCCCTGTCATCGAGACAGCAGTTTCGAACACAGGGAGATGCGGGATGAGGCACTACAGAAGTATCGACCATCGACTTACCTTTAATTACGCATCATCTTACGTGATTTAACACATTTCTCCTGCATATATCTCGTTAACCATTCTAAACAAGAGAGCTCTCTACGTCTGTCATTTTTATGATATATCGCAGTATGCAGGCACAAAAAACCGAATAAATTAAAACATGGGTGAAACCCAGTTAATGTTTCTATTAGTCGCACTACTGAAGTCGAATTTCGTCTTAGGTCTACACATGTTATCCAGCAGTAAAAAACAAATCGCCGCTACGACCTTGCTTGTTGTATGTATTGCATTTTGCGAGTTTGTCGGCATTCCTGCGCTTGGTCTTAGCAAGGCGCAAGAAATAGCGGCATGCATTTTACTTATAGCGGCGGTGTTGTGCGTGAGTGAATGGGTGTCACAGTTTGTAGTCGGTTTGAGGTTCCACGGATTCTTAAATAAATTGAACCGTTGACCCTTAATGAATTTTTTGCCTTCCTTTCCTTCTGCCTGACGCCCTCTTCTCGACGAATTTCGTCGATCACGTCATTGTAGTTCGATACAATATGAAACTTGTCAAAACAATACTGGCATCAGGGATTTGCTCTTTTATAACCGCTCTATGAGCACCGCTTCGATCAATGCCAACGGCTTGTATACTAGCCTTTTGCCCTGGAGAGAGCTTTTGAAAAAAGCTTTCTAAATTGGTTTTTCGTTTCCCTTCTGCAATATGAAGAACCTCACCATTGATACCATTCAGTACAACGGTTAAATAGTTGTGTCCTTTACCAATACTTGTTTCATCCACTAGAATGGTGTGAAGATTGTCTAGATC
>JBLHGN010000083.1:0-12784 GCA_047616325.1 Lentisphaeria bacterium
AGAAAGGCCAGCTTAGACAGAAAAATCTAACACCTCTGGCTTTTACTTTTTATCAGCAGTAAATAGTCGCCTGACCCTACGCTATTTTTGCAATCGTCCTGGCCGTAATATCAGTTATGGCTGGCCAGTCTTTTTTCGCCACGGCATCGGCAGGCACCAACCAGGTTCCACCCACGCAGCCCACGTTTGGCAAGGCCAAAAAGTCAGTAAACGTATCCATCGTTAAACCGCCCGTGGGGCAAAATGTCACTTGAGGAAGCGGCCCGCCAATGGATTTCAAAAGGGGAATGCCACCTACTGCAACTGCAGGGAATAGCTTAAAGCAGCTTAAACCCAACTCCATACCCATCATAACTTCAGAGACCGTCGCTACCCCCGGCAACAGCTCCACGCCCAACTCTTGTGCTTGCCGGATTAAGTTTGGAGTAAAGCCCGGCGATACGGCAAAATCTACTCCAATAGCCGCAACATCCTTTAAATTCTGATAGTTGATGACCGTTCCTACCCCCACTAACACCCCTTCACATTCCGCTTTAATCGCGCGGATGGCATCCAGTGCCGCCGGCGTACGCAGAGTAACTTCAACTGCGGTAATACCGCCAGCCTTCAGAGCTTTTGTAATAGGAACTGCGTCGGCCACATCGTTGATGACAACAACGGGCATAACCCCTAAAGGCTTTAAAAATTCTTTTGTGATTGCCACAGTATATTCCTCATATAAATATTATTTTTTTGAATCAAAATTAAATACGGTAGCGCCTTTCTGTGAAATACCTACCAAGGATCGGAAACCGCCAAAAAGATTACGACCCAGATCGTGAGTAACCTTAGATTCGACCGTAGGTTCGCGCATTGCCCACTCGTGCTCACTGACCTCCACCCGCACAATACCGGCATCGGCGTTGAAATAAACAACATCGCCTGTTCTTATTTTGTTAAGCGGCCCACCACATTTTGCCTCTGGCGACATATGAATAGCAGCAGGCACTTTACCAGAAGCACCAGACATGCGCCCATCGGTTACCAGAGCCACCTTAAAACCCCGATCTTGCAGCAGGCCCAGTGGCGGCGTCATTTTGTGTAACTCCGGCATACCGTTGGCACTGGGGCCCTGATAGCGTACCACCGCGACAAAGTCTTTCTCTAATTCGCCGCGTTTAAAGGCATCGATTAGCTCGTTTTGCGATTCAAAGACAATGCATGGCGCCGTCACTTGACGATGCTCAGGTGCCACGGCAGAAATTTTGATAACGCCCTCACCCAGGTTGCCTCGCAGTACCCGCAAACCGCCCTCAGCATCAAAGGGCGCACTCGCCGGGCGCAGTACAGTAGTATCTTTGGAGTCGCCAAAGGCTTCGCCCCATACGGCTTCACCTTTGTCGTCGAGGCTAGGGGCCTTTTCATAGGCGTCTAGACCTTCTCCCATAATATTGACCACATCCTCATTTAACAGCCCGCCTAGACGCAACTCCTTCACCAAACAAGCCATACCGCCAGCATTTTGAAAGTCGTTTACGTCAGCGTGACCGTTGGGGTACACGCGAGCCAGAAGCGGCGTTACACGCGAAAGTTCGTCCATATCTTCCCAGGTGATTTCGATACCTGCTGAGCGCGCCACCGCAACAATGTGCAAGGTGTGGTTGGTTGAGCCCCCCGTAGCGAGAAGGCCAATAATGGAGTTCACCAGCGATTTTTCTGTCACTACACTGTAAAGCGGGGTATACGTTCCAGCACTTTGCGTACAGTCGATCACTTTTCTAACCGCTGCGCGCGTGAGCGCATCACGCAATTCACTATCCGGATTGACGAAGGAGGCACCCGGCAACTGCACACCCAGCATCTCAACCATCATTTGATTAGTATTAGCGGTGCCATAGAAAGTACATGTGCCGGGACTGTGGTAAGAGGCGGTCTCGGCTTCTAGCAGCTTATCTTCACCCACTTCACCGGACGCGAATTGCTGCCTAACTTTGGCTTTTTCTTTGTTGGGCAAACCAGAATGCATCGGGCCAGCGGGAACAAACACTGCGGGAATATGACCAAACTGCAGGGCGCCAATAAGCATTCCAGGCACAATCTTGTCACACACGCCTAAAAACATATTGCCGTCAAACATATTGTGGGTAAGCCCAATGGCCGTGGCCATAGCCACCACTTCACGACTGAACAAACTTAGCTCCATGCCCGCCTGACCCTGAGTAACGCCGTCGCACATGGCCGGAACGCCACCCGCCACTTGCGCCGAACTGCCCAGCGAACGGGCGGCCTCTTTAATAAGATTGGGGTAGGTCTCCAGTGGCTGATGCGCCGACAGCATGTCATTAAACGAGGTAGTGATACCTACGTTAGCGCTTTGCATCAGACGAATGGTCTGTTTGTCAGCCGAGCCACAGCCGGCGTAAGCGTGGGCCAAATTACCACAGGATAAGCGCTTTTTCGGGGGGTTGTTCTCCATCGTTCCGCGCATCAAATCGAGATAATTTTGCCGTTGCTGCTTGCTTCGCAGAATGATGCGCTGAGTTACAGATTCTATAACGCTGTTCATAAACCGCCTGCTCCCGTTACTAACTAGAATTCAAAAACTAAAGGGCCGAGGACACAAAAAAGTGTCGCAGCCCTAAGGCCCCTTAAAAAAGGAAATTTAAACAGGGTTTACCCCAGTTCAAATTAATCATCTGTGCTGATGTTGTACCAGGCCCTGCCGCCTCGAGCCATCAGCACATCGGCTCCGGGAGGGCCATAAGTTCCGGCCATATAGCCCTCAACTTTCATTGACGCTTTGTCCCAACTTTCAAAAATCTGATCGGCCCATTTCCAGGCCGCTTCCACTTCAGCAGCACCTACAAATAAGGTCTGATCATTGCGCAACACATCGAAAATCATACGCGCATAGGCGTCGTGTTTTTTGACTTTATTACCATCTCCAAAGCGCACATCCAAACAACCCGACTCCAGAGGAATACCCGCTTCAAGACCCGCCACTTTATTCATAATACGCAGGCGAATACCTTCATCTGGCTGCAGACGAATCACCAGGCGGTTGGGTTGATGCTCCAAGTGGTTTTGATTAAAAATCTGATGTTGGTTCTGCTTAAATTGCACCACAATTTCCGAGTGTCGCGAGTGCAGTCGCTTGCCTGTGCGCAAATAGATGGGAACACCCGACCAGCGCCAGTTTTGAATTTCCGCGTGTATAGCAACAAAGGTTTCGGTCTGACTCCGCTCATCAATTTTATGTTTTTCCGACACCTCTTCCAGATAACCGGGAACTTCTACGCCATCGATAAAGCCCTTGCGATATTGGCCGCGAACAGTAACCTCTTTCACCTTTTCTGGGGTAATCGGTTTTAGACAGTGCAACACTTTTAGTTTTTCAGTTCTTACACTCTCGGCATTTAGAATTGCCGGCGGCTCCATCGTTAACAAGCACAACACCTGCAAGAGGTGATTTTGTACCATGTCGCGTGTAGCACCGGTCTGATTATAGAAACTCCAACGATTACCGACACCTACAGATTCCGCCACAGTAATTTCTATATGATCAATATATTTCGAATTCCACAAAGGCTCAAATATATCGTTGGCAAATCGCAGCGCGATAAGGTTTTGAACGGTTTCCTTGCCGAGATAGTGGTCAATTCTAAACAGCTGCTCTTCAGGAAAAGATTTTGCCAGTTCATCATTAATGGCAATAAACGATTCACGGCTATCGCCGAGCGGTTTTTCGACCACCAAACGAGTGGTGGGTATGGCGAGGCCGCAAGTTTCTAAACAAGCGCACACTTTGCCAAAGATCATCGGAGGAATAGCCAGGTAGACCACCAAATGATGACCTTTTCCAAAAAACTCCTGCTTTACCTTGTTAAGCGATTCAGGATTGGTAGCGTCGCCTTGGGCAAAATATATTTTACTTGAAAAAGACTTCCACAGCTCTTCGGTATATAGCTCTTCAGCTACATTTTGCTGCAACCATTCCTTTATTTTTGCCAGGAATTCTGGCCGCTCATTTGCCGTGCGCGCCATACCAATAATACGCATGTTATCTGGCATACAATTATTAAGTTCCAGATAATACAGAGAAGGGTACAATTTACGCAGCGCTAGATCTCCGTCTCCACCTACTATCAACAGGTCAGTATTCATATTTACCCTTTACCTTTTTCTTTTTGGCTCACGCCTTGATGTTGCATTTACTTGTAGTTCAAACACACATTAAAAAACCACTAACACTGTTCAATCCACCTTTTATAAATTTTGTATGGCCCAAATTTTGGACGCAATTTCACCCAATACCTAGCCGAGAATCCTATTCTAGGCCTATTTTTTTCTATTTATGGAATTATTGTTTTTGAATTCGAATGTTATGAGGCTAGCAGCCCTGACACGGAACACACAGATTACGTGGGAGCAAACAGGTAATTAATGCTCCAGATTGCTACTAAATCACTAATAAAGTACCTCCAAATTACTACTATTTAGTTACGATGCCGTGAATAAACGTCGAGTCGTGAGAACGAAAGTCTGCCGTAAGCGGCGCTAATTGTCATGTTCTTTTAAATTAGCTGCAGTTAATTGCAGCTAAAAACGATTCGCATCCTACCACTTATTCGCGTTTCTCGCCCACTACTTCAACCAAGGCTGCTAGAAACTTTAAAGCAGCATTTCTAGCGCGCCATCCCGCCGTGTAAACCAGGTACATACGCGCTCAGACACCACTTTCACAATACTCACTCGTTTCACAGATTGACAACTAAAAGCCACGAGACTTGCCCGCCAACGCGCACCAAGCCTAGCGCTATAACAGGAAGCGTCTCCCAGTAAACAAAACACGCTTGAAAATATACTCCACCGTTAAAATCCAGTAAGCTATCACTTCTATGATAAAACCAAAGTCTAGCGACACAAGAATTCAAGCAAACCTTGCGCCATCTCCCTTGCCTGCAAAGATCGACCGGAACTACACATGACCGCAAACGGTGACAACCATGCCATTGTCTTTTCCGACATTGTCGGCAGTTCCAATCTTTACGCCTCACTTGGGAACCAGCGCGCCAAACACAGGATAGACGATGCCATACGCATTATGAGCCAAGTAGTGTGCACCCATCAGGGGCGGGTCGTAAAAACAATCGGCGATGAAATTATGTGTGTGTTTGCCGACCCTGAGCTTGCCTGCGAGGCGGCTATAGGCCTGAACTACGAGCTCAATCTGCACCAGGTTTACCTGCGAACAGGGGTGTGTTTTGGCAAAGTACTACAGGATCGTGGCGACATTTATGGCGACACAGTAAATAACGCGGCGTTTTTGACCCAAGCGGCACAAGCCAGCCAAATACTTTTTGATTCAAATACCTACTCTAATCTCTCAGCATTACGCCGCCAGGCCGAATACTTCGACAGAATACCGCTTAAAGGACAAAGCGAAGCATCTCTGGTGTACCGTCTCAATTGGGAAAAACGCGATACCGCGTCACTGGATGCAACCGTTGTCGCAGGTAAAGCCATTTCGCAGGATAACGGCCTAGCAACGCAGCTGACGGTAACCTACGCAGGCCATACCTATTACGCTCACCCATCCACACAACTTTGCATAGGTCGGGACCAGGGCCTTGTTCAGATTTGTGTGCAACACAAAAATGCTTCTCGAAAACACTGTTCACTGTCGTTTTACCGAGGCAAGTTTATACTCCAAGATCACAGCACAAATGGCTGCTACCTTCTCCAAAAAGGGCATCAGGAACTATTCATTCGAAGAGAATCAACACCGCTTTTGTCGGACGGGAAAATAAGTCTGGGCCAGCCCTGCGAAAACTCAGAAACCATTCTTGAGTACCACTTAGAATAACCTTTAGCTATTCGAGCCTTATAACGTATAAAAACGCTCTTATGCGTTTTTTTTATATAGATTTTTTAGTTATCGTCTAAGCACGAATGCGCTTATGCAAGAATAAAAGACGCTAACACTTCACACTGCAATATTATCCATGTAAGTGTTCACCAACCTCAGCACTCAACCCCCTCGCGTACGAATGCAATATAGTCACCTAAAAGGCTATTTTTGATCATGGAAACACCTAAATCCATACCAAAAGCGTCTATTGCCGCGCCTATCTTTCTCCATAGAACTGTATAAAACTATAGGCAACACAACAAAACAGAGGGTCTTCTTGTGAGCCTTGTGAGCCTTGTAAGCAAACCAATTCAATACATTGTTGCCGCAAATGTCTTTGCCGTATCGTGCCTATGGAGTGTTGCATGCTGTGCCTATGACAAATTTTACGAGGCCAACTATGACAACCTTGACACTGGGTTCAACAATCCCACGCAAATACACATACTGTCCACCCGCATGATGGATAACGAGACACTTTTTCTCTCGGCGGAAATGGAGAATGACCCGTTAACATCTTCTGCGCAGCGCCTTATAAACAACCAGTGGTTAGCACAGAACGAAGACAACTCATATTCTGACAGCAAAGCCGTGAGACGCTATTTACAGCTTAACATCTTAGCTTTTTGGAAGGCCGCACACACACAACCTAGCGCAAAAGTTAGTAATAATAGTTATCTGAACCTATTAAAGGCCAAACAAAAATCTCAATTCCAAGATGTTAACAGCTATGACTTGAGAGTCGACGACGACAACTTCAGCGTCAAATTTAAGTATCGTTTCCACTAGCAAACCAGCAACCGCCACGCTTAAAATAAGGCCCATTTTATGGGCCTTATTTCGTTTAAGGGTCTAAACCCTGGAGTAAAAAACCAAAACTTTGTACTATCTCGACACTTCACCTAAACTAGCACTCTATTACACCGTTTACTATTTTGAGCGAAGCAGTTTTGAACGAGCAAAAACAACCAACCAAACAAACACCAGTTAACAATACAACCACAGACAATAGCGATAAGCTCCCAACGGCCTCGCTACCAAGACGCCTGATGGCCATGGTCTATGATTCATTTATCGTGGTTGCTCTAAGCATCGCATACGGTGCGACAGCAACTATTGTAATGTACAACTTTTCTTCCATCGACGAAACCACGCCCTATTTACCCATGCACAGGGGCTCTTGGTTTCAAATGGGGTGGGCGCTTTGTATTATAGTGTTTTATTGGTTTTTTTGGCACACAGCAGGGCAAACTGTAGGCATGAAAACGTGGCGTTTAAAGTTAATATCGAAGCAAACTAACGGCAACCCAGCACACTGGCAATGCCTGCTCAGGCTTGTACTTGCGCCAATTTCAATGAGTTTTTTTACACTCGGTTACCTTTGGTGTTTACTGGATAAAAATGGCGCAGCTGTGCACGACATTGTTACTCGCACGCGAGTTGTGGTAACGCCCAAACCAGCCAAATCAAAATAGGCGCGCAGTTAAACACAACACTATCACTCAAACTCAATACGATAGGTAATATCGGCAGATTGTGTTTTACCGCTATTTACCTCCAAATATATTTTTTGACTTATTTTATATTCTAGTAGCCAGCTCGCTTGCGCATCAGCATTATTATCTAAGTTAGTGCCGTAGCCTACTGATACATCGTCTGAAATTTGGCTACTGATATCGAGACGAGTACGCTCAGCAGTAGTGCGGCTTTTTATTTCGATATTTTTTAATCCAAAAATGCCCGCCAGCTGCTGCGCCACCCGGTTCGCACCAGCCGTACCCAGGGATATTGCAGCATTTGCCACTGCACTGCCCTCAGATTTACTCAGCCTAGAGACGGGCTTTCCCGTAATAAGGTAGGCGAGTATATCGCTATCTTCCATCGTAGGCTGAGAAAAGAAACTTGTGCGCGGCCTTAATACGGTACCATCTATTCGAACGCCCACAACCACGGTATCCAGATCTCTCACGGCCTTTAACTGCACCCCAGGATTCGAAGGCGAGCCCAAAAACAAAAACTCGCCCTCGGTAATTTCCAATTCCTGTCCGTATAGCTTTACTTTACCCTTTACCAACTTAACCGAACCGCTGGCAACGATACGTTCATTCTGGTCGTACATAGTGCGAACACTTCCAGCCAAACGCGTGGTAACGCCAAAGCCTTCAAAAGCCACTCGGTCGCGAACGTTGATAGTAACATCTACATCTAAACCCGGCCCAGATGTTCGACTAGAACTTCTATCGACAATAATTTGATCGTCACTTACACCAACCGCCGAGCGCGGTATTTCTGCCATTTTAATTTTGGCAGAAATTACATCTACTTCGCCACGAAGCGAAATATCATGTCTATCAACCTCAAGCTTTAAATTTGGATCCAAAGTTATTTCAGCTGATTTACCACTGACTAATTTAAGGTTCTCGCCTTTTAATTCCAATACGGCATGTGAATCAGCGATACCATCCGACCAATCAGCCAAGCCATTTAACGCAACGTTTCCCCGCGGCAAATTTATATCGCCATGTAAGCGGGCACTTTGACCCTGGCTTATGATATGAATATTGCTCGGCAGCGCTTTAATGGCATATTCGTCCATTAAAAGCTCCGAAATAGCGATTTTTACATCGCCGTTAATAAGCGGTTTTGTGGCATGTCCATCTATCGCAAGATCGCCGTCAACCACCCCGTAAATACGATCAACGACAGGGTAAAACAAACCTAACCACGAAAATGAACTCATATGCGCACGAGCGACACCGGATAACTCTGTGGTTTTATCAAAGCGACTATTGCTTGCCGAAAGCTTAAGGTCGATAAATTGAGACTGTGGAAGTCTTGCCGAAAGGGACGAAGACAGTGCGTCCTGCCGGTAGGAAAACGAAAGATCGAGTGAGTCTAATAAAAATTCTAGATCTTGATACTTTGCCGAATCTTGCTCAGAAATATCGGCATCTGGAGAGAGTTCGTTGGTACTCGAGGAAAGCAGATCGTCATCTGTATCTGTTTTTACTTTATGCCTTAAACGTCCAGGGCCAAAGCCAATCCCACCTTCAAACTGCCGGTTACCAAGAAATTGTATATGTGCCTCTCCTTCGTCACTAGAATAGCGTAGCTCTGGTTTGTCATTTATTAAATTCCACAAAGACCAAGAAAGCATCAAGCTGCGAGGTTTCTGCTCTTCACTTACTAGAAATAAATCCCTAACTATAAGACCACCAAACGGGTTGTGCTGAAGTTCTAATTGAGGAATATGCAAAGACGATGTCGTCGATGCGATTGAAATAATATTCCACTCTTTCGCTAGTGCCGAAACTTCAAAATCACCCGAAACGTCTCCACTTATTTTGGGTATGTTTTTTATACCAATGAGTGAGGATATCTCTTCGACAAAACCTAAGGGAAAATGCATAAAGCGCAGCGCAAGTAAATGTTTATTGGAAGATAATGAGGCATTTAAACAGGCAGACTCCTCGACAAGCTTAAGGCAGGCAGACTTTACTTCGATACCCTGCTGGCTAAGCGACAATTCCTTACCACTTAGCGTATAGGCATGCCCTTGCTCCCTGCGCCACTGAAAATCAAGTGCATCAAAACGCCATGTATCACCAATATTGTGACCTACTGTTTTCAATACTAATTTTTCATTACCTAAGACGGAAGCGCCAAACTTAATTGTATGGGAAGATAATGTACCTGCAAGGTCTACATCAACATCTTTTATCTTTGCGCCAGTTTCTATTTCCACTGAATCCGCATGTAAACTCGCAGATAGTGGCAGTAATGATGAAAAGTTAATATTTACATTTTTTGCAAAATTTTTCTTCATTTGCAAGGCCAACGCTTTAACTTTGCCGCTGCCATTAAATTTATTATCACTCCAGCTTAATTTTGCGCTTGCTGCCAGCCCAGAAATGTCTACACCTTGCCACTGCGTACTAAACACACTGACCAAGGGCTGGCCATTTTTCAAAATATTGGGCTTCGAAGGCTCTAAGTGAGAAGTAAGACTTGATTTTGAAAGCGTTAGTGCCGGTGGAGCAATTGCTGCCCTTATATTAGCCTCGGCCTGACGATGATCGCCATGGGCATCTACAGATACGTCAATATTGTCTACTTTGAAATGTTTGGTGCTAATACTAGCCACACTATTGATAACTTTTGCATTAATCTCACCAGAAAAAGCAAGGGGGATATCACTCTGTTTTAGCTCAGCTAAATACGTACTTTCGCCTTTTAGGGTAAACCTTGCATCGGCGTTTAGCTCGCCACGATAGTAATCGACATTCAAAATACTGTCGGTACTTACTTCGAACGCCAGATCCACATCATTACTAAACTCTGTATTTAATTTAGAACTTCCAGCAATAGACAACCCAGGCCACTGTAAGACAACATCGCTTCGTCCATTGGTTAAACTAATGTGTTCACCAATATAGGGGTAAAGATCAAGCGTGGCCCATTTTACGCTGAGATCTGCGTTTAAGTCTGGCAATATCGAAGCTTGTGCGCTAAGCGTCACCCGCTCGGGCGATAGCAAGGAGGCAACTATGCTTGACTGCCCCAGGTCTCCGTTAAAAGACAGGCTCGCAGACAAATAATTAGGGCTACTGGGTGTACCCGAATCAATCGTTGCCGTAGCATCAATTTTTAATTTTCCTTTGAGAGAAAGCTCTCCCTTACTGGTCAGATTAAAAACATCGTACTGGGCCGACAAGGCACGCCAACCAATTTTGTTTTTTATCCAAGTAATTTTTTTGGCATGTATTGTTTTAAAATCAATATTAGCTTCGCCAGGCCGAACAGAAAGCTCACCTATATTAAGCTGTTTAACCGACAACTTAAACGGCAATTTAACATCCAAACCGAGACCCTGATCGCTTAGTGTAGCCACCTCGCCTTGGTCATCGTATACAATAATTTCAAGTCCACCGACATCAAGACGCCGACAATAGAGCGTAGCGTGCTCAAGGCCTAACAAACTAAGGGATGCCATGGCAAAAACCAGCCAGTCGCAGTCTAGCGCAATATCGCGGAGTTCAACTTTCTGACTTTCATCACTATAAAGCAGCCGCTTGGAGAAAATGGAGCCAGCAACACTTCCAGTTAATGTTTCAATCGCTAGTGAGGACGGTAGCTGTGGTTCCACTTGCCGCCAGACCCAACGCAAACCCGACTCGGAGTTAAGCACCCACAGACTTGTACCCGTGAAGATAAGCCCCAACACAAGAAGGGAATAAATGACGATTCGCGCAAACAACTTAACCCACCGGTTTTTATTTTTATTGCTCGTTTGTTTTTTCAGATTCCCACCGGAAGTGGGACTTTCACCGGAAGACATCACAACTCAGGTCCTACCACAAAATGCAAACGCCACGAATTGGGCGAATCAAGCGCCCTTGCCAAATCTAGACGCAGTGAACCTATCGGAGTTATCCATCTAACGCCCAAGCCCACAGAATGAAACAACTGAAGGCTCTCTGTGTAATTAAACGCATTGCCTACATCAGTGAATACAGCCAGCCGCCAGTTTTCACGAAAGCGCCAGTCTGCTTCAACACTCCCCGCAACTAGGTGCCGGCCACCAAGCACTTCATTGTCTTCATTTCTTGGCCCCAACGATTGATAGCCATAACCCCGCACAGAAGTATCACCCCCGGCAAAGAAACGAAATTCGTTGGGCATATTGGCGATAAAATTATCTGTATCCATTGCCGTTCCGGCAAGACGAAGACGAGATAGAAGCCGGTATTTTGGTGAGAAAGAATATATATGGCGAGCACTGGTATCAATTTGCAGAAAATTCAAATCGGGTGAAGTAATGGTAGACTCACTTGCCCGTACAGCGAATTGCCAACGAAAACCATCCTGCTCCTGCCATGGATCGTCAACGCTTATATAGTCAAACTGCCATCCAGGAACAATATAATATATCTCCGTTCTATCACCATCGTTACTGCGAAAATTTTCATCACCCACAGCTACAGAATATATTGTATTCACTCGGGTACTGACTCTGTCGTGAAACAGAGTTTTCCAACGATATAGATCGCTTGAGCCCGTATCAGGGTATATATTTGAGAAAGACACTACACTTTCGAGAAATTGATCGTTAGACTTCAACGGTACAAGATAGCGAAAGGTTGCACCCTGTTCCACTTGATTTAAGGTCATATCAAATCGGTAGCTGTGACCTTTTTTATTGAGCCGCCGATCGGCCCAGGTTAGGCTGTAACGGTATTCGGCATCTGTTGAATAACCAAGCCGTGCTTTGAATTGATAACGATCGAGATCGTCCAATAATAGTTTTGTATGAACTTGTTTACCACGATCATCGCGTTTTTGCTGAAGATTAACTTGGCTAAAAAAACCAGATCGGTTAAATGATTGCTGGGTGTCTATCAACTTTTGCTGTTCAAAATATTCCCCAGAATTAAACAACAAAAAACTGCGCAAAAATTTTTGCGATAGCTGACGGCCGTCTATTTCAATAGAAGCAAACCTGTAGCGAGTACCGGTATCAAATACCAAATCAATGTCTGCGCTTAACTTTTTAGGTTCAACCAGTAATTTTTTTCGAACAAAATGCGCATCAAAATAACCCCTCTCACTCGCTATTCGCTCCAATTCTAATTTTAAATTTTCGTATTTTCCATGATGAAGGCGCTGCCCCACTTTGACTTCAATTTGCCTAAGAAACTGCCTTAGCGTCACATCCTGCTTTCCTGCACCCTCAATGGAGATTTTAAAGCTACGCAACAATACAGGTGGGCCCAGCGCTATATGCAATTCCCAGCCACTATCACGAGACATTACATCGATAATGGCTTGATAGTAGCCTAAGGCCTGCAAGGCAGATACAGCTTCACGCTTAATCCATTTGGCTGAACGCGGCAA
>JBLHGN010000084.1:0-12727 GCA_047616325.1 Lentisphaeria bacterium
CACAGTAACCACTTCTCCTCGCACGTTTAAAATGCCGGTGACTTCTTCGGCGGCACCCGGAACCGGGGTGGGGGGTTCGAAATTAAGAATTTCCTGAATGTCGTCAACGGCCAAACAGTAATATTCTCCGGCGATTTCAAAGTTAACCCACTGCGTGTTCAATTAAGGTCACCCCTATGTTCAGAGCGCTCTTGGCTCTATATTTTTATGGTTTGAGCAGGTATTTAACATACTCTGAGCTTATCATAGTTCAAGCAAGGGTAATGTGCTTATAGCTGCAGTTTATATAATGGTTTTTGCAAACTGAATGCCTCCCCACATAACATTTCTGTCGCCCTTGCCGTCTCTAACTTCTGAGGTGTACCCCAACCACCCCTCGACAATGCCGTGGCGCAGTTCATCGTTGTTGTAGTGTACTTCGCTACTTTTAAATTTACCCTGTAAAAATGCGTTTTAAGCACGTGCTTTAAAGGCAATGCCGCCCCAGCCATAGTGTTAGTATAGTTTTATGGTTGTGGTTGGCGCCGACTTTTCGCCATAAGTAGTGAGCTCGTGGTTAAACGACAGCCAGTTGGTTTGTATTTTTCCAAAGCGCGCTCCTATACTCCAGCTCGCTTCGGTGATATAGCCTACCGAAGCTTGAACGGTGCTTCTTACCTCCATCCACCATGGATTTTTCAGTGAGTTTGCGGTAAACATATTGCTTTTTAACATCAGTGATTGGCGCGATACCGCGTATCTTGCGGTCAGTTCTCCGCCTTTTGAAACTTGATGATCCCAGCCTTGCGGAACCTTATTTCCGATTGCGCTGTGCACAGACTCTTGCAGCTCTCCCACCAGTTTTAGACCCATTACACCCAAAGTTAATGTGCTGTCCCACGAAGCTC
This sequence comes from Lentisphaeria bacterium, assembly GCA_047616325.1. Classification (GTDB taxonomy): domain Bacteria; phylum Pseudomonadota; class Gammaproteobacteria; order Pseudomonadales; family Cellvibrionaceae; genus JBLHGN01. The sequence continues at coordinate 888 of JBLHGN010000084.1, forward strand.
GCTGCGCCGGGCCGTGTTGCGCCAAAGTGCTAGACACGTATATCAAGCTTGCATACGGACGGTCGTCGTCGTCGTGGTCGGCGGCAGCTTCGCCTGTTTCCTCAGGCGTAAAACAAAATAGCCCATATTCAATGCGATGTTGCGATGAACGCTGATCGAACTGAGCGGCAACTCCCAGCGTCTTGTCCAGCCATAGTAGGGGCTTGTGCAGAGAGGCCCAGTGATACCGCGTGTGGGCACCAGAAGTGGAGGGGTTCAAGCCGTAGGTGTAATCCTGGTCACTGGTGGTTGGCACGAAGATGTCGTTGTCATACGAAAATGCCCAACTGGAATTTTCTGTAAATGAGTGCGGTGGTTTCTGATTGCCGAATAAGGTTGGGGCTGGCTCGTCGGCATCGCTTGTACGTAACTTGGTTTTCTCGACTTCGGCCCGACGCGCAATACTCGGTAATAATACGTTGCTAGCACTTCCCTCATTTGAATGCATCTGAGAGTGTGATTGCAAGGCAAGCTGTGGGTCGTTGAATGCATCTAGCGAGAGACTCCCGTATTCGACGCCTGCCATCGCAAATGGGGTACCCGACAATACCGCTAAAAAAACTAAACTTACTAGTCGGGTATTGTGTGTTGCTAATAAAGTGCTCATGTCTGTCCTTTTTTTTGTGTGGTCTCTTTATTTGTCTTTTCTTACAGTTAGCTGTCGACAGGTGAGTTCAGTTTTTATAGATAAACGACCGGTCGTCTATAGGCTTTTCGTTGAGCATGGTGACGTGTTTCCTTAAGGGCGCAGATATACGACCGGTCGTATTACTTGAAGTTGAAAAAAGTATAACAAAGTCAAAAAAAGCTGAGCTGAGTATAAAGATTAATAAATGAAATTTTTGACACTTCGGTCAAAAAATTGACTGAAGCGGCATTGCTTATCTCAAAATACTGGGTAATATGGTCAAAAAAGCGTCTAAAGGTTCTCGACTTTTTGAGGCCTTCATTCGCATTAGGGCGCCTTCCCAAGCATTGAAAATAAACTCTGCAATGGTGTGTGATGGTGTGTCAGAGTTGATTTCGTTAAGTGTTTTTGCCTCGTCAATAACCTGAGCCAGAAGCGCAGTTTTTCGTTTAAGTACCTGCTGCACCTTGGTACGAATAGCTTCATTACTGTCGGACATCTCCTGACACATATTACCGAAGAAACAGCCACCCTTATACTCGCAGTCTCCTGCATAGTTGGCCCCAGCTTCGAAAAATTGCTGCAAGCGCTGTTGTGGCGATTTGTCTGTATCTCCTAAAATAAGTTGGCTAGACGCAAAGGTCTCACTGGCTATCTTCTCTAGGGCGTCCACGGCGAACGCTTCCTTACTTTCAAAGTAATTATAAAAAGAACCCTTCGGTACCCGTGCAGCATCTACGATGTCTTTTACGCTGGTACCGTTATAGCCACGCGACTGCATCACAGTCAGCCCGCTTGTCAATATATGGTCTTTTTTGGATTCCCTCATGCTCATGAGGCTAATATGTGACCGGTCGTCTTGAAGGTCAAGTCCTTTATCAAACCGAATTACTACTGAAGCAAAGTCTTGTGCGTCTGAGTTAATTGCCATGCTGGTATTGAGGGCCATGCAATGCTCCGTGCTTCGCCCGCGGAGGGCCTCTCTAGCGGCATCCTTGCTGTGGAAGGTCTTTGAATACACTTTAAAAAACTGGTTGGATGCCTTTATTTGAATGGTTCAGGTTGAATGGCTTAGGTTTGGAGCTAATAAGGCAAGCTTATGAAGGCTAACTAATTTGCTGGTTTGATTTACATATTTATTCCTGATTAGTTACCAACCTCAGAAAACCGTAGTACCCGTGATGGCTGGGGCATTGTGAGCACTGACGCACGCAAAAGACGAGGTAAAATAGCCTGTAAATCAAAGCGCCGATTAAAACGATATTGAAACTCGGCCAAATAACGGTACCCATATTTTTCGAAATCAAAGGCATGGTAGGTGCCAGAAAGCGCTGTTTTTAGATTACCAAGTAAGGTATTTGCCCAGTGGAATTCTGGCTTTTTAAGGCTTTTCGCCCAGAACCAGTAATGATGCGCTCGTGATTTTCGGCGGTTGCCGTGACCGCTCTAAAACACCCTAATCCATCCGAAATCACCTGTGCTTTAGGGTCCAATGCATCGATAGACCAACGCTTTATTTCTTCGCCAGTAAACGCCTTAACACGATCAAAGCGCACGGCAATGGGATGGTTCTTTGCATTCTTTTGTACCGCAGCAACAAAGGGAACTTTATTTTCAGAGCCTCGGCCAGACTTACCCTCATGTTCGCCACCCAAGTAAGCAACATCAAGTTCTATGCGGCCTGACAAGCTCCGTGGCGCCTCTCGCTGAAACATCACTTCAAGCAATTTATGCTTCAGCAGCCAAGCCGTTTTATAGCTAACCCCCACCATGCGCATCAATTCCAATGCCGCTATTGAATTCTTGCTTTGAGTCATCAAAAACATCGCGAGGAACCATTTTGTCAACGGCAGCTTGGTTGCATCAAAGATCGTCCCGCGATGGACGAACACTGATAACGGCAACCCAAACACTCCTATAAACGACGTCCATTGTGGGTCAAATCCGCTCGTTTTCCGTTACAGCGTGGGCAACAATAACCCAGTGGCCAGCGTGACTGTACAAGTGCTTCTTCACATTGCTCAACCGTACCATAAGATTTGTGGAGCTCTTCAAATAACATGCCTTTTTGAAACTGAATTTTGTTCATGCTCATTGCTATTCATCCGCTATAGGCGTTAAATTAAAGAAACTGTACGCCCACACAGTATTCGCTGCAAGGGGTTCTGAGGATGGTAACTAATCAGGTATTTATTTGCCGATGCATCTTTTTTGAAATAATACTGCGTTTAAGTTTATGCGGAGGTGTTCAGTTTTAACTGGGTGTTTATCCTCAGGGGATAAATAAGATTGTTCAAATACGCATACTGCGGCCGCGCGTGCAAGGCTAGGTAAAATAAGACATATTCGGTGATTTTGTCGCTTCCGGCCCGAACGATACATGTGCGTAGCGGGATATAGCGGCAGTTTGTTGTGGATAAAGTCTCGATACAGCACTTCGTTGTCATACGAAATGACTTCACACCAATGGCCTATGAGGGCTTTTTGTAAGCCCTCTTGGGGCAAATACTCTCCCTGTGGTTCTGTTCCTAGGTGTTCTTTTACGGCGACAACGAAAAGATCTCGTCGTTTTACTTTTAAATCGATACAAAAAAACGTATTCACGGGTTTTGAATCCATAGGCGAACCGGGTATTGCGGCATAGCAAGCTGCGCTTTTTCAATCGCAATGCTAAATGTAAAGTAATGAGTGTTTGTTAGACTACGCGCCACTCCGGAAGTCGGACCAATATCATTGAGTTTGATGTTGGGGGCGGTTGTGAATGTAGGGAGCGCGCAGCTGATGCCTTTGCCCGTAAAATCATGGGTCTCTCGCTGGGCAATATGGATATCCGAATTTGAAAACATAGGTACTTCATTTGGCATGCTTAAATTTTCTGTGAACTGCTGTGCGTAAAAATACGCACAGATGCTGCTATAGCGCTTGGTGGTAAGGCTCACAGAGCTTATTCTTAGTGGCTAATTTCAGCACTTACCTTAGCATTTGTTGTTCTTACTTCAGGTATTAGAAGGGCAAGTATAAATTGAGGGGATTTGCCTTAATAAGTCCTGTAGCGGTGCACAACAACTCAAACGCATGGTGATCTAGGCGGTGAATACAAACCTTTTTTCCACGATACCTCAAGTGGCTTATGGGGTGATTTTATGATCGATAGGCTTCAGTGTGAGATGTGTTTATATAACTGCGCTTTTTTGTGGTTAGCGTGGCAGAATACCGGCCACTTTCCATTTCTGATGACTCCAGAGTATTTTGCTTATTAATACGTTCAGATCCATGAAGCTATTTTATAAAAGAGACACTTTTGTTTTATTCGCTGCACTGCTGGCATTAGCTGTTCTAACGCTATTGCACTCAGAGCTTAATCCAGCGCTTAAGTACACCCGTGTTGGTTTGCAGCAGGGCCAGTTGTGGCGGCTTTTTAGTGCACACATCGTTCACCTGAATCTCCATCACGGGCTAATGAATGGTGCCGGTCTTTTGGTGACGATGCTGCTGGTGGGGCGTCTTTTTTCTATCACCTTCTGGTGTTTGATGGGCGCATTGATTTCCTTGGGCATTTCCCTGGCGCTTTATATGTTTTCTCCCGATGTACTTTGGTATGTGGGGTTTTCTGGAACCCTGCACGGTCTTTTGGTGTTGGGGCTGTTAAGCAGTTTTATCGCTGGCGATAAACTGCACGGCCTGGCGCTGCTGGTAGTTTTTGGCAAGGTAATAAGAGAGCAGTTGCCGGATTTTGATATTCACCATTTACAAGAGGCTATCTCGGCTGCGGTGGTGGTAGATGCACATTTATATGGCGCGCTACTGGGGGTAGGTATCGCTTTGGTCTACTATGCGATTAAGCGCCTAAAATCGCGCAGCAAAAACGCAGAGTCTAAAATTAGTTGACACTAGATTCAATTAATCTAGTGTCAACTAATCCAGAATTAATTAATAAAGTCGCCCTAATGAAAATCTCGCGATTTAATATCAAATGTGAGTAGGCGCTCGGAGCAGTCCAGTAACTGCCCGGCCACCACGTGCACCACTTCATTTTTAGTTTCGATACGACCTTTTACCAGAAGCAGTTTTGCATGCAACAGCTGCCGACGAAAAGTGGTTTGCGTCGTGGCCCATACAATAATATTGATATTGCCGGTCTCGTCTTCCAAGGTAAGAAAAAGTGTGCCCTTGGCTGTTCCCGGTCGCTGCCTGCCGGTTACTAGGCCCGCCACTTGCACAAAACGACCATTGCCCATCGTCGCCAATTCGCTCTGTTTCTTACAGCGCTTAAAAGGTGGCTCCTGGCGTAAAAGTACCATCGGGTGGGGGCGCAGTGAGTGTCCAGTGGTGTGATAGTCTTGGGTGATATCGTTTTCAAGCGTGGGGGCGGTGGTGGTCAACTTGGCGTAGCTATGCTGCAGCGTAATAGGCGTGTCGGTGGTAGGCGCTGTTATTAAATCGTTTGCAGATTCAATTGCAGAGGCTTGCCAGTGGGCTTCGTAGCGGTTGTTACTGAGCGAGTGCAGGGCGTCGGCAGCGGCCAAAAGCTGAATGTCGGCGTGGCGGAGTTGGCTGCGTTGAGCTAACGCTTGTATCGATTGAAAGGGCTGGTCTTTGCGTGCACGTTCAATGCGTTCGGCGCTAAGTTTAGACAGTGCTTTTATCCGACAAAACCCCAAGCGTATTCCCCAGTTGCTGGCTTTTTTGCCGTCGCTGGCGGGTTTTTGTTCCAGCGTATTTTCATAGCTACTGTGATTAATGTCGATGGGGTAAACTTTTATCTGGTGCCGACGAGCATCCTGAATTAATTGCGAGGGCGAATAAAACCCCATCGGTTGGCTATTTAATAGCGCGCAGTAAAATGCGGCGGGATGGTGGCACTTAAACCACGAGGACGCATAACACAGCAAGGCAAAGCTGGCGGAGTGGGATTCGGGAAAACCATAACCGCCAAAGCCTTTAATTTGTTCGAAAAGACGTTTGGCGAATTCTTCGGCATAACCATTTTGCAGCATGCCGCCGATAAACGTGTGCTCAAACTGTAACAGGTCACGATTTTTACCCCAGCTGGTCATGGCGCGTCGCAAGCGATCCGCTTCGCCACCGGTAAACCCGGCAGCCACCATCGCCAAGCGAATAACCTGCTCTTGAAAGATGGGCACACCCAAGGTGGGCGCCAGAACGTATTTAATCTTTTCATTTTGATATACCACCGGCTCCAGGCCGTCTCTGCGGCGCAAGTAGGGGTGCACCATGTCGCCTTGAATGGGGCCGGGTCGCACAATGGCAATTTCAATCACCAGGTCGTAAAAGCACGCGGGTTTAAGCCGTGGCAGCATCGACATTTGTGCGCGTGATTCCACTTGAAAGACGCCGACGCTGTCGCCGCGACTGAGCATTGCGTAGGTGGCGGGATCTTCTTTGGGAATATCGGCAATATCTTTAATTTTCGGGCAGTAACTGTGAACGTATTGCAGCGACTTTCGCAGGGCGCTGAGCATGCCCAAAGCGAGCACATCCACTTTCAATAAACCCATGGCTTCCAGGTCGTCTTTGTCCCACTGAATAATGGTGCGGTCGGGCATGCTGGCATTTTCCAGCGGCACCAAATCGCTCACCTTATCCTGGGTGATAATAAAACCGCCCACGTGTTGGGAGAGGTGCCGAGGGAAGCCGAGTATGAGCTGAACCAGGGAAAAAAAATGACTCATAATGGTGGCGTTGCATTGCAGGCCGGCTTCATTCACCCGCTTGAGCAAGTCGGCGCTTCTGTCCCACCACGCCAGCGATTTTGCCAGGTGATCGATAAGCGCTGGGTCCAGTTCCAGCGCTTTGCCCACATCGCGAATGGCGCTGCGCGAGCGGTAAGTGACCACGGTGGCCGCCAGCGCAGCGCGTTCGCGCGAATATTTTTGATAGATATATTGAATCACCTCTTCGCGGCGCTGGTGTTCGAAATCTACGTCGATATCGGGTGGCTCGTCGCGCTCTTTGGAAATGAAGCGTTCGAATAATACATTGATTTGACCCGGAGCAATTTCGGTAATGTGCAGGCAGTAACACACCACCGAATTGGCTGCCGAACCGCGTCCTTGGCACAAAATATTTTGCCCTCGGGCAAACTCGACAATGTCGTGCACCGTTAAAAAATAATATTCGTAGTGGAGTTCTTCTATTAAGGTAAATTCTTTGTCGAGAATGTCTTGCGCGCTTTTAGGAATGCCTTCGGGCCAGCGCTTTTGTGCGCCACTGTTCACCAGTTGCTTCAAGTATTGAATGGGCGAGGTGTTTTTAGGAACCAGCTCTTGCGGGTATTGATAGCGTAGCTCGTCGAGGGAAAAATGGCACTGCGCACTGATGCTTACGGTCTCATCCGTCAGCTGTTGTGGATACAGTGTGTAAATATTCTGCAGGGGTTTTAAATAGCCCTCGGCATTACGTCTAAGGGTTGTGCCCAGCTCTTGCACGCTGCGGTTGTGGTGTATTGCGGTGAGAATGTCGTGCAGGGCATGGCGGGATTTTTCGTGCATCACTGCACTGCCGCAGGCCACCATGGGCAGTGAATATTTTTGTGCGAGTGTTTGCCAGTCGCCAAAAAGTGTTTGTTCTATGCCGCTCAGTTGGTGGCTAATGCCCACCCATAAACGCTGCTTAAAGGCCTTGCTCAGCTGGCTGGCGATCTGCTCGCGCTCACAAATCAGTGCTATCTGATCGGCCGTGTGCTGAGCGATCCATATAATGAAGCAGTGTTGTAAACGAAAGCGCAGGTCTTCCAGGTGGGCTTCATAACAGCCCTTGCTGGCGCGGCGTCGCGCTAAGGTGATAAACCCAGACAACTCACTATAGGCGATGCGGCTGGGCGCAATGGCCACCAGTTTGCAGCCGTTGGACAATACAAACTCACTGCCCACAAGGAGTTTAATGCCCAGTTCTTTTGCGGTAACGTGGGCTTTAACAATACCGGCGAGCGAGCACTCATCGGTAAGTGCGATGGCGTCATAACCCAATTCATAGGCTCGGGTAACCAATTCCCATGGGTGCGATGCGCCTTTTAAAAACGTAAAATTACTGGTGGTATGAAGTTCGGCATAGGGCATGGGAAATAAAATCGTATGTGTTATGCAAACACGCCGTGTACAAACCACTCGTTTTTGTGCAAATCAAAAAACACCCACAGCCGCACATTGTCGTCCCGTTGCGCCACAAAATAATCCCGTGCGGTGGGTTTTTTCCACCACAGGCCTTCGATGCGTTCAGGGCCCTGCAAAATTTCTAATTTACCTCGCCAAAATAAATCGTTCTGGCGTTTGCCTATGGGGTTGGGAATATTAAATATCCAGCTGGGGTGATCGGTTTTTGCTGGCTGTTGTTTTTTTACCTGCGCATATTTTTCATTGGCGGCTGTGTTTTTAACGGGCCGTTTTTTAAATGATAATTCGGGAATATGTGAATCTGTTTCGATTAATGTGAACAAGGCTTTATCTCCTAAGCGGGCGGTGAGTTTTGCGGTGGTTATGGTGAGTGCTTGGTGTTTGGCGTTAGGGCTTAAATGGCTGTTGACGCCGCCAATATCGAGTGAGCTGGCAGAAAAATTTACCGGAAAAATATGTTCGCACGCCAGTTCTAAGGTATCCACTTCAAAGGGCAGGGCTTGGTTTTCCAGTTGAATTCGGCTGAGCTCAAAGGCCAGTTCAGTATTGTGGTACAGCCAGTCAAAATGCACGGCGAGACTTTGTTTTTGCCGGTGTATGTCGTACAGGTGCCAAGCAATGCTTTGGGTTTGACGCTGGCGTTGCACGAATTGATCGCTCAACTGCTGTAGCAATAATTGCATGGGTGGGTGTAGCTGTTCGCTATTGCTTACCGGGTAGTCAAATTGAATACACTCTAAGAAGACTTGGTCCGGTTGATAGGTGGCGGTGGGTTTGCGGAATAAACTGGGCTGTAGTGTACTGCCGCTAATATCGAGCGTGTCGGCTAGGTACTCGCTAAAATCATCGCCGAAACGCAGCGTTAAACTGTGCAGCGATTCCTGCTCGATGTGCCGCACAATATCGCCGAGTGTAAAAAAACCACTTTTTTTAAGTTCGCTAACAACGCTGGGGTATTCGTGTATGACTTCCACCGGCAAGGTACTTGCCTGCTGAATGAAGTGGTCGCGGGTAAGGTGTTCGTCGAGTGTGTTTGTCGACGAAAGCAGTGCATAATCATCTTGTGAATACGACAGTAGCCACGCCATGTGTTTTGTGTGCGCTTGCCCGTAGCGACAGCTCAATCCGGCCGTTTCGACGGTTTCCGAAATCAGTGCTACAAGGGCTGCAAGCCCCTTGAATAAGACGATGCAGCGGGACAATTCCAGCAGCACGCCGCTGTCTTCCATCCCCATTGCTGTGGTTACTGTGTAGGGTTCTATGTAGGGCGTTAGGTTGTAGAGCGCATCGCACAAACGTTTGACGCAGCGGGCTTCGCTGGCGACATCTTTTTCGTAAGTGCGCCAGGGGTGTCCACCATCGTCCTCGTTTAATAATTGCGCCGTCGAGTTCGGCATGCCCGGTGTTATTCCACAGTGTTGTACGTAGTGGGTGCAGGCACAAATGCGCCCCTTGTGGCTAATCATCATGGCGTTGTCGCTATCGGCGCGAATGCCCAGGCTTTCCAGCGGTAGGTGGGTTAAACGCAGCGCCAGCCAAAGCTTTTGGGGCTTTTGGCTACTGGCCGAAGTCATGGCTCACATCCCCTTGTCGGACTTGCTTCCGTATCATTGCGACGCCCTGTGAATTAATCGTTGAGGAAAAAGGGTAAACTTTTTTCGCTGGTGCCATGCTGCGCCTACGTTTACCGGCAGGGTCTGATAGGTCACGATATTGGGGGTGTGCCTGCCACGAAGGGGGTGCGGCAAGGTTCACTTCGAAGGTGTGCCATTTTCCCTTTTGTTTAAAGATATGCACATTGATACTGTGTTCGAGCGGTGTGACACAGAGGCGCAAACTGGCAGGCGAGCTTTGCGCCATGGCATTTACGTGGCGAAAAATAACGTACATTCCCGCCTGTTCTTGGGTGCTCAGCTGTAACTTGCGCAGCTCGGTGTAGCTCAGCGCCTGTTTCGGCTGCCAGGCCAATACGGCGCAGCAGGCGGTGCATTTGCTGAGTTCGGTAAAGCTGGTAATAAATTCTTGGGCACTTGTGGTTTGCACAACGAGCAGATGTTGAGTGGCAATATTCATCTGTTGCAAGCCGGCGAGATAGGGCAGTGCGGGTGGGTTGATAAGGACAGTATGGCCATTACTGGCCGCGGCAAGGGCATTAATGCCGGGGTGAAATAGCAGCCACTCGCAGGCGTGGTAGCGCTGACATACTTCAATAAGGCAGCCTTTGGGCCAGCCCTTGTGTTGCAATACGGCGTCTAGGCCTTCATGACCTGTGGCTACCGACGGTTGTTTTATAAAAACTTTGGAGTGCCCACGCCATATATCTTGCCGGCGCAACAACTGCTCCAGCGTGGGAGAGCTCGTTAATGTATGTTGTGGCGTATGTGAGGGAGCTTTGGGCATTTGAATAAGCACGTTAAACTGGTTAAATGTACAGTATATTTGTTTGGGGGCAATGGCAAGAACATTTATAGACGATCTTAAGATATTGCCGGGGGTCAATAAGATACGTGGGCTATAAGGGTATTTGTTTCGCCAAACATTTTTTTGCCAACCGTAAGCTATACCGGTGCAACTAATACAGTGAGAGAAAAATAAACCATGAGCAAATGTGTGGGTAATAGCCGTAGGGCTGAGGACTGAGTGGATATAGCGCAGCAACAGACACAACTGATTGAAGCCGCTCAGCGAGGTTCGGTAAGCGCCTTTGAACGCCTGCTGCAGGGTGTGGAAAAACAAATGCTCGGGGTGGCTGCAGGCTTGGCACCATACCCAGATGAGGCCGACGATATTCTTCAGGAGGCCATGTTCAATGCATATAAGGCCTTGCCAAAGTTTCGTTTAGACCGCCAGTTTAGTGCGTGGCTATACCGAATATTTGTTAATACGACACTGGGTCATCGGCGCAAGCTAAGCACTAAGCTCAGTCGTTTGATGTCCCCCGACAATGAAAATGCCTACACCGGTGGTGAAAGTTATCTCGGCCCAGAACACGAAGCGTCTAATAAACAGTTAAACCGGGAAATAAATCGAGCGCTAACCACGTTAAGTAACAACGAGCGGGTTGCCTTTGTACTCTGTCATCAGCAGGAATTGAGCATAGTTGAGGCGGGCAGAATTATGGAATGCCGCCATGGCGCAGTGAAAAGTTATCTATTTCGTGCGCGAGAAAAACGGCGTAAACAGTTACAGCATCACAAGCGGTAAACCGCGATGAGAGAACCATCATTAAATCGTCACAACGCCTGGGTTATGGACTACCTCTACGGCGAATTAACAGCCGCACAAAAGCACTTGTTCGAAGCTACCTTGCTCACCGACGAGCAGTTGAGAAACTGCTATGAGGCGCAGTGTGAACTCGACCAGTATTTTCAACAAGGCTGCGCGCAAGAGATTAGCGACGAAAGAATGCAGGGGGTGCGGTGGGCGATCATGCGACGCCTGCGCCAGGGGCAGCAAGAAAATACTTCCTGGTTATCTAAAAGTGTAAAAGGCTTGCAAGCCTTCCTGCCTTCGAGGGGCCAGTTGGCGGCAATGACGTGTATGTTTGTGGCCGGTTTTCATGTGAATTTAATGTATACTTCCGAGCATAAAAACAGTGGTGTAAGTAGTGCTGCAAACAGTCAGATCGCGAGTGCGAATACAGGGCCACTGGAATTTGGCAAAGACAGCGATTACAGCATAGTGGATTTAAATTTAGATTAGTACGACAAAAATAAAGGCGATGTACTGCTGTCGTTTTCCATGGTGTCGCAGTCCAGCGCCAAGGGTAATCTGCTCTACCCGAATGTGCGCGGCTTGCTTACCACCACTTTGCGTAGTGCAGATTGCGATGCAATGAAAATTAAATTGATTGACGTATTGCGCCCATATATACAACAGGACGATGTTAAAGACGTGCTTGTGTACACCCTGTTAAGGAACGTGCATGAAATAACGTCCGGAATTCACGAAGTGACCGGTCTCACTTTATAATTTAATTTCCCCAATACCTGATCAAAAACAATCGTCCCGGTGTCGTAAATTTCCTTACACGCCTTTTT
>JBLHGN010000085.1:0-12667 GCA_047616325.1 Lentisphaeria bacterium
AACAGCAAGATGCGGTAGTGTCTAATAAAATTTGGTGTTTTTGCTTAGCCGAATGTCCAAATTCCTCAACTGAAGACCGGGGCATTCGCAACACCACATAAAAAACGTCTAATCATCCTAAATGCCTTGGTTGGATCGTAGCGAGGATGGCTAATACGTTGAATATAAAGTCAATTTTTGCTTGTTTTTGGCGAATTCGTAGTCACCCTGTGGGTGCAGTCTAAAAAAGTGAAAAACACTTCTGATTCAGTGCGTTAAACAGACGCAGTAGGTTCAACTGAGGAATTTAGGATTATTTGACCCACAAAAAAAAGGAGCCAATGGCTCCTTTTTTGATCGTGCAATATACTATGAGCGGGCTAAAGATCTTTCTAATTGCTCTTTACGCGCTTGCTGTTGATTCGCGTGCTTTAGCCAGCTTTCTGCAAACCTAGCGAATTTTTTATCTTCCATTGCTTTCTGAAAAGAGCCTACAGCCGACTTGTACTGCTCGAGGTCTACGTAAGCAATGCCCATATTGGTATGCACTTCCCCTTCAGATTTTAGGCTACCAACTTTAAGAGCATTTTTACCCGCCGCAATAGCACCTTTACTATCGTCAACATCCAAAAACAAACCTGTTAGATCTGCATAGATATTGCCCTCTTCAGCCTTGTACTTTTTCTCGTCCTTACCTGCAGCGTCTTCTTTCACAGCCAAAGCCGCAGCCTCTTTTAAAACCGAAATTGCCTTTTTGCTCTCTTTAGCATTGCGCCAGGCCGCAGCAAGTACACGCAAGTACTTAACTTTTTTTTCTACAGCCTTGCTGGATATACCTTTTTCTAGCACTCTAGCGGCTTTATAAGGTACGCCTTGATCCAAGTAGAGATACGTTAGGTTTACGGTGTTCTGACGCGACGTTAAGCCACCCATCACGTTAACCGCATCTAAAGAATGCAACTGGTCTAATTCCTTATTTAAGAGACCGAAAGTGGAAGACAGCTGCGACCAATAGTCTATCTTAGGGTAATGACGAACGAGCTTTTCCAATACCGGTAGAGCGCCCCTGTAGTCTTCTTTTTCTAGCAGCAGAGCACGCTGTAATCCGTACCATTGCTCTTTCGCTACCCTGCCATTCGCCTCAGTCATATCGATGGCTTTGGTCGTATCTTGCAAAGAACCTCTTCTATCGTCTTTCGCATATTTAATACTGGCACGCAAGAAAATGACATCGGCACCAACAACAGTGGAAAGATTAATCCAACCATTGAGGTACTTCAGCGAGTCTTCGTACCGCTCTCGCTGGTAGGTCAACTGGGCAAGTAAATAGAGCGCCTCAAGCTCAACCCCAACAGGAATATCTGGAGATTGAGCAACCACTTTATCGTAATATTCAATGGCCTTACCCATATTATCCATGGACGCATAAATATACCCATAGTAGCGGTAAGCTGTAGAAAGCTCGTATTTATTACACTTGCCCTTGCAATCTTTTAATAATTTCGCCAGTTCTTTAAGGGCCTCGGCAAAATTCGGCTGAGCTTTGGGGTTTTTTTCGATATCCGGTGACACCAAATCTTCCACTTTACCTATCTGCTTTAGAACTTTTTCCTTAAGGCCAGGGAGCTTACGATTTTGTTTTTTTTTCGCCTGAGCAAAAGCCTTAGCGGTGAAAGAGGTCTCAAAACCCATTCTAAGTGCAACTTTATCCACTGCCGCCGGAGCGAATAAACTTGTGGCGGTGACAGCAGCGCTTAGCCCTAGAGTTCGTATTGCGCGAGTTATGTTCATAATAAATTCAACCCTACTCCTGACTCATTTCGAAAGTGAATCTGTTTCTTACACCGGGAACTTCAATGGGCTCACCGTCGATCACTTTTGGCTTATATTTGAACTTTTTAGCGGCCTTAAGTGACGCCTTAGAAAATATCGAGTCGGGGCAGTCAACAATTACCACGTCTTTAGTTTCACCGGTTGTAGTTACGGTATACTCAACTGTGCAGTAACCCTCTTTACCCTTTGCAGCCGCCCTAGATGGATACTTGGGCGCGGGTTTTACAATCGGCAGATAATCACCGTCGGATGAAAAGCCACCGATACCACCCAAAGTAAGCTTTGCCGTCAGGTTGGGCGCAAATGTCATTGAGGTGTCAGCATTGGGGCTATCAAACTCTGGCTCGGGTAATTCTGGGGGTGGTTCTTGTGGGTCGTCTGGCTTCTCCGGCTTGCGAGTATCGTATTCTGTGGTTATCTCTCGCAAAGGCATGGTTATATCGGGGATATTAAATCCTTCCCCGGCTTCCGGCTCTTTCATATTTAACGCAATTAAGGTGTGCATAATAAGCAGCAGGCCGCCAGTTACGAGACCCGCTGGTATTAACGACGTACTAATTCTAACAACGTTCATGGAGGTGCCCTACCTAGTCTTCAGCCGCAACAGATATCTCGCCCACACCAACTTCCCGGGCGGCTTGTGCGACTTCTGTCAACGTTTTGATATTGGATTCTTTATCCGCCTGTATTACAACTTTACCTTTAGGTGTTTCCGATAAAAGCACCTGCAGCTGAGTTTTTACTTGGCGAATATCCACCTCTTCTTTGTTGATCCAAACCTTGTTGTCAGCGGTTACAGCAACTAAAATTGGCGTTCTTGCCAACTCGGCAGTCGTTGCGTCGGGGCGATTAATATCCACTCCCGGCTCCTTAATAAAGGACGACGTAACAATAAAAAAGATCAACATGATGAATACAACGTCGAGCATTGGCGTTAAGTCAATGGCTCCCGCTTCGTCTTCTTCAGCTCGTTTACTCATGAGTGTTCTCTTATATCAGGCCACATAAGATGGACCATTAATGGTCCATCGTCAGATGGTCTTCGAGTAGTTGGTTTTCACGCTTGGCGATCTTATTGATGTATGAAGTGCCAAACACACCGGACAGTGCTGCTACCATACCCGCCATAGTTGGGATGGTAGCTTGCGATACGCCTGCCGCCATGGACTTTGCATCTCCACCGCCGGTGACCGCGAGCACATTAAACACCTCGATCATTCCAACAACGGTACCCAACAGCCCCATCAACGGGCAAAGTGTAACCATCACACCTAACATGGAAAGGTTCTCATTGATCTGAGAGCTCACCCGCGAAATCATGGCGTCGCGAATTTTACGCGCGTTCCAAGATTTTCGCTCGGCGCGCGCCTCCCAGCCATCGAGTGTTAGGTTGACCAACTTACCCAAAGATCCTTTGTAAAACCAAAAGCGTTCAAACATTAAAGTCCACATAGCAAAGGTTAATAGGGCGATCACAATAAGTATCGGGCCGCCTGAATCAACGAAAGCTCTAATGTCAGCAAGTGCGTCTATCAATGCCTGAAACATGACTGTCTCTCCTATTTACTTTCGACTTTTTCGGCAATCATTCCCGCACTTTGCTCTTCTAATATATGGATCACACCCTTAGCCTTGCCATACAAGAATGCATGAATAAGAACCGTAGGAATCGCCACAACCAGACCAAGTACCGTAGTAACCAATGCACCGGAAATACCACCCGCCATTGCTTGTGGATCGCCAGCACCATAAATGGTTATGGCCTGGAACGTTTGGATCATACCGACAACGGTACCCAAAAGACCCAACAGTGGCGCCACCATTGATATGATTTTTATCATACCCAGATAAGCTTCGATAGGCGGACGCTCTTTTAAGATAGCCTCTTCCAATTTGAGCTCTAAAGACTCGCCGTCTATGCCGGGGTTGTCTTCAGCCACTTTCAACACGCGACCCAAGGGGTTATTGGTGTTGGCTGATTTTGCTTTAAGCTGTGAACGTACTCGGCCACCAACACTTGAAAGCACAAGAAAACGCCAGATGGAAACTAGCAGTGCAACAGCAAATATACTTGAAATCACATAGCCTACAAAGCCACCTTGATGCCAACGCTCTTCGAGCGAGGGACTACCAATTAAGGCCCGCAATAATCCGCCACCCAATGGACCAGTAGGGTCTATACCAACGCGTACAAATCCTGTCGTGGCATCCTGTAGGTTAGCCGCACCAGACAAATGCTCACCCGGCTG
Organism: Lentisphaeria bacterium; assembly: GCA_047616325.1. Lineage (GTDB taxonomy): Bacteria > Pseudomonadota > Gammaproteobacteria > Pseudomonadales > Cellvibrionaceae > JBLHGN01. The sequence continues at coordinate 4,062 of JBLHGN010000085.1, forward strand.
GCGAGGAAGCTCACTTATAGTGCCATTTTTGTGATTGAAAGAAAGGTATTTTCCGTCAGAAACCAGGTTGTAGTTACCAATCCGAACCACTTCTCTTTCAGCTGTATTGCCTGCAGGATCAGAAACGTTAGCCGTAAATTTAACAATTTTTCCAGCCTCAACGGTTTCTCTCAACAACTCTTCCCACATGCGCTCGATTTCTTCGATTGTGGGCAATTTGGTATCACTGTTCATCTTATCGATGAACGCCTCCAAGAAAACACTGCGACCGGGCAATTGTGCGCTCACAATGGACGTATCGATATTTGCGCGTAGGTCACCGGTTGCCGACGTGAGGTGGCCAAACAGTTCTTTCAGCGAACCTAAACGCTCTTCGTATTGCTTGCGTTTTTGCTTCACAAACAAGTCTTGTTTTTCAAACTGCTGCTCTAGACGCTCGGAGCGCCTCTCTTCCGAAGCTTTAGTGGAGCGAGCATTTTTGAGTAGAGTAGCTTGATTCGCTTTGCTCTTTCTAAATTCAGCTTCTCGCGCTTTGTGCTCTTCACTTTCAGCGATCTGGCTGTTTTTTACCATTTGGATCAACTGGTCAAGGTTAGCCGCTTTTTGAGCAAATGCGGCGCTAGAGAAAACAAAAATACTTGCGGCTGCAATACCAATAATTTGTTTTTTAGTCATCAATTTCATTGTGCTGCCTCCGGAGCCAAGATGGGTAGGGGCATAACATCGTTTGAAGCTTGTTTATTAGCGATCTTGATGCCTTTCAAAATTGCAGATCGATATGCACCTGCATCTAATTCCACCCATGCGCGCTGGTTTTGATCCCAAACACCCGCATGTTTTGCGTCTTTAGTTTGGTACATAACAGAGATTCTACCCAGTGCGAAAATATTTACTTCGCGCTCCTGTCCACCCACTTCAAGCGTGCCTGTGTATGAATGAATGGTTCGACCGTATTCAGATTCAATGCTGTAAGCTTCGAGCACCTGACGGAATTTTTCAGCCACCGAAACGTCGGCGCGATCTTGGTTGTTACGCAACTGCGCCACGCGCTTGTTGCGCTCTCCAGTGTAGAGCGGAACGTCTAAAGCGATGAATTGCTCCAAACCTTCAAGCATACGCAGGATAAGCGGTTGAATTTGCCGCTCGATAACAGTGACGTTGGCGATTGACTCCTCAAGGTCTCTTATCAGCCTAAGCTGATTTTCAAGCCGCGTTTCAAGACCGGAGTTATACACTCGCAACCCCGCGATCTCTTTGTTGACCGTTTTAAATTTCTGCAAAAGACTTGCAGTTTCTCCCTGCATCTTATCGATACGCTTCTGCGACTGCTGGGCAACGGCTGTTTTCGTAGCACCGAGGCTCAGTATTTTGTTGATATCCTGGTCTGCATGGGCTGCACCAGCAAAAAATGCTCCTGCAGAAATTGCCGTGGACAAGGCCACAGCCTTAACGCGCTGCTTCTTCATAAATCCCCCAACTTGGGTGCTTGCATTGAAAAGTTTGCGACCGAACAAAAAATAATCTTTGTTATCCGGATGGTTTCTGAAATATTTATATTCTGATTTTCGCTAACGGGAACGAGCATTCTAATAAGAGCGCCAGTGAACATTCAATTAGTTATGGAACACCAATTCCATACCTGCAAGGAAGATAACTAAAGGTAACACTCAATGAGTCATTCTTAGTGGCGCGGTAACACCAAAGTAACACACGCTCAGATTTTGAACGAACCCATAAAAGACCTTTCTTAAAAAAACCCCGATAATAAAATTGGCGTACCACTTGACTTAGCGGGAGGTTTAAACTAACTGGATCGTTTCAGTACCACAAAGGAATACGGGTAGGGATTTACCTCACTGGCAGAATGAAATTGGCGGGAAATTTCTACCCACAAATTTCGATCAAATTCCGGGAAAAAAGCATCACCCTCAACAATGGAATGCACTTCGGTCAAGTATAAACACTCGCATTGCGGTAGCACTCGAGTGTAAAGCTCAGCCCCCCCAATGACCATTATTTGTTCGACGCGGCGACTTGTGGCGCAGGCGCTTGCTTGAACAATAGCGTCCCCAATACTGTGCGCAATCTGAACACCTTCAACGCTCCAGCCTTCCTGACGGGTAATAACGATATTGTCGCGCCCGGGAAGCGGTCGACCTATAGATTCATAGGTCTTGCGTCCCATAACCACGGGGTGGCCCATGGTTGTTTTTTTGAAATACTTCAAATCTTCGGGGAGGCGCCATGGCAAACCATTTTGCTTACCAATCGTCCCGTTTTCAGCCACCGCCACCACTATCGCCAAACTTACCATGTGCATATTCCAACAAATATTTTCAACAAGCCCGGCAAATCAGACTGAAATAGGGGCAGAGATGTGTGGATAGGAAACATAATTTTTTAATTCAAAGTCGTCGAAAGTGAATTTAAACACATCGGAGACAGATGGATTGATGCTCATTTGCGGCAAAGGATGGGGTTCGCGCGCCAATTGCGTCTCCACCTGCTCCAGGTGATTTAAATACAGATGCGCATCGCCAAAGGTATGCACAAAATCACCAACCTGTAGCTCACAGGCCTGGGCCACCATCATCGTTAACAGTGCATAGGAAGCAATATTGAAAGGCACCCCCAAGAACACATCGGCACTGCGCTGATAGAGCTGGCAGGATAATTTGCCGTCGATGACATAAAACTGGAAGAGCGTATGACAGGGCGGCAAGGCCATTTTGCCACACTCAACGTTGGCCTGAGGACTTAGACTTTCATCGGGCAAATAAGCAGGATTCCAGGCGGAAACAATTAACCGACGGGAGTCGGGCTTAGTCTTTATCTGCTCGATTAATTGTGCGAACTGATCGATAGTCTCTCCGCTCGGTGTCGCCCAAGAACGCCACTGGGCGCCGTATACCGGGCCTAACCCCCCCCCCTCAGTGGCCCACGCATTCCAAATTTTTACACCATTTTCTGTGAGGTAGGCGGTGTTAGTATCACCATGTAAAAACCACAGCAATTCGTGAATAATCGACTTTAAATGACATTTTTTTGTTGTCACCAAGGGAAAACCCTGCCGCAAATCAAATCGCATTTGGTGACCAAATATACTCAACGTTCCCGTGCCGGTGCGATCTTCTTTTTTAACGCCGTTATCGCGAATGTGTCGCATCAAGTCTAAATACTGTTTCACTCGCTGACCTCACGCCAAATTGGTTAAATTTATTACTCGAACAAGCACTAAGATATTTATCGTTCATTCAAGTTAAAGATGCAGCTACTTTGCTTTTTTACGATTGTTTTTTTTACTGATTTTTTCGGTGCTGATTTTTTCGTTACTTTTTTTTACGGTATAAGCCATGTAAAAAACAAACAAGCCGATTATTATCATCGGCAAACTCAATATCTGACCACGCGTCATCCAGCCAAAAGTGTAGCCAATGTGTGCATCTGGTTCGCGCATAAACTCAACCGAGAAGCGAAAGATACCGTAACCAATTAAAAACAGCGAAGACACGGCCGCTCGAGGCCTAGGCTTTGCAGAAAACCAATACAGTACGGCAAAGAGCACGAAGCCTTCAAGAAACGACTGATAAAGCTGAGAAGGGTGGCGGGCCGCCTGCAGTAGGTCCTTCGAAAAGACCATTCCCCAAGGAAGATCGGTGGTTCGCCCCCACAACTCGCCATTTATAAAATTCCCTATACGACCAAAACCTAAACCTAGTGGCACTAAAGGAGCAACAAAGTCCATAATGTCGATGAAATTTTTGCTTACTTTACGAGAGTACAAAACCATCGCAAATATTACGCCCAACAAGCCCCCATGGAACGACATTCCTCCCTCCCACACCTTAAAAAGCATAATAGGGTTGTCGAGAAAAGCACCAAAATTGTAGAAGAATATATACCCTATACGCGCCCCCAAAACGATGCCAAGTGCACCGTAAAAAACTAGGTCTTCCACTTGTTCGGGGGTTAAAAGAGAACCAGGAGAGGTGGCACGCCGGCGCCCCAATATCCATGCGGCGGTGAAGGCAAGTAAATACATAAGCCCGTACCAGTGCACATTGACCGGACCTAGGCTTGAGCCAAACACGTCGAAGGGGCCAATGGAAAGGGCAACGGGATCAAAATTCGGGTGGGTCAACATATACAGAGTCCGTGTTTGCGCGTGGCTTAGACTAAACGGGGGAGATCATACCATTGTCTCATTCCATTTGGGACAGTGGCGAGGCAAGCTTTGCCACTAGAATCAACCCGAGGAAGACCACACCAAGGCAAAAAGAATTTTCAGAAAGTATGCACTTACTATTCTTCCGCGCCGCCAGGGCGAAGCAGGCGGGTTAGCCCTGCCGCCTTGAAAGTGGCTTCAAGACAGCGATTAATAGATTCGGAGTCGGGCATTTGTATTACTTCGGCTAAAAGTTTTTCTGACTGCTCTAAACTTACAGCACGAATTACCGACTTCACTCTTAGCAGGTTGGAAGCACTCATGGATAGAACATCAAAACCCATTGCTACGAGCAACATTGCCGCCACAGGGTCGCCAGCAAGCTCGCCGCAGATGCTTACCGACACACCCTCACTGTGCGCATCGTCTACGATCTTTTGAAGCGCCCGCAATACCGCAGGGTGAAGTGAATGGTAGAGATCGGCAACGCGCGGGTTATTGCGGTCCACTGCCAATAAATACTGAGTGAGGTCGTTGCTACCCACCGATATAAAGTCTACACGTGCGGCAAATTCTTTGGCTTGGTATACCGCCGCAGGCACTTCCACCATCACACCGATAGGCGGCATGGCAAGGGCGTAGCCCTCTTCCAGCAATTCATCGTAGGCCCGATATATAAGCATCTGGGCAATTTCCAACTCAGCCACGCTAGAAATCATCGGCAACATAATGCGTAAATTATCTAAACCCTCGCTGGCTTTGAGCATCGCTCTTACCTGTGCTAAAAATATCTCTGGGTGATCAAGGGTAACGCGAATACCGCGCCAACCGAGAAATGGGTTATCTTCAGTTATGGGAAAATAGGGCAGCGACTTATCGCCACCGATATCCAAGGTGCGCATGGTGACAATGTGGGGCGCAAAAGCCTCCAGCTGTTCTCTGTAAACCATGCGCTGCTCTTCCTCACTGGGAAAGCGGTCGCGCAACATAAACGGTACTTCGGTGCGGTAAAGGCCCACGCCCTCCGCACCGCGCTCGATGGAGATAATTGCATCGGCCTTTAGGCCGGTATTTACCCACAGCGCAACCCTGTGGTGATCGGTGGTTTCGCATGGCAGGTCTTTAAGCGGCTCGAGGCCGGCGGCTAAGAGCTTGTCTTCCTCGATGAGCTCCTGATACTGCAGACGCAAACTTTCGCTGGGGTCCGCGTAAACCGATCCGCGATAACCATCGACAATTAGCTCATGACCGTCTAGCTGAGTAAAGGGTAAATCAACGGCGCCCATTACGGTGGGAATACCCATGGAGCGCGCAAGAATTGCAATGTGAGAATTACTCGATCCACGCACGGATACAATACCCACTAACTTGCCTTGGGGGACTTCGGTGAGTACGGAGGCGGTTAGGTCTTCCCCAACGAGAATGGCGTTATCTGGATACGCGCGCGCGTGCGGAGAAGACTGCTGTAAATAGGCGAGGACACGGCTACCCAAATCGCGCACGTCTGACGCGCGCTCTCGCAGATAAGCGTCACTCATACTGTTAAAGGTTGATACGTGCTCAAGGATTACTTGACTCCAGGCGTACTGGGCCGATAAACCGCTGCTGATCTTTTCCCTCACTTCACCACCGAGAGATTGATCGTCCAACATGCCCAAATATGCGTCGAAAAGCACACGCTCTTCTTTATTGAGGCGAGATTCGAGCTCAATACTCAGCGTTTTAACATCTTCGCGAACCGCCGAGAGGCATTTTTGAAAGAACTTAAGTTCTACATCTAAGTTTTCACACTCTTGATAGGGCACCGAATTCAAATCGGCCAGCGGCGAGGACACCACACAACAACCAATGGCAACCCCCGAGGCGCCGGGCACACCGGCAAAACGCGCTTCGCGTTTCTGGCCAATACTGCGCAGAGCACCTGTTGCCTCTGCGTGAGCAATAACACCCGCCAACTGGGCAGACATCGTCACCAAAAAGGCTTCGTCACCTTCGTCAAAGCGCTGCCTTTGTTCCCGTTGCACCACAAGCACGCCCAGTACTTGGCGCTGATGAATAATGGGCGAACCTAAAAACGAGCTAACCTTTTCTTCGCCCGTTTCTGGAAAGTATTGAAACTTCGCGTGAGATTCGGCGTCTTCGAGGTTGATCGGCTCTTCGCGCATGGCGACGTAACCAACAAGCCCTTCATTTTTAGCCATCGACACTTTGCCGATGGACGCGGGGTTTAACCCCTCGGAGGCCATCAATACATATAAACCTTCGTGGTTGCGTAAAAACACCGAACACACATCGGCCTTCATGGCTTTTTTTGCACGCCGTACAATTATTTTAAGCACAGTCGGAAGATCAGAGGCTGAATTGACTTCTTGAACAATCTGTCTCAGAGAATTCAGCATTTCGATTTACTCAAACCAGCACTAGCCAGCGGCGTGGACCGACTATTGGCAGGTTCTGCAATGGAATTGTAAGCATCCGCACCACCAAATAAACGATTGTGAATGGGCACCAACTCTTTTAAAGCTTTGCGATAAACATCGCGTTTGAAGGAAACAACGCTTGCAAGGGGGTACCAAAAATTAACCCAACGCCAGTCGTCAAACTCTGGCGAACCGCCAGAATCTAGTGCGATGGCCTGGTCGCTCGAAGTAATCTGAAGCAAGTACCACTTCTGTTTCTGACCAATGCACAAAGGCGATTGGTCTGGCCGCACCAACCTTTTTGGCAGACGATAGCGCAACCAACCACGGGTGACACCTAAAATTTTGACGTCGTCTTGGGTAAGCCCCACCTCTTCATGGAGCTCACGAAATAGTGCAACTTCAGTATCTTCAGAAGTCTTAATGCCGCCTTGAGGAAATTGCCAAGCGTCTTGACCACCCACTCGACGAGCCCAGAGAAGACGGCCGTACTCATTCGCCAAGATAATGCCTACATTTGGCCGAAATCCATCCGCGTCTATCACTCGTTCTCTCTCTATTTGTTATAATGCGAGGGTCATTGTTTCACAGTTTAGCAAAATCCTTCAACACGCATGCACTTGCGCTATAAATCTTGCCTATTTTGCTGTATTTCTTACCCAAATCGCCTAAAAGGCGCTTGAAATTTATACTTTCATTAAGGACACCTCGTGAGCTTAGCCATTTTTGACCTAGACAGCACCCTAATCGCCGGCGACAGTGACCACAGCTGGGGGGAATACCTGATAGAGCAAAACATTGTCGATGCCGACAGTTTTCGAAAAGCAAACGATAGATTTTTCGATGACTACAAAGCCGGCATCTTGGATATGGAAGCTTACGTCTCCTTTGCACTAGCTCCGCTGCGCGAGATGTCGAGGGAAACACGCGATAAACTCCACCGCGAATTTATGGATCAAAAAATCGCCCCATTAATGTTGCCCAAAGCACAATCGCTCATCCAGAAACACAAAGACCAAGGCGATGTGCTGCTCATTATCACGGCCACCAATCGTTTTATTACCGAGCCCATTGCCCAGCTACTTGGCATAGACAACCTTATTGCCACCGACCCAGAGCTGGTAGACGACCGTTTTACCGGGCGCATAATAGGCATACCCAGCTTTCAAGATGGCAAAGTAACACGTCTAGAGCAGTGGGTTGAGCAGCACCAAGAAGAGATGGCGGGCAGTTTCTTTTATAGTGACTCATTTAACGATATTCCACTTTTAGAGCGCGTATCCTTCCCTTGCGCGGTAGATCCAGACGAAAAACTGCGCGCGCATGCAACTAACAAGCAATGGCCAAGCATTAGCCTAAGATAAAAAGGCATCTTATGAAGCGAGAAGAATCACAGTCTTGTTACACCCCCGTTTATGCTGCTCTGTTGGGATGTTTTCTGCTGCTTTGCTTGAGCAGCTGCGACAAACTAGGGCTAGAGCCTAAAGCAACCAACACCCCAACCAACATAGATACTCTAAGCGATGTAGAAATAAACCAAGCTTCGGAGAAATTATTTGCAGCTGGGGCGCAAGCCATCGAAGAGACAATACTTAGCGCTAAAACACTTAACGAACACGTGCTCGCATTTCTAGATCAACCCCAGCAAGGCTCTCTTGAAACCGCCCAAGAAAGCTGGTTAGCCGTAGCGCTCGCCTACCAAAAGTTTGCCTATGCACGCCAGTTTGGCCTACTGCAACCCGACATATTTGCACAGCTAAACAAACTCGATTACCACATAGGTAGCTACCCCATACAGCCGGGCTTTATCGACGCTTTTGGCCCCTATAAATATTCCGGACTTGTATTTGACGCAGGGCTTCCAATCACCCGAGAGAGTCTTGCACACCAACAGGGTTTAACCGATATTGAAGAGGTTGTGCTGGGCATTTACGCCATCGATTTTATGCTATACAACGTCGATGGACGGCGCCGCAGTGAAGATTATTCGGCATCAAACACACTCACAAAAGCGCAACGTG
>JBLHGN010000086.1:0-12633 GCA_047616325.1 Lentisphaeria bacterium
CACACCAGATTCACACCAGATTCACACCAGATTCACACGGGCGCACACGGTTTTATATGGACATAAGCCGCCGTTGCTCCCTGTGTGCGGAAACGTTAACGGCTACAGTAAATATTAATCACCAAACAGTATCGGGAGAAACGCCACTTATCGCCGCTGCGCGAAATGGCGATGTGGCGAGCACAGCCTGGTTGTTGCCCCAAAAAGCCGATGTAGAACTGAGAAATAAACAGGGAAATTCGGCGCTTATTACCGCCGTGCAAAACGACGCCATTGAGGTGGTGCGCTTGCTAGTAAACGCAGGGGTCAATGTATCGCGTAAAAACAAACTGGGTTATTCCGCCATTGATATTGCCGAGCAAAAAAATAAAGATATTCTCGAGGTGTTGCGGGGTCGATCTCTTCTCGATCGGTTTTGAAAAGGCACTAAAAATAGCGACAGAACTAGTTTGTTTTTATCCATAAACGTGCCCTCCCACGCAGCGGATTTGCTATCATCTTAGCACCTTAATTCTAAGTTAATGGTTTTCGGGCCTAGGCACTTTCCCCTCCTGCGATGCTCGAATTTAAGCGCAACAAGTTAAGAGCCATTTACCAGTCCATTAATTTTACCTCCTGTCTTCTGCGCACTACACTGTAAAGTGTGTTTGTCGTTCTATTGTCACCTAATATTAGGGGCAGCCATCTAATATTAAAGACCGCCGCTGAGTATTGCTTACCATTAATATTTTTGTGAAGTTTCATCCCTACAGAAGGGGGCATACAAAACACGCTGCCAGCGCTTGGCGATTCTGGCGATTCTGGCGGTGTCTGTTTGTCTTGCTAGTTATTGCATTTAACATACTTCACAACAACACGGCGCTCGCCGTATTGCCGTCGCCAAGCGCCCGTTTTCACGTTCTTTCCTTGCAGCAGGGGCTTACCATTGGCACTGTAGAGGCTATCTATCAAGACAGCGAGGGCTTTATGTGGCTTGGTGGTTCAGACGGCCTGGTGCGTTACGACGCTTACGAATTTGAGGCGTTTAGGTACCAGGTTAGTTCGACACGTAGTATCTCTAGCGACATCATCTGGGACATTCTTGAAGACCGCCGTGGCAACTTGTGGGTAGCCACTGAAAAGGGGCTTAACCGCTTTTATCGCGATACAGAATCCTTCACCTCTCTGCGGCACGAACCCGATAATCCCAACAGCCTAGTCGCCGACACGGCGAGAAGTTTGGCGCTCGATGCCGAGGGCCACCTTTGGATCGGCACCTACGGGGGGGTGTCGCGTTATAACCCCTCGACTGAAACATTTACAAACTTTGTAGTTCAGCCGAAAAACAAACAGAGCCTGAGTTCAAACCTTATTAGGCAGGTAGCTGTTGGACAAGATGGCACGATTTGGCTGGCTACCGAAGGCGGCGGTCTGAACCGTCTGGACCCCACCACGGGTATTGCTGTCCAATTTACGAATGAGCTTGGTAATGAGCAGAGTTTATCCCACTCCATTGTCAATGCCGTGTTGGAGGACAGTGATGGCATTATTTGGGCGGGCACCGAACTCGGTTTAAATCGTTTGGACAAAACTACTGGCGTAGTGTATCGCTACCGTTTCAACGAAAATTCGCCCTATTCGCTTGTTGGCAGTGCCGTGAGTGAAATTATCGAGGACAGCGACGGCTACCTGTGGATAGGGACCAATGAGGGCCTAAATGTTCTCGATAAACGCAGCGGAATTTTTGTGCATTTGAAACACTCTGACAGCGATAGGCAGAGTATTGCGGGTGATACTATTCGTTCCCTTTTTGAAGACATTAACGGCGATATGTGGATAGGCGGCTTTCCCGAGGGCGTCAGTTTTCTCAATAAATTAAATGCTGTTTTCAAAACCTATCGTCACAACCCCAGCATGCCGGGTAGTTTAAATAGCCAATCGGTGCTTTCTTTTGTTGAAGATAAGTCTGGCCAGCTATGGGTGGGTACCGATGGTGGTGGGATAAATGTTTTTACACCAGACGGCGCGCTGAAACAATATTACACTGCTATAACAGGCCATCCTAAAGACCCAGGGCACTTAAGTGGCAATGCGATTTTGTCTTTGGCGGAAGACAATAGTGGTAATATTTGGGTTGGCACCTGGGGCGCGGGGCTCAACCGACTTGAGCCGGAAAGTGGCGATGTGGAGCATTTTTTTTACGAATACAATCACCCGGAAAACCTACCCAATAATAACGTTTGGGTGGTGCATATAGACGCCGAAAATAGTATATGGACAGGAACCATTGGCGGCGGTCTGAGTCGTTATATTGCCGGAGAACATCGTTTTGAAACATTTATCCCCATTCCCGATGACGACAGCTCACTATCATCGACCTTGGTCTGGAGTATTCATCACGACAGCGAAAATAATCTGTGGGTGGGTACGGGAAAGGGTTTAAATCGGCTTGACCATAAAACCCATGCGATTGAACGTTTTGTTTATGACAAAAATAACCCCAATAGTCTTAGCGGCAATGTGGTGAGTGCGATTCACGAAGACGAACAGGGCATTTTATGGATAGGCTCTCGCGATGGCGGACTCAATCGATTTGATCCGAAGTTAAAACGTGTTAAACGGTATACACGGGAAATGGGTTTGGCGAGCAACTCGATTTCTTCCATTGAGCAAGACCGCTCCGGCTACATTTGGCTTGGCACCAAACACGGTCTTGCGCGTTTTGATCCCAAGAAAGAAGAATTTAAAAATTACAGTTTTAGTCACGGCTTGCAAGACAGTAAATTTAATATAGGCGCCTCTCTTAGACTTTCTAGTGGCGAATTGGTGTTTGGCGGCACCAAAGGCTTTGTACGATTTCTGCCGGAAAATGTTCAGAAAAATGATTACATTCCCCCTGTCGTGTTGCGTCATTTTCAAATATTTAATAGGGAAGTTGTTGCCAGCAACAACAATTCACCACTTACTTCTGCGCTTAGTCGTACGCAGAGTATTACCCTCACTTACGATCAATCGGTGTTTTCATTTAAGTTTGCCGCACTCAGTTATCGCAACCCGGAAAAAAATCGCTATGCCTATCGCCTGGTCGGTTTTGACAAGTTCTGGAGTTTTGTTGAAGACCAACGTAGCGCCACCTATACCAACCTTGATCCCGGCACTTACACCTTTGAATTAACTGCGTCGAACAACGAGGGCGTATGGAGCAAAACCCCGCGTTCGATAAAAGTTATTATTTTGCCGCCGTTCTGGAAAACCTGGTGGGCGTACACGATTTACAGTTTGATTATCTTTGGCGCTTTGGCGGCGGTTTTTCTACTTCATCGGAGGAGGATGGCATACGAAATTGCGATGAATCGAAAGCTCGATTTGCAAGTTAAGCGGCGTACTCGAGAGTTGAGAGAGAAAAATTTTGAACTGGAAAAAGCCAATGCTAAGCTTGAAATAGCCAGCTATACCGACACTCTGACCGGGCTCTACAATCGTCGTTTTTTGTTTAATTTTTTACCGCATGATCTCGCTAAGGTTATGCGTATCTATGTCGATTGGCAGGCGCAAACCAATGCCCCACTGCCACGCGATAATGATATTTTATTCTTCTTGATAGACGCAGACTATTTTAAATCCGTTAACGATAGTTATGGTCATTTTAATGGCGATATTGTGCTTAAGAAAATTGCCGACATACTGACAAAAGAGTGTCGGGTGTCCGACAGTATTATTCGCTGGGGTGGTGAAGAGTTTCTATTGGTATGCCGCTTTAATAATCGATCTGATGGCCCAGAAATCGCCGAGCGTTTGCGCCGATCAGTAGAGCAGAGCACCTTTGAACTAGAAAACTATCCCCCCATTAAAATGACCTGTTCAATCGGTTATGCCTGTTACCCCTTTAATGTGAATAGCCCCACATCGATGAGCCCAGAGCACGTGATTGCCCTGGCCGATTGGTGTTTGTATACGGTAAAAAATAATAAGCGAAACGGATGGATGGGAATGCTACATAGTGGTGAAAATGAATTGACCGCGCAAGAAATAAAAAATGATCCAAAGTGCTATTTAAATAGCGGCGAAATAAGCTATGTTTCCTCTGTCAAAAGTGAGCTTGTTATTAAGGGAAGGTGAATGGGTACGCCTTTATTGCAATACACTCGAAAAGGACACAGCATAGTCTTTTCTTCGATCCCGGTAGTTGCTAGCGAAAAATTTGTGTTTAAAAATTCATTTTTTGAAAGCATCGTTTAAAAGTATGTGCTAAAAAATATTCTAAAAACTATCATCATCAAATAATTTTTTTTTATGCTTCTACGCAAAATATTTTGGTGTCGATTTTGTACTTTTTTATTCGCGACGCCAAAGTGGTGGGCTTTATCTCCAATAGCGCGGCGGCGCCGTCGCGGCCAAATACCTTGCCTTGGGTTTTCTCTAGTGCCATCAGAATGTTGCGTCTGTCTTGCTGCTTTGCTTCGCTATAGGTCTGTATTTTTTGCTCAGCACTTGTGCTGTGGGCAACAGTACTGCCTGTACTCTCGTTGGTTAAACCATCGAAGCGAACGGTATCTCCTTTTGCCAGAATTACCTGACGTTCCACCACGTTTTCCAGTTCGCGAATATTGCCGGGCCAGTGATAGGCCTTGAGCTTTTCGAGTTCGGCGATGGATATCTTAAGGCCTTGTTTGCTGGCGCGCTGGCCGGCCTTTTTTAAAAAGTGTTGTGTGAGTAAGGGAATGTCTTCCTGGCGTTTACGCAGGGGAATAGATTCCAGCGGAAATACATTGAGGCGGAAGTAAAGGTCTTCGCGAAACCTGCCCTCATTTACCTGTTCTTTGAGGTTGCGATTGGTGGCGGCAATCATTCTTACATCCACCTTGCGAGTGATCGAATCGCCAATTCTTTCAAAGTGCTGTTCTTGTAGTACGCGCAGTAACTTACTCTGTAAATGCAGCGGTATTTCGCCCACCTCGTCGAGAAAAAGCGTGCCGCCGTCGGCCAATTCAAAGCGCCCTGGTCGGTCGCTGGTAGCGCCAGTAAACGCACCCTTTATATGGCCAAAAAACTCACTTTCAAAGAGGTCTCCCGGAATGGCGGCACAGTTAACGCGTATTAATGGCCTGTGTGAGCGCATGCTGGTTTCGTGAATGGCGCGGGCAATAAGCTCTTTGCCCGTGCCCGATTCCCCGCTAATTAGCACGGTGGCATCGGTAGGGGCTACCAAATCTACCTGCTGAATCAGGTTTTTAAGGGCGGGGCTGCGGCCAATAATGTGGTGGTGATTAAACTCGGAACTAATTTCTTCCTGTAGGTAGGCTTTTTCCATTTCTAAGCGGTTCTTTAAACTCTCCACTTCTTCTAGCGCGGCTAATAACTTTTGGGCGTTAGCTTTTTTCTGTGAAATATCGCGAAATACCACCACGGCACCGACGATAAAACCGCTGTCGCGAATGGGGGTGCTAGTGTATTCCACGTCGATGGCTTGGCCAGATTTGCTCCAGAATATATCGTCTTCCACCATCTTTACTTCGCCCTCTTTGAATGCGGCAAAAATGGGGCAGTCGTCGACGCTAAAGTGAGCGCCGTCCGCGTGGGAGTGATGCACTTGGCTGTGCATGTTTTTACCCGCCAGCTCTTCTGCACTATAGCCAAGTATGTGCTGTGCCGCGGGATTAACGAAGGTGGTCATCCCCTTGGCATCTACCCCGTAAATACCCTCGCCGGCGGCGTCTAAAAGCAGTTGGTTTTCGCGTTCGAACTCCTGAAAAATACGGGACACTCGATTCCAGTGGCCAATGCCAGAGAGATAGTGGCGGTGTGCGTCCGACTGTTCACGATACTGATCCAATTCGTCCACGCGCTGAACGCTGAGGTGAAGATGATTCTCGTCGCCAGCGGTTATAAAGCGCCCGTTGATTTCCACTCGTAATTCGCCCTTGGCGGTGGTGAGCAACATGTGGTCGCACCAGCCTCGGCTGTTGTTGATGAGTTCCTGGGTAAATACGATAAGGTTCGGAAAACTGGCGCAGAATAATTGGCTGACTTTGCGCGCCTGGATTTGCTCGGCGCTCATGGCTATTAAGCGGCAGGCCTCTTGGTTGGCGGCAACAATGCTGTCGCCAATGGGGTCTATTACCAATTGTGCCGTAGCCGAATAGCTAAAAAATCGTTGTTCGTTCATAGCTTGCCGCTCGTTTTTTTGTGCTTGTAGTCAAGGCTTTCATTCCTGTGCATATCAAGACAGTGCATGCCAAGTTTTATGTCTGAATCTTTATCGCTTGTATCAATTTTTGGGCCAGTTACGAAATTTCGTGGTTGCGGCTACGAGATTTCGTTAATTACGAGATTTCGTAGTGAATATGTTTGGAACATTATTTGAAAAAATTAACGATATCAGTTAGTTAAAAGGCTAGTGATGTTTGGCACTGGCTTTGCAATAGCCTAGGTGAAATAGAGTAAGGCACGCTACCAGCACCACGTTTATATAGACTGGCGTAGCAGTTGGGACCCTTGATGGCTCAAAATTTTTGTTTGTGCACCAACCTTGCGCGCTACACACCGCTAACTGTTCATACCGCAACTGTTTAAGAGGATAGGATCAATGGCTTCAAAAAGTTTGGGTAATCCCTTCGACGCAAAAACACAACTCACACACACCAAAAACTGCCAATGCGACAGCTGCACGGCGCACAGTGCTCATCCTGAGGGCATGACCGATTATCAGCATCAGCATGTGCTAGAGACACAGGCGGCAAAAATGCAGCACGGGCATGTTGACGCTAAACCCGCTGCCGATGAATTTGAAAGTTCAGAAGCAATGATGGACCGCGCCATTGAAAGCGCCATTGTGCGTGGTGTGTTTGGTCACAATGACGCCTCGCGCCGTAATTTCATTCAGATGGTGGGCGGCGGTACGCTGGCTGCTGCTCTGGGTACCATGATTCCCTTGGAAAAAGTAAAAGCGGCCGTGAAAGATTCCATGGGCCCCTTGGAAAAAACCAAGCTAAAAGTGGGTTTTGTACCCATTACCTGCGCCACTCCCATTATCATGGCGCAGCCCATGGGTTTTTACGCCAAGTACGGTTTAGACGTTGATGTGATTAAAACCGCGGGCTGGGCGGTTGCGCGGGACAAATCCCTGAACGGCGAATACGACGCCTCTCACATGCTTACGCCAATGCCGCTGGCGATGTCTATGGGGGCAGGCTCTATCGCAACGCCCTACATTATGCCCGCTGTAGAAAACATTAACGGTCAGGCCATTGTTCTGGCCAACAAACACAAAGACAAACGCAACCCCAAAGACTGGAAAGGCTTTAAATTTGGTGTGCCCTTCGAATACTCCATGCACAACTTTTTGCTGCGCTACTACGTTGCCGAATTTGGTATCGACCCAGACCAAGATATCCAGATTCGTGTCGTACCACCTCCCGAAATGGTCGCCAATCTGCGCGCCGGCAACCTCGATGGCTACCTCTCGCCAGACCCTTTTAACCAGCGTGCGGTATACGAGAAAATTGGCTTTTTACACATTCTCACCAAAGATATTTGGGAAGGCCACCCCTGCTGTGCGTTTGCCTGCTCGCAGAAGTTCGCCACCGAAATGCCCAACACTTATTCTGCGCTGTTTAAGTCCATTGTCGACGCCACGCACTACTCCTCCAAGGCTGAAAATAGGGCGGAAATTGCCAAGGCCATTTCACCCAAAAATTACCTTAATCAACCGGAAATTGTCGTCAACCAAGTGTTAACCGGGCGCTATGTCGACGGGCTTGAGAAGAAGGTGTTCGACGTGCCCGACCGCATCGACTTCGACCCCTTCCCTTGGCATTCCATGGCTGTTTGGATACTCACGCAAATGAAGCGCTGGGGTTATGTTGAGGGCAATATCGACTACAAAGGCATTGCCGAAAAAGTTTATGTGGCCGCCGATACTGGCAAGGTGATGAAGGAGCTTGGCTACGAGCCGCCCAGCACTACCTACAAAAACCACACCATCATGGGCAAGGAGTTTGACTACAACAAACCCGAAGAGTACATCAAAAGCTTCGCGATCAAGAGGTCATAATGCTGGTATCACTCAATGTACGAGCCGCCATAGTCTCCCTGCTGATTCTGCTTTTTTTTGGTGGTATGTGGGAGTTGCTAAACCAACCGCCAAAGGCCAGCGTAGCGCTTACTGAGTACGAGTTGTTGATGGGGGGTATCGATCAGGAATCTCGCGTACCTCCGCCTTCACAGGTATTGGTGCACGCCTGGAAAGAGCTCAGCAACCCATTCTACGATGCCGGCCCCAACGACAAAGGCATTGGTATTCAACTGGGTTATTCGTTGCTGCGGGTGCTTACGGGTTTCTTTGGTGCCGCGTTGGTGGCGATACCCTTGGGGTTTGTGGTGGGTATGTCGCCGCTAATGCAGAAAGCGCTGAACCCCTTTATTCAGGTTTTGCGCCCGATATCTCCGTTGGCATGGATGCCCTTGGCTCTGTTTGTGATTAAAGATTCGGAGCGCTCGGCGATTTTTGTAATTTTTATCTGCTCCATTTGGCCGATGCTTATCAACACCGCTTTTGGCGTGGCTGGCGTGCGCAAAGATTGGGTGAGCGTTGCCAGAACCCATGAGTTGAGCCAGTTCAAAACCGCTATGTTGGTGATATTGCCGGCTGCAGCTCCCACTATTCTTACCGGTATGCGCATCTCCATAGGCATCGCCTGGTTGGTGATCGTAGCGGCCGAGATGTTGGTGGGCGGCACGGGCATAGGGTATTACGTGTGGAATGAGTGGAATAATCTGGATTTAAATAGTGTGATTTTTTCCATTCTTATGATTGGACTTGTCGGCATGTGTTTAGACATGGCTTTAGGTGGCGTGGCAAGATTGGTGAAGTATGAGGAGTAAAACGTGAGCAAGCCATTTGTAAGTGTCGAAAATTTAAGTAAGCAATATCCTTCCAAACAAGGCGATTTGGTTGTTTTCGAAGACGTCAATATCGGTATCGAAAAAGGAGAATTCGTGTGCATTATCGGCCATTCCGGTTGCGGTAAGTCCACCATTCTCAACGTATTGGCCGGCCTTGACGAGGCCAGCAGCGGCAGCGTAATAATGGCAGGAAAAGAAGTTGTCGGGCCAAGCTTGGATCGCGGCATCGTCTTTCAGCACTACAGCCTGCTGCCCTGGCTGAGCACGCTAAAAAATGTATGTTTTGGAGTGGCCGCGCGCAACCCACGTTGGTCTAAAGCTAAGGTTGCCGAGCACAGTAGTCGTTTTCTGGGAATGGTGGGCTTGTCGGAGGCGCTCAATAAAAAACCTTCGGAGCTTTCCGGCGGTATGCGCCAGCGGGTAAGCATTGCGCGAGCCTTCGCCACCTCGCCGCAATTGCTGCTACTAGACGAACCCTTTGGCGCATTGGACGCACTGACGCGGGGTGTTATTCAAGACGAGCTGATTAAAATTTGGAGTGAAACCCAGCAAACCGTTTTTATGATTACCCACGATGTCGACGAAGCTATCTTGTTGGCCGACCGGGTTTTATTGATGACCAATGGACCCAAAGCACGGGTGGCCGAGTCGGTAAAAATAAGCATCCCTCGCCAACGAAATCGCGCCAACATTATTGAGGACCCGGCCTATTACAAAATACGTAATCACTTAGTGAATTTTTTGATTACACGTTCGGCTGAGCTTTCATCGACTAATAGTGCGGCTAGCGAAGGCTCGATAAAACCCGAGATGATCAGTGTCGACCCGGCCGCTGAAGCGAGTACTTCTCACACAATCAACCCGGCAATGAAAGTGGCCGGTTAAGCGCCTAAATTATATCAACACAGAAAAGCCCAGGAGGCTCTATGGACAAGCAAGCGATGACTGACCTAATCGTCAGCACTAAAGTGGAAAAAGGCCTAACGTGGGAAACCATGGCGGCAGGCTTAGGTATCTCACCTGTATGGTTGGCATCGGCGTGCCTGGGTATGAACAGTGCCCCCGCCAAAATTTCTGGGCCCATCGCCGAATACCTAGGTCTTGGCAAAGAGGTAGCCACAGCACTTGAGGCCTACCCCACGAAAGTGTGGGATCAAGCCGTGCCCACAGACCCGTTAATCTACCGCTTATACGAAGTTGTGGGTGTTTACGGCGATACACTTAAAGAAGTGATTCAAGAAAAGTTTGGCGATGGAATTATGAGCGCCATCGACTTTTCGATGGAAGTGGATAAAATAGAAGACCCCAAAGGTGATAGAGTGCTACTCACCCTGAACGGAAAATTTTTACCCTATAAAAGCTGGTAAAAAACCGGCGGTGCGACGTTTAGAAATGTGATCGCCGCGCCGCCGCATATGCAATACCTCTATACAACAAGAGCCCCATTATGCCCGAAGATGCGAGACCACCACTGCCACCCTTCACCTACGAAGAGGCCGTATTAAAAGTGCGCAAGGCCGAAGACGCCTGGAACGGTAAAAACCCAGAGCTTATCGCCCAGGCCTACACCGAAAATTCCAGTTGGCGTAACCGCGACCAAATTTTTAATGGCCGCAATGCCATTCGAGAATTTCTCGTGCGTAAGTGGCAGCGCGAACTGGGCTATCGTTTAGTAAAGGAAATTTGGGCGCACAGCGACAATCGCATTGCGGTGCGTTTTGCCTACGAATGGCACGACTATGAAGGCCATTGGTTTCGCGCCTACGGCAATGAAAATTGGCAATTCGCTAGCGATGGGCGAATGCAGCAGCGCCACGCCAGCATTAATGATAAAGCTATCACAAAAGAGCAGCGTAAATTTCTGTGGCCGGAGGGGGTGCGCCCACAGGACCACCCAGGGCTCACTGAACTTGGTTTGTAGCGCCTTAGCGTAACTCGCGCTTCGCTCGAAGAGCGCGTCTCACTCCTCGTTAGGGAATTGCGTAAGTATTGCGGTTGTCTACAGTGGCACCGGCCATTCTCGAGGATAATATTTCCGCATTATTTACGGTGTTTGAACAGGTGAAGGAATCTAATACTCGCAGCATTAAAGGCTCTGGTCTGGGGTTGGCCTTTTTAGCAACTTTTTGAAGACTATGTCTACTTCCTGCTCGCTACTTTGCAGGTAGATAATGTAGTCTTCGATGTCGTCTGTCTGCCAACGATGGGGGAATTTGAATTGGGGTGATTGACCACCGCGTCGGCCCCTGGATCAATTGAAGGTTTTGGCCCTGCCTTGCTGGTAGCGTCTTTTTTGCTGTGAAAATCGAGGTGTGCATGATATCTATTGTCAATATTGTTACTTGTGTGGCTCACTTTCGAGTTCCGCCCACTGTGGAGTTCCATCGTCCTTTTGAGGGAAACTGAGAATATATGAAAGGGCGGTATGGCTATAGCATTGCTCGGTTGCAGCTTGAGCACTACCTTGAGGTTAAATGGTTTCGCCGTTGCAGGTAAAAAATGGATATGTTTCGGTGTCGGCCGTGTGTGAGCCATGTGAATACGACCTAGTTTGTGCCGTTGTTTACCGAAAGAATTCGCAAACTCTAGAGGTTCCCGAGTGTTGGGCAATCTTACTGAAAATGGCGTATCAATTTTCTTTTGGTCGTGCTGGTTGTGGGCATAGGTTTGGCCGTTGAAAATAAATATCCGAGCACGGGGCTGATGAGGCAGCCTGTTGTTTTTGTTCGATTGAATTTAGCACTGCGGAGCATTAGCAGTGTTTGATTCCATTTTTTAATGGCCATCTTTTTACGCGTGAAGACGTAGACTTCTAAATATATTTTCTGCTTGAAAAAAATGGAGAGTGGAACGCCACGGTTTGAATCGAAACGTTTGCGGGCTTTGAGTTGCTGTGCTAATTAATCTCCCTCTCCATTGCACGCGCGTCAATCCATCCAATCTTTTTTACGAAAAATTACAAACATCAACCAATACTTTGCCTATACTCAAACGTGAAAATTCAACATTATATTAGAACGAGGCAGTATATGGCGCTGGGTATTTGTATTTTATTGCTGTCTTTTGTCGTCGCATTCATTGCGGTAAAAGTACTCAAGCCGTTGGCTTGCTGGGCCGAGTTAGTGGACAAGCCCGGTGGACGCAAAAAGCACTGCGGTGCAATTCCTCTGGTGGGCGGCCTCGCCATATATATTAGCGTGTTAATTACTACGCTAGTTTTTCTCGATGAGCCGATCTTCATTCGATTATTTTTAATCGCCGGTGGTCTTATTGTATTTATGGGAATGTTAGACGACCGCTACGAACTTAGCGCGACGTTTCGCTTGGCGGGACAACTGCTTATTTCCTGCCTTTTTGTTTACGGCTTGGATGTACATATTCAAAGTTTTGGTTATGTGTTGGGCTTGGTGGAATTTAAGTTGGGCTGGCTCGGCTACCCCTTAGCCGTGCTCTCGCTTATGGGGGCTATAAACGCCTTCAATATGTTAGACGGTATGGACGGCCTCGTAGGCGCCTTATTTATGGTAACCCTCACTGGCCTAGTGGCTTTGTTTGCAATCAGTGGCGATGTGAATCTGCAGTTGCTGTGCACCTCGTTTATTGGCGCTGTCGGCGCCTTTCTAATTTTTAATATATGGGGCAAGCCTCAGTATAAGCGCATTAAAAAAGTGTTTATGGGGGACGCCGGTTCCATGTTTTTGGGTTTAGTTGTAGGCGTTATCATTATTCAGGGTTCGCAAAAGTCGGCGC
>JBLHGN010000087.1:0-12561 GCA_047616325.1 Lentisphaeria bacterium
ATGCAACCAATTGAAAAAAGAACATCCAACTCGTACCCAGAATCAGTAACGAGAATGCATAGATACTTATCTGACTACTTATATCTAAACTGAACACATTGATGAAGGCATTAACGGGGTACCACAGCTGCACTTCCGTCAACTCTGCAAAATATATAGGTAGCACGGGAAGGCCAACCGATGGCAACCAAAACCATAAAACAGCACTTAGGTAAACAACTGTAAGTGCACAACTCAGTAGCCAGTGACTGGAAGCGGCTGAATATAGATAGGTGTTTTTAACAAGCGAAATAATACAGGCAAGGAAAATCATGGGTTTTAACCACAAGCTTAAAAATAGATTGAGAATATCGACAGTCACCATGCTCAGCCCACCCGATGGCGTCATTATTTTGATTGGGTCTGTTTAATTCGCTTTATTGTGCGCTCTAGCTCTTCAATTTCTCGAACTGAAAGTTCATCACCTTCTAGATCTAGCAATGCAGTTAAAGCATTGAACTTAGACCCCCTGAAAAATATTTTCAATAAGCGCTGCACTGCTGATAACTGCGCTTTTTCTTCTCCTATTTTTGGAGAATATATATATTTAGTTCCCTTCTGCCGAAAAACCACTATTTTTTTTTCAACCAATCGCGCTATAAGAGCGCGCACGGCAGAATAACCAGGCGCATCAGGTAGTTGGAGCATAACCTCGTGCGCCGAACATTCACCTTGCTCAATTAATATATCCATTATCTGTCGCTCACGTCGACTAAGCTGCATTTGATCTATTGGTGGCAAATATTTACCCTTTATTTGTCAATTTTACGTACGGACTTAGCACCCTCACCAAAACCAAGTGCTATTTTTTTAGCACTTGGTAATAAACTAGCACCTGGCAACCCAAATGGTCAAGAAAAATTTTTACATTTTTGAAGCGACAAAAAACATAGAATAGCAATACGAATTAGGCTTGGACTAGAAAGCTAGATAGCAACGAAAGAGAGATAAAAGAGAGATGGCAAACAACTTTGCCGGAAGGAATCTCAAGACAGGGCGCTAAGAACACCCTGCTTGACAGTGGAAAATCTAAGCCATGTGGCTTAATCAAAAGTCATAACGCTTATTTACTCAATGGGCTCTAGCTTTAATTCCACCCTACGATTTTGCTCTCGTCCTGCGGAGGTGCCATTTGAAGCGACTGGATAGCGCTTGCCGTAGCCAATAGCCTGCATTCTGCCGGAGGCAACGCCTCGCTCCACGAGGTAGCTTTTTACACTTTGGGCTCTATTTTCGCTTAGCGTTTGGTTTAAATCAGAAGAGCCTGTGGAGTCGGTGTGGCCAGAAACTACAACCACTGTTTTTTTGAATTCGGCCAACACTTCGGCTACTGAATTAAGTACAGCATTAAAATCGGAGCGGACATAATATTTACCCGAATCAAAAGTGATATTTCCCGGCATAATAAGATTAAGGGTGTTGCCGTCACGCTGAATTTGAACACCACTACTCTGCAGCCGTTCACGTAATTTGGCTTCTTGCTTATCCATATAAAAACCAATACCACCACCTAATGCAGCACCAGCCACAGCGCCGGTGATAATACCCTTGTCTCTGTCTTTTTTACTGGAGGTGGCAGCGCCAATAAGCGCACCAGTCACGGCACCTATGCCCGCACCCTTGGCAGTATTGCTGGTTTTTTGCTCGCCTGTATAGGGGTCTGTAGACATACAGGCGGTAAGCGCAAGCGCAGACGAAAGTACCAATATTTTTTTCATGTATTTAACTCCGGTTAACGTTAAGTTTAAGTTTAAGTTAGGTGTTATTCTTCTAAATACTGTATACCACTTAGGAACGCATTCTATGACATATTATAAAACTTCCCAGTTATTATTGCTGTTCTTGTGCGCAATTGTATCCAGCTGTTCTCGCTATGCAGTATCTGTGAACGATCAAACGGTATATTCACCCTCTTCACTATTCAAAAATTACACGATCACTGACCCTGATTTAAAGGAATGCGTGCGGCGCACTATTGCAGATCAACACTTAACAACTGCTGAACAGCTCACACGGTTATTTTGCCCAGAGGGTAATATACGCTCACTTAGTGGCATTAAAACATTCACCAAGATTCGCCAGCTTGGGTTTCAAGGCAACCAAATACGCACCATTGATCTACTTGCAGATTTAAGGTCTCTCGAGCAACTGAATTTGTCGCATAATCAGATTATAGATTTTTCACCACTTAAAAACCTAAACCAACTTGCGTACCTTGATACGCAAGGCAACGCCGATGCGATCTGTTCATCCCTCCCCACTAGTTCGAAAATATTACAGCTGGCTACACCGATTCATTGCACTAGGTCATTGCACTAGCAAGCTGCAAACTAAGGCGCAATGCTGAGACCTAAAGAAAAATATTAGACCAGGAAGAAGGAGGTAACACAAAAACACAAGGAGAGCGGCAGGCCTGTTACTGCATAGCACCGAAACGATTACGGCACGAAGAAGGGTGCATTGTTAGTGTTTATGCCTCTTTATTTGTCGTGAACATCAAGCCTATAGTATTTTTGTGTGTATGCATTACTCGCATACTTACCGGTTCTTGGTTAATGGTGCTCACCATTTTTTTAAATTGAACCTTAACGACCGTGCCTACAGGAGGCATTGCCTGGCGCTCTATTAACACTTGCGCGCCACCGTCAGAGATATCTTTAGCATATCCGACAATAGTGCCAAATGCCGAGTGCCGCATTTCAACCCGAATTGAGGTTGGCTTACGCTCGTATTTCCGACGTTCATCACCAAAACGATCACCCACTAATTGCTACTCCGAAAGTAAGTTATTCAACAGATACTCCCTTGAGTATAACTTAGCTCTTGGAATTTTCACTGCCAGTTTGGCATTTTCCACTCGCTAACTGCATATGAGGTCATTTAGCTGCACTGAGAAAATTACATTGTACCAAAGCAACACACAAACGATAAGACAGGTAAGTTTATGACCAAACTAATTATGCCGTACATAATTAAGTAAAAATGGTCCACGATTAGACACTTTTTTAACAAGACTTCGCCTTAAAAGTTATCCACAATTTATGTGGATAAGTCTGTTGAAAACCTGATGCCACTGCGGTAGGAGCCGCAGAAATCGTAACAGTTACTGCGACTGGGGATTTTATGTTCAAAAATATTTTTATCAACAAATTCAATCAGTTAGGATTTCAAGACAAAAAAGCTATCATTTTTGTTTAGTTTGATTTTTGCCTGGGGAAAAAAAGTTACACCATGTGGAAAACAAATTGACACGACCGATAATATCGGGCGATTGGAGGCAAGTAAACACTAACAGAAGTAACTCAAAGAAAGCGGACCGGAGTGCCTCAGATGAGGCCCCTTAGCCGTCTGCACATAGTAAATACGAGCAATTGCTGAAACGCTAAAGCAAAAACCACGAAAATGAAAAAAACCCTGCCACGGCTCAAAAATTTGGGGAAAATCCTGTATGGGATACCTTACAAGAGGTTAGCTGCCGAAGTCGAGCCCTAGGCGCTTACCTACCAGCTCGTAGGCTTCGATTACATTTCCAAGGTCTTGACGAAATCGGTCTTTGTCCATTTTTTCGCGCGTATCCGCATCCCATATACGGCAGCCGTCTGGAGTTATCTCATCGCCTAACACCAGCTCTCCATTATACGTGCCAAATTCAAGCTTATAGTCGACTAATAGCATGTTTCCCTCGAGGAAAAGCGCTTTCAACACATTATTAACGGCAAAGGTGAGCTCTTTCATTTTAATAACCTGTTCTTCTGTGGCCCAGGCAAATGACTGAATGTGATATTCATTCACCATCGGGTCACCCAAAGCGTCGCTTTTGTAAAAGAATTCAAACGTTGGGGGCTGTAATTCGAGCCCTTCTTTGATTCCGTAACGACGGCAAATGGAACCGGCGGCCAAATTCCTTACAACGCATTCCAGTGGAAGCATAGTGAGTTTTTTAACTAGCGATTCCGTATCACTTAGCTGTTGGTCAAAATGAGTGGGAATGCCGGCCTCTTCAAGCTTGGACATGATAAAAGCGTTAAACTTATTGTTGACCATGCCTTTGCGGTCAAGCTTTTCCAGCTTTTTACCGTCAAATGCCGAAGTATCGTTGCGAAAAAGGAGCACCAATCGTTCTTCATCTTCGGTGGTGTACACAGACTTCGCCTTGCCAGCATACAATTCACTTTTCTTTTTCATTTCTCACTACCTTCAGGGTCTTTTAAGTTTGCGGCGTAGAATACACATTAAACAGTTTTTTGGAAATGCGCTTAGTCGAAATCTAAACTTTAGTCCCAGCTAAACACGCAATTTTAATTCTATCCAGTCAAAACCTTCGTCCTGACAAGCAAAATGAATATTGCTTATATGGCCATTCAAAACTTGCATATCTGACTTTACCTGAGCCAAGGAATTATTTTTACGACTAATATGTCCGATCACCAGCTGCTGAATGGTGTGCACATCCAAATAACTCAACAACTCTATTGTCTGCTGATTATTCAAATGTCCCCAAGCCCCAGACACTCTGGACTTAAGCGACGGGGGATAAGGCCCGTTGGCCAACATCGCGATATCGTGGTTAGCCTCGACCAACAAGCCATCACAGCCTTGGTAGGCCTCAATCACGTGGGTGGTGATGCTGCCTAGGTCTGTTAGAATACCTAGCTTTAGACCATTACTCTCAAAAACAAACTGTGAAGGCTCCTGGGCGTCGTGAGGCACAGGGATGGGTCGAACATGAAGCCCTCCAATAGAAAATGCGAGGTAATTGCGTATTACCTTAAGATTTTCCAGTACCCCATAGCTGCGACTTGCGAAAGTGCCCTCAGTCATATATACGGGAATATTATATTTTCGAGATAGTGGACCAACACCTTTTATGTGATCTGAGTGTTCGTGAGTGACAAGAATGGCACTCAGGTTTTTCGGGTCGCAGCCAAGACGAAGCATGCGGCGTTCGGTTTCTTTAGCGGAAAAACCACAATCCACCATAAGCAGGCAATCGTCATAATCAATCAAAGTGGCATTACCCGAACTACCGCTGCCTAGTGACGCAAATTTCAAAAGCACTGCCTATGTTGATTTTCTTGCGTCTAAATTTCTTAAGATTGAAATTCTCAGCGTTAAAATTCTTGTGTTAATTATATCGCTAAGTCCGGCAACTTAATGCTAATGTTGACGGCTGTCGCCTATGGTGGAACAAGGGTGCGAAAGTGTTGGCAAGTGCCAGCTAAATTAGATTCTTGCGTATAGTGCGCAACAATTTCTTGGACTTTTGTCGCTTTATTAGCTGCCCTCTAACATCGCGAATAATGACATCACTGCCCTCATCTCGTTTTGCTACAACAACAAGGTAACCTTGGGCCTTAGACTGCGCCGCACCGTAAGCCACTCCCTCAATACCGCCAAACACCGTTTTAACTTCAGCAGAGTCACTTAAGCTTTTTAGCAGCTCAGCTAATGAATAGGGCGATTTTTGGGGTAATGTCTTCTCGAACATACGGCCAATAAAACTGCGCTTACCTTCTCGATAACTCTCGTTGAAACCCACATAAAAAACATTATCTTTATCAGATTTTTCCCACACGACAAAACCCTCCTCTGCCAAGGCGTGGGTGAGCGTTGCGAGTGCGCGCTCTGAGCTAAAACGTAAACGCAGTGTGGGTTCAGAGGCTACCGCCACAAACTTCGCCTTAACATCGCCACCAACGCTTTGACCCAATAACGACGCGCTATTATTGTCGACACTCTCTGCGAGTACTGAGGCAAGCTCATCCAGAAGTTCTCTCTCTTTAGCCATGTCAGTAGATGTAACGGGCCAATTCAGTTCGGCTTCTGGCGTACCGTCTTCAAATTGCATGTGTAGTATATGAATTTCAGTGGTTTCTGGGTGGATACCTTTTTCAATGAAGATTTTGAAACGCGATATTTGGTCGGGATCAGATTTAAACAGAACATCACTCGTTTCAATAAGGCCTATAAGCGGATTACTGGAGGCGACCGATATACCGTATTGCGATAGAAAGTTTTGCGTGCGAGGCCACACCTGACTGGTGGACGCGTTCAGAAAGATCCACTTGCGCTCGCCCAGCTTTTGTAATTTAACACCTACTGTACCCTTGTCGATATTGATTGGGTCTGGACGCGGCACCTCAAATTCCGTCAAATTAAGCTGATCGCCAAATTCATCGAGAGCATCCACCGCAGGGATAACGTAAAGCGGCTCTAGCGAGGCACTTTTCATGCCTTCTGGCAAGATTACCGGGCGCAGCTCTCCAGCCTTGAGATAGTCGTTCCGCTTACCATGAAATACACCGTTCTCTCCCGTTAAGGAACTGCAGCCAGCGATTCCAACGACAAAAAGTCCTATAAAAAGTACTACAAAAGCGTTAATAACAGTCATTACATTTAGGTTCATTATTTTAATTACAACACATTAGCGGCTTGCATAGCCTTTAGAAGATCAGCATGGTAGATCGGATCCAATTTAGTAAGAGGCAGACGTATAGCATCCTCCATAAACCCCATGCGAGCTACCGCCCACTTTACTGGAATTGGATTGGACTCCAAAAATAAGGTTTTATGCAGGAGCGCCAGCTGGGCATCTATCTCTCGGGCTTCTTCGACCCGGCCTTGCGCCAGCAGTTCACACATCTGCGCAGTTTTTGCAGGGGCCACATTTGCCGTGACCGATATTTCGCCGACGCCCCCCAAGGCCATAAAATCTAAGGCTGTGGCATCGTCTCCAGAGAGTAGGGCAAAGTCCTCGCCCACCAAGGCCTGAGTTTCTTTTAGTCTCGCCATATTACCTGTGGCGTCCTTCAAGCCCACGATGTTCTTTATTTTGGCTAGACGAGCCACTGTTTCAGGCAATAGGTCCACAGCCGTGCGGCCAGGAACGTTATACAATATTTGTGGGATGTCGATACTTTCAGCTATACACTTGTAGTGTAAAAACAAGCCTTCTTGTGTGGGCTTGTTGTAATAGGGTGTCACTAATAGACAGGCGTCAGCGCCCGCCTCTTTGGAGCGCCGGGTAAGCTCTAAAGCCTCTGAAGTAGAATTAGCCCCTGTACCGGCAATGACAGGTATACGACCATTAGCCTGCTGCACGATACGTTGCACTACTTCTATATGCTCGTTCGAATCCAGGGTTGCCGATTCACCGGTAGTTCCCACGGCAACAATAGCGGTGGTCCCCTCCGCTATATGCCACTCAACGAGTTTTTCAAAGCCCCCCCAATCCAGAGACAGATCCGCTTTCATAGGGGTTACTAAGGCAACCATACTGCCTCGTATCATGGTGTTCTCCTGGGTGAAGGTTGTAACAGTAAAATCCAAGGGCGACATATTACTGGCCTATGACCAGAGTCTCAACCAGAACTAGTGGTCTCAGTCGCTTTATGGTGGTTTTTAGCTAGATTCTTACCGATGTGAGCGATTCTCTATGGAAACTAGCCAGAAAATGATCACTTCCGCCTTAATGTGCAGGATTGGGATGCTGTAAATGAATTTCGTCTATAAAACTAAAAATCTCAGCGCTAAGCGTGAGATCAACACTTTCTATATTACTATTGAGTCGATATAAGCGGGTTGCGCCAATGATACTTGATGCAACAGCGTCGCGACTATTGACGACGATGCAATACACCACCCATAGCGATGCTATATCGCCATAGTACTGCATAGCAGCCGCAGACAAAACTTAATTCAAATCTTTTGGCGTCTTGGATACGTTTAATCGTCTTTAATTAAAGCGCTATGGATGCGCAGTTAACCCGCGCAACATTCTTGTCGCTTCGATGTCGATTAACAGTTTAGGAATAGTGTTTTAGGCCGCCCTGTACAACACAGTGCAAATTCGAGCTGTTGCACCATCAAAAAAGCACAACAGCTCTACAGGGCTAAAAGTCTGCCGTTACCAAGGGGCTGGTTTCTGCATCGTAATCGACACCGGCAATGTCAAAACCGAACAAACGCAAAAATTCTTGGCTGTAGGCATCAAAATCGGTGAACTGCTTTAGATTTTCTTCACTTACCTGTGGCCATATGGCCTCAACCTTGGCTTGTATCTTAGGGTCTAATTCAAGCTCATCGACACGAAAACGATTATCACCGTCGAGACGGGGGGTGTCGGTGTACAAACACTCGGTAAACAAGCGGTAAAGCTGCTCGATACAGCCCTCATGCACACCCTCTTGCTTCATCACCTTAAACAAGATGGACAAGTACAAAGGCATAATTGGTATTGCCGAACTGGCCTGGGTGACCACAGCCTTCAATACCGCAACATTGGCAGAGCCTCCCAACGGCGCAAGTGACTTAGTGATAGTCCGAGCGGCGCGATCCAAGTCTTCTTTGGCCTTGCCTATAGTAGCCTTTCCGTAGATGGGCCAGGTCAACTTATCTCCGAGATAGGTATAGGCAACGGTTTTACACCCGTCGGCAAGAACGCCGGCATCACCCAGTGCTTGCACCCACATCTCCCAATCCTCTCCTCCCATCACCTTGACGGTATTGGCAATTTCGTCGTCATTGGCCGGCCCAATGGTCATCTCAGAAATCTTTAAAGTATCGGTATTAAGACTCTTACTGGTATAGGATTGATTTATGGGCTTTAGCACCGATAAATAAGTTTCTCCGGTAGTGGGATCTGTTCTGCGCGGCGATGCCAGGCTATATACCACCAGGTCAACCTTACCCATATCGTTTTTAATTGCTTCTATCGTTTGCGCCTTCAATTCGTAGGAGAAGGCATCGCCGTTGATACTTTTTGCATAGAGGCCCGCTTCATGTGCAGCAATTTCAAAAGCAGCTGAATTGTAATAGCCGGCCGACGCTGTTTTTTTCTCCGTCGGCGGCTTTTCAAAAAACAACCCTAGCGTATCGGCACCACAGCCAAACGCAGCATTAATTCTCGAGGCCAAACCATAGCCCGTTGAAGCGCCAATTATCAATACCTTTTTGGGGCCTCCAGTTACGGGAGATTGCTGTTTAACGTAGGCAATCTGCTCTCTCACATTAGCGGCACAACCTTGCGGATGCGAGTTAATACAAATAAAACCGCGAACTTTGGGTTTGATAATCATGCTTTATTCCTGTAAATCGCCCAGCCATAGGTATAATGGCCGACTGTTAGTTGGTGCAATAAATGGCCGGCATTATAACGCAAGCAGACGAGTGTGCGACAACCTATGTTTATTCTTAGATACAATACCCCAGCGCAGTGGACGAAAACCGTTCTAAGCAACCTCGATACATTTTTGGTGGACCATGCCGCCGCAGAAAAAAAGGCGTCTGGAATGGCCATTTCAATGCTCTCCCACTACCCCGACAAGCCCGATTTGGTATTCGCCATGATCGACCTATCTATCGAGGAAATGACTCACTTTCGCGAAGTGGTGAAAATAATGGCACAGCGACGATTAATACTCGCCCCCGACAGCAAAGACCACTACGTGATTCAGCTGCGAGGCCACATGCGCAAAGGACGTGAGGTCTACTTCCTCGATAGACTCTTAGTGGCCGGCATTATTGAAGCGCGCGGCTGTGAACGCTTCGGCCTAATCGCCGAGGCTCTACCCGAGGGAGATCTAAAAAAACTCTATCGAGCTATTACAGAATCCGAAGCCCGCCATGAAAACCTATTTATCGATTTGGCGAAACGCTATTTCAGCATGACCGAAGTAGACACCCGGCTGGATGAGCTGCTCGATATCGAAGCGCAAATTTGCTCCGCATTGCCCATTACCGCCGCCTTACACTAATGAGTAAAGGTGAAACGGTCGCACAAAAATATCTGCTACACTACGCCGAGAATGAAGTAAAGCTTCTTGCTCCCCACTACGCAAAATTCCCCAAACGCCTGAGCCATTGCCTGGTAATTCCAGCATTTAACGAGACCGTCGAATTTGTAAATAGGCTCACGCGCCACCAAGATAGCAATAACACTTTACTCGTTCTGGTGATCAACAGACCCGACACGACGATGGAGAGGGTGAAGAAGAGTGAAGCAGAGTGCGAGGTTACGAGCAAGGAGAAGCGCCACACCAAAGTTTGCGCAAATACATTACTTTTCGAGGCGATTGCCACAAGCTCTATCTGCATTTTTAACACCGAAAACCTCTCACTACAGCTCTATCAGGGGCTTGCCATACTATTGGTAGACCGCTTTAGTAAAACGCTTGAAATCCCCAAAAAACAGGGCGTCGGTCTCGCCAGAAAGATTGGCTGCGACATTATCTGTGCATTATCGGTAAACGGCGCCTTAAACACCCGTTGGATACACTCCAGTGATGCAGATGCCTTTATACCGGAAAACTATTTTCGAGATTCGAATTTACTGGGGAATGAAAGCGCTCAGGTCTTCGACTTCACTCACACTAACGATAATTCGGCCACTGCCTTGGCCACCCAGCGCTATCAAGAAGCGCTAAAGTACTATCGCCTCGCGCTAGAATGGGCAGGCTCACCCTACGCCTTTTACACACTAGGCAGCACTCTTGCGGTCAATGTGTTCGACTACTGCCGCTGTCGAGGTTTTCCTAGGCGGGCGGGCGGTGAGGATTTTTACCTACTAAACAAGCTCGCCAAACTTGGGGCCGTCGTATTTAACGCAAAAGTCACCATAGTGCTTCAAGCGCGATTATCTTGCCGAGTTCCCTTCGGAACCGGGCCTGCAGTGGAAAAGATTCTAGCCTTAGAAGACTCAGACCAACACTATGTGTATTACAACCCCGAGATTTTCGTTCAACTTAAATCGCTACTGTCCTTTTCTCATCGACAAATCGCCCCGATGATTGAGCAGCGATTCACCGAGGAACAAATTGCAAATACTATTAACTGCAAACTTTCCAGCCAAAACCAACATGCGCTTAGCCAACTTGATTTCACCTCATTTATTCGGCACGCCTTACGTCAATGTAAGGTCAGGACAGTTTTCAATAAACATTTTTACGACTGGTTTGACGCCTTCACCACGTTAAAATACATTCACTACTTACAAGTAAATCACTACCCGGCCATACCTTTGAACGATTGCATTCAAGGTTTAAGCCGATTGAGCCGCGAAAGCTCCCGCAAAAAACAAGCCAACCAGCCGCAATAACTACAACTCGACAAAACGATAAGCGCTATGATTACCAAGGCGTAACTGGATAGGCTATGATTCCGTCCGACTTGTTTTATAATTCCAAGCCCCTGCACCAAAAAACTAAAAACTATGTTAAAAACTCTCCATCCGAAAAACATATTGCTCGCATTAGATCAAATAGACGCCGAGAAGCCCTCTTATAGCCTAAACCGTAAACAATCACTACGGAGGGTAATTTGGACCATGGCTTGCGTCTGCGCCTGCTTATTAATGATCAACTACATGAAGTACTACACAACCTTTGCGGCAGCAATGGAACTGCTTTCTACACTTCAGGGGCATCAAAAGCACTATTGGCATGGCTTACTTAGCAGTACCGGATTTTTAAATTTGTTCAGCTTTACGTGGTGGACATTTTGGCAGATGGTCGGTTATGTGATAATTCCATTTTTCCTGATCAAATATGCACTCAAGCAAAACTTTCTAAACATGGGCTGGCGCTTTAACGACTGCGCTCTGCACTGGCGAGGTTACTTACTTTTATTGAGCCCTATATTGATATTTGTGGTGATAGTGAGCCAGGGCCAAGATTTCATCAATCACTACCCTTTTTATAAACTTGCCCATCGCAGTTGGTTCGACTTCATCGTATGGGAGTTTCTTTACCTTCTGCAGTTCGTATGCCTCGAGTTCTTTTTCAGAGGTTTTTTTCTTAATGCGCTTCGCCCCGCCGTGGGGGCCAATGCCATATGGATTATGTGTGTTCCTTATTTAATGATTCACTTCCCCAAGTTATGGTTAGAGGCAACTGGAGCCATTTTATTTGGCTTATTCCTCGGCATTCTGGCTTTGCGTTCCAGATCCATATGGGGCGGGTTTCTAGTGCATGCCGGTGTGGCCTTAAGCATGGATATCTCCTCTCTAATAAAGCAAGGCAAAATACCCTCTGTATTCTGGCCATTTTAAAAGTCTGACGGAGAAATACTGCCCCTAAACTTGACGCGCAAGGCCCTGAACCCCAAACAAGCGCGTACCCCAGCAAGCTAGCGTTGCTTTAATAGTACAGCGCATAATTGCGAAAATCGATAGGGTTTCGGTGTAAATAGACTTTTTCTAAACTTTTAGGTGGCCGCATTAAACTGGTCATGGCAGTGCCTGTACTAAAGGTTTAAGTATTTTTATTGCTTCCGGTGTGATGCCGTTAATGACTACACCATTTGGCAGTTTCACACTTAGGAACGTGCATGAAATAACGTCCGGAATTTACGAAGTGACCAGTCTCACTTTATAATTTAAGGCTCTTCGTAGACCTGTCTAACCGCTATGGAGCCATTTCTAGTCCACCGCAGTAAAATAATATACTGTTTCTAAACCCAGAAAATGAGCGATAACCTCGGGCATTTGATTTCACTGTCTGAATTTTCGAATTTAATCCCTCTGCC
>JBLHGN010000088.1:0-12520 GCA_047616325.1 Lentisphaeria bacterium
TTATCCAAAGCATAAGAATGCACATGCCAAGCGCGCCCAAAACGAAGGCAAATATCATGGCCTCTCGCGGCGATACTCGCCCCGTTGCAATTGGGCGGTTGACGGTACGGGCCATTTTCGAATCGACTTGGCGATCCACTAGGTGGTTAACCGCAGCAGCAGAACCCGCACAGAGCGCAATACCTAGGTTACCCAGAATCAAAACGTCGATTGGGACCATTCCAGGTACAGCTAGCAACATGCCGATAAGGGACGTTAACAGCATCAACGCAACGACGTTGGGCTTACATAGCTCGTAGTAGTCCCGCCAATTGGCGCGTTCGGGGATTGCGCTTAAATCAGTCATAGTGGTTTCTTATTTGGTAGCAACGGTGCGCAATCGATGGTTGATCATGATGACCGTAATAAGCAGAAGTGCGCCTACGGCATTGTGAGCCACAGCTATACCAAGAGGCAAACTTAATACAACATTTAGCACGCCTAAACACACTTGCATCAATACAAGAAAGGATAGCAAATATGCATGGTTGCGCGCCGGAATAAATCCGCTAAGCCACAAGCGAGCAATCAACACCGAGCTAGCAACAAAAACCAGCAGCGCTCCGAGCCTGTGGCTCAGATGAATGGCAGTGCGCGCTTTATCGTCCAAGAGTCCACCCAAGTAATTTGGACCGATGTGTTGGAGAAAGTTAAATCCCCGCCCAAAGCTAGCTTCCGGCCAGAGCTGGTTTTGGCACAGGGGAAAATCTGGACAGGCCAGCGCCGCATAGTTTGAGGATAACCATCCTCCCAGAGCGATTTGCAGTATTAGCAATACCAACACCAAGATGGCAAGTGGCCGGAGGCGCATGAACGCAACCACATAAATCGCCTCGGCTGTCCAGCGCCAGTGGCTTAAGCGTTGAACCAGCAAAAACAATAAACCAAAAGTAGCGAAGCCGCCCAACAAATGCAGCGTTACGACTAGGGGCCATAAACTTAAAGTTACCGTCCACATGCCAAACAGACCCTGCACAATAACCAAGCCAACAATAAATGCCGGCAGCTTAAAAGGCGCACGCGACCCTTCCTGAAATATAATTAAGCGCGACAAATTTAGAAAATAGGCCACCGCTGCAACCCAAAGCAAGGGATCTACCATCGCACCAAAAATTACCCGACAGACGGTGCCGGATATTAGAGCACCTAACAACAAAACAATACTCTGCCATGGGTGCTGCGGATCTCTTGCACGAAAGGACAAAAAGAACACCAACAAAATTAGCAAACCCAATGCAGAGGCGAAAATGCGATGAAGTTGCTCGGGCCAAGTTTTATCGTGCTCCACTGGCGTACCCTGAAACAGCTGATTGGCTGTGGCTACCTCTGAACTAGTTTTAGGCACCCAAATATGACCGTAACATGTCGGCCAATCGGGGCAACCGAGCCCTGCGTGAGACAGGCGAGTATAAGCACCCAGCACAATTACTATGCTAGCCAGTAGTAAGGCCATCAGAGTGGCATAAAGCAGAGTCTTTTGAGCTTGCATAGTGTGCTAAGTCGAATATGGGGTGGTGAATTTCTTTAAGTGACTATTCTATTGATAATCAATGGAATACTTTAGCGCTCTTTTGAGGTCTTTCAAGAGCAAGTTTCCGTGAGTTTGTGAGGTGTATAACATCATTGCAAAACCTTCTTGATCCACCAGCAAGTAGTAATCCTGGCCATCAAAATCGTAATCGGTTTGCGCGCCAACTAACCACTCCTGCCAATGGCTCTGGTCGATGGTAACTCGTTTTAAACGCGGATGGTCAGCACTTAAGGTATCTAAAAATTTATCGCCTTCTGCGCCGTTTAGATTGACCGCGTAGCGCTCCACTCGACCACTCTTTTCACTCAAACGAATGTGGACCTGGCGAGTTGTATATAGATTTTCCTGACATTGAGTGTCACATTTAGCCCCTAAGGGAAGTAACAATCGCCACTTTTCTTCACTCTCTAGACGGTTTAATAGTGCCTGCTCTCCGGAGCTTCCCCCAACACCCCTAACAGCATTCTCCTCGGCACTATTTTTCAGAAGCGGCACGAGCGAAACCGGATGAGTTAGAAGCAAACCTGCGTTTACCGTGTGCTCCGGAACACCTATGCCGGTAAAATACACAAAATAAGCTCCAGTGATCGGGAGTAGTGATACTACCACTATCGCTATCATCGTCCAGCGGCTTCGCTTGAGAGGTTTTACTGGATGTGGAGCGCGCAGGGCTTCCGGGGAATCGTTTGTCTCAGACATGGCAACTATAAGTTCTATTCATCGTTGGATTTGGGGTTTAACCACTGGGCAAGGTTTGAGCTGGCAAAAATATATAGCATTGCAAGCACCAAGGCCATGGCAAACCATTGTACGGCATAGCCGAGGTGCTTGGCCGGCGACATATTTATTGGGCGCCAGTATACATCTAACGCACCGGGACTATCTGCATCGATTCGCAATAGACGTGGAAACAAATCCATATCACTCTGCTTGCTCATTACGGGCAGATCAACTTCAAGTATTTTATGGGGCCATACTTTGGGCGATACATCGGCTTCTCGTATCAGTTTCGAATCACTTGGCACAACTAACGCGCCACTAATTACTACTTGCGCGACCGGAGTGGCAAACTCTGGAACAAAATCTCGCAATGGCGAACCCGCAACCCAGCCCCGATCCACGGCTATCACTAGGCCACGCTCTTCTTTAAAGGGCATAATCACGTGATAACCCAACTGCCCTTGCACCAATTGGTTTTCTTTTAGCCAGTAGGGCTGCGATATAAATTCACCGCGTATTAGAACCCGGCGAAAATCACCAAGTTTACGCTCGGCTACATTATCAAATTTAATAGCCACCATGGCCTGTTGCTCGGACCATTGCTGCATAAGTTGCCTTTTTTGATCGGCTCTATCCAGCTGCCATGTTCCCAAAAATAACAGTGCAGGCAATAGCAAAACCACAAATGTGGTGAGCTTCCAGTTAAACTCTACTTTCAATTTTGGACGTGTACTCATATGACCCTTCACCCACGAGACTTCCCATGGGACTAAAACTATTGATAATTGTTGAATTTATCGGTTTACTGCTGTGTCTTGGCAGTGGCATTACTTTTTTGCTGAAAGATGTCGGTGTTCCCGAATCTAAGCGAACCTTGTATGCACTTGGCACTAGAATCGTGTTAGCTGCCGTGCTTATGCTCACGATCGGATATGGAATTCAAACAGGGAAACTAAAAAACACTGCACCGTGGGGCCACCATAGAGAGGCGGCCCCGACAGAGGGCTACTAGCCCATGATGTACACAAAAATAAACAGGCCCACCCACACAACGTCAACAAAGTGCCAGTACCAGCTTGAGGCTTCAAAACCAAAACAGTCATGATGAGAGAAGTGGCCCTTGAACACAGAGCGCAACCACTGCACCAATAGCATAAAGGTACCGAGGGTAACGTGCAGGCCGTGAAAACCGGTCAACATAAAGAACGTGGTACCGTATACGCCTGAATCTATAGTGAGCCCTACATGGTAGGCGTGCATGTACTCTGCATATTGAAGTATAAGAAAGCCGATGCCGAGCACAACGGTAATCCCCAGCCAAATATTGAATCCCTTTTTGTTGTCATTTTTTAAATAGGTGTGGGCAAAATGCACTGTGACACTAGACGACAAAAGAATAACGGTGTTCCAAAAGGGTAGCCAGTGTGGCCATCCGGCAATACCCGGATTACTCATATTCTCGCCCGGCCCACTAACCACTGCTTTGGCACCATTTAATATTTGATCTGGCGTCGTCATCAATGGCCATTCTGCCTGGAAGCCGTTCCATAGCAGTGTGCTAGTATCTTCTGAAGATAAATCCGGTAACGCAATATTGCGGATATAGTACAAAGCGCCGAAAAAGGCACTGAAGAACATCACCTCGGAAAATATAAACCAACCCATGCCCCACACGTAGGACCGCTTCAGCTGAGCATTATTTAAACCCCGGATATTCTCATCCACAACCGTGGAAAACCACGTGTAGAGCACGCCACAGAGGAACACCAAGCCCAGCAAAAACACCATCATGCCGCTGCCATCTGTTCCCGCTTTAATTTCGTTAAACCAATTTCCCAAACCAAATACGGTGGTAAAAAGCCCCAGCGACGCCAGCAATGGCAACTTGCTCTGTTCGGGTACGTAGTAGTGGTCGTGGTTGCTGCTGGTGTGTTCCATGGTAAGGCCCTGCTTTAGGATCTAATTAGTATGTGCTGTTAATAAGCCTGTTTGGCCACTCTCTGCGTCGACCGGCGCTTGTTGATCGTACTGTAACTGAGCTTGCATTTGTTCTTGTTTGGCCGCTACATCTCCTGGCGACATATCGGTAACGTCAAACAAACTGTAGGACAAAATTATCGTACTAATGCCTTTGGGTATCGCCTGGTCGACAATAAATTGTAAACCCAAGTCTGCCTGCTCGCCTGGCGCTAGGGCTTGTCGGTTAAAGCAAAAGCACTCAGTTTTGTGAAAATAGTCAATCGCGTTGCTTGGCACCATGCTGGGCACTGCTTGCGCGACCATAATATTGTCACTAGGGTTTCTTACTTTAAAATGTGTCACCGCTATTTCACCTGGGTGCACATCCATAGAAAACTGACTGGGAGCGAAAGCCCACGGCATGTTTTCGTTGTTGGTAGCAACAAACTGCACGGTAACGGTACGACTTAGGTCGACTTCTGCGGACACGGCCTGATACTTTCCCGCCGTTTTGCCGTTAATTCCGGTCAGTTCGCAAAACAAGGTATAGATGGGCGGCATTACCCAAACAGCAAAAACGAACATACACACGCCAAAGCAAAGAAGCTTAACCACTAAAACGCGTGTTTTCTGTGTTTCTGACTGCTGGCTCACTTATCGCTCTTCTCGCTAAGTCACTCTTTAAGAAAATTGAGTCATTTCGCTTTTTGACTCTACGTTTGCCCACTGGCCGACCAAAACCAATCAGCAAAAGTTTTACACTCTATATTATTTAACTTCTGGCGGAGTGGTAAAGGTGTGGTACGGCAGCGGTGAAGGCAATGTCCACTCCAAACCATGAGAGCCTTCCCACACGCGGTCGGTGGCTTTTTTGCCGCTTACGATGGTGCGAACAACAATAAAAAGAAACAACACTTGCGCTGCGCCAAACAAAAACGCACCCACAGAAGACATCATATTCCAATCCGCCCACAGCGGGTTGTAGTCTGGAATTCGACGGGGCATACCGGCCAAACCTGAAAAGTGCATAGGGAAGAATGTAAGATTCAAGCCAACAAAGGCCAACCAAAAGTGAGTTTTACCCATGGTCTCGTTGTACATTTTACCGGACCATTTGGGCAGCCAATAATAGACCGCAGCCGTAATCGAAAATATGGCTCCGGGAACAAGTACGTAGTGGAAATGCGCCACGACGAAATAGGTGTCTTGGTATTGAAAGTCGGCCGGCGCGATCGACAGCATAAGGCCGGAAAAACCGCCGATAGTAAAGAGAATCACAAACGCGACAGAAAACAACATGGGGGTTTCGAAGGTCATAGAGCCCTTCCACATGGTGGTCACCCAGTTAAATACTTTTACGCCCGTGGGCACGGCAATAAGCATGGTTGCATACATAAACACCAATTCACCAAACAGAGGCATGCCTACGGTGAACATATGGTGGGCCCACACGATAAAGCTTAAGAAAGCGATAGATGCCGTTGCGTAAACCATTGAGGAGTAGCCAAACAAAGGTTTGCGCGCAAACGTAGGAATAATGGCACTAACAATGCCGAAAGCGGGCAAAATCATAATATACACTTCGGGGTGACCAAAGAACCAGAACACGTGCTGAAACAATACGGGGTCGCCACCACCAGCTGCGTCAAAGAAACTGGTACCAAAGTGAATATCCATTAACATCATCGTTACAACACCGGCCAGCACGGGCATTACCGCTACCAAAAGATAAGCCGTGATCAGCCAAGTCCACACGAACAATGGCATCTTCATCAGCGTCATACCCGGCGCACGCAAATTCAGTATAGTTACGACAATATTGATCGCACCCATAATAGAACTGGCACCCATGATGTGTACGCCGAAAATGAAAAAGGTCACAGTGCTGTTTGCATACGTTGTCGACAAGGGCGCATAAAATGTCCAACCAAAGTTGGGCGCGCCCCCTTCCATAAATAATGTCGATACAAGCAAGGCAAACGCAAAGGGAAGTATCCAAAAGCTCCAGTTGTTCATGCGCGGGAGCGCCATGTCTGGTGCGCCTATCATCAATGGCACCATCCAGTTTGCCAGACCTACGAACGCCGGCATTACCGCACCAAACACCATAACCAGGCCGTGCATTGTGGTCATTTGGTTGAAAAAATCAGGCTCTACTATTTGTAAGCCTGGCTGAAATAACTCAGCTCGGATAACAAGCGCAAAAATACCGCCAAGAAAAAACATGGCGAAACTAAACCATAGGTACATTGTGCCTATGTCTTTGTGATTGGTAGTAAATAACCACCGACTAAACCCTTTCGCAGGACCATGTGCCATCGTATTGTCTCCTATTGGCCTTGCTTAACTGTCAAAATATCGATCGGCTGGACGAGATCGCCCATATTGTTACCGAACGCATTTCGCTGGAATGTAATCACTGCTGCCGACTCAACCGGGGTCAATTGCTCACCAAAGGGCGGCATACCTTGACCACCATTCAGCACGCGATCGATATGTAAACCAACTATACCCATGGCAATTTTACTGCCTGCAATGGCTGGGAAAGTCGGCGGTATACCGCTCCCATCTGCCTGATGGCAAGAGGCGCAATTTTTGGTGTACACGCTCTCGCCTTGCGCGTATAGCGCTTCAAACGTCAAGGTTTGCTTCGCTGCTTCAGCGATTGCCACTGCGTCGGCTTTGCGTTTAGCCAGCCAGACATTAAATTCTTCTTCAGGAACGGCGTGCACTTCGATGGGCATAAAACCGTGATCTTTACCACAGAGCTCCGCGCACTGCCCGCGAAATACGCCGGGTTCCTCTACATAGGTCCAGGCCGCGTTGGTAAAACCCGGAATTGCGTCGCGTTTCACCGCTAGGTCTGGCACCCACCAGCTGTGAATCACGTCGTTGGCCGTCACTAAAAAGCGGACTTTTTTGTTGGTGGGAATGTAAAGTGGCTGGTCAACCTCCAATAGGTAGTGTTGGCCCTTTTCCTCTTCGTTGTAAATTTGGGATTCTGGCGTACTTAGTACAGAGAAAAAACTGACATCCTCGCCCAAATACTCGTAGCGCCACTTCCACTGGTAGCCAGTGATTTTTATATTTATATCAGCGTTATCTGTATCGTAAATTTTCTTCAAGGTGGAGGTGGCTGGAATGGCCATGCCAATAAGGATCAAAGCTGGCACTACCGTCCAGAGCAACTCCAGCGTCAGGCTTTCGTGAAAATTCGAAGCTTCTGCGCCGCGAGATTTACGGTGAAGGTACATGCTGACGAACATCACCCCAAAAACGAGCACCCCTATAACGCAGCATATGTAAAAGATCAACATATGGAGGCTATAGATTTCTTTACTTACTGATGTTACGCCTTCGGTCATATTGAACTGCAATTCGCCTGCGAACGCTACAGCTGGAAGCAGTAACGCAAAGCCTGTGGCAAACAGCAGAGCGAGCGACCGCTTGGAAGTACTTAACATCGCCCCATCTCCGTTAATTAATGATTGACTTGACTAGACTTGACTAGAAGCAAGTTGAATATTTTTTGGTAAATTCACTGCCGATTGGGTGATCTTCAACCAACACTTATTATTACTTTTATTTTTGTTGCGTTAGCCCAATGCACCAATGTTTGTGTTCGATTAGTTTTGCACAGTAATTTCAGTAAAAGGTTCACTGCAATATAAGGCAAGGATCAAAAAACAAACACACCTTAGTAGCTTTTGTACAAAACACATACTCTCTGCACACGTCATCTTGTCGCAGCGGGGGATTATAACGGTACAAACGCTCGAAACGTAAGGTCTTTTGTACAAAAACTTAACTCGCTTAAGCTTAGCTCATGAAGATTCACTTAACTATTTAGTTTGTAGCGAGTACAAAAACCACCTCCTGTGCCATTATCGCCTTGAGATGGCGGCCACTAGCACCTGGAGCTTAGACTTCAACCGGAACGAAAGAAGCGCTCCGAGTCAGCTTCGGAGCAGGGAGGGGCATCGAGACACGTTGCCTGACGATAAGATTTTAATCGATGACGATAGCGTGAACGGTGGCTAAGGATGATTGCTCTCTGATACGATTGCTGGCGGGTACGCTATGGACAAGGTGTTAGAAAAACCAACTCTCAGACTGCCGAGCCCTTCGGGAGCCGCGTGAACGAGCATGCGCAAATTTGTTATCCATTTTTCAAGACACAAATAATTTAGAACCTAAGCACGCTGCAAATCACTGCACTTAACCCTTGGTTTTTTGATTCGTCTTAAGTCGACGATCTTGTTGTACAAGCATAGTGCCAACGCCATGAAACTCGCGCTTACGCCTTGTGCGGAAAATTTAACACTTGCGTTTGCTTCAGCACCTCTGCTTCCGACTGGTTAACTCTGGTGTTAATTTCTCTAGTTTGCGGCTTAAATATCATTTTTTCGTTAAAGCCGCACTCGACACACTCCCGATAGTCATTATCTTCTTCGCGATAGACAACAACACGATCTAATGTGGCGCATTTTGGACAAACGGCACCTGCGATAAACTGCTTTTTAACTGCCATACGTATAACTTTCTCATATTTCAAAAACAATATCCCGCTTAGAGCCTAGCGCTCAATCAAGCCCGTATCGCGCAACAAGGCTTCAGGATTTGGCTCCCGACCTCGGAATTTTTTAAACAGGGTCATGGCGTCTTCGGAACCGCCTTTTTCTAGTATTTCCCGCATAAAACGTAGCCCGGTAGCCGGGTTAAATATACCCTCGTCAAGAAAAGCAGAAAAGGCATCTGCCGATAACACTTCAGCCCACTTGTAACTGTAATAGCCCGCGGCATAGCCGCCAGCAAATATATGCGTAAAGCCATTCTGAAACCGGTTGTAATCCGGGGGGACAATTACAGAGACTTGTTCGCGCACTTTATCGATGGTTTCCTGAACTCCGGCAAAGTTCGGTTTGCCAAACTCCATATGGAGTTTTATATCCAATAAAGCAAACTCCACCTGTCTTAGGGTTTGCAGCGCCGACTGAAAATTCTTTGCCGCCAACATATTGTTTAATAATTCAGGGGGCAGCGACTGACCAGTTTCGAAATGTTGCGAAAGAAACCCGAGTGTTTCAGTCTGCCAGCAAAAATTTTCCATAAATTGGCTGGGTAACTCCACCGCGTCCCAGGCGACACCGCTAAGGCCGCTTACCGCAGCTACCTCCATGGTCGTTAACATATGGTGCAATCCGTGTCCAAATTCGTGGAACAGGGTAGTAACTTCATTGTGCGAAAGTAGGCAAGGAGCACCGTCGATGGGGGCGTTAAAATTACACACGAGAAATGTGGCGGGCAGCTGCAGTGCACCGTCATTGTGGCGTCGCGTGCGACATTCGGCCATCCAGGCCCCACCTCTTTTACCTTTGCGCGCATACAAGTCGACATAGAAACTGGCAATTTTAGTACTGCCCCGAAACACTTCGTAGTAGCAAACATC
Source organism: Lentisphaeria bacterium (assembly GCA_047616325.1). Taxonomy (GTDB): domain Bacteria; phylum Pseudomonadota; class Gammaproteobacteria; order Pseudomonadales; family Cellvibrionaceae; genus JBLHGN01. The sequence goes on from JBLHGN010000088.1 coordinate 9,699, forward strand.
ATCGTGCCACACATCTGCAGACGCTAACCTTACATCTATACCATATAGGCGTTGGGCCACTTCAAATAAGCCCTGTTTAACAACCTCTAGAGGAAAATAAGGCCTGAGTATTTCCTGCGAAATACTATATTTTTTAAGTTTTAGCTGCTCGGCAAAATAGGGAATATCCCAAGCGTTCAGCTCATCAAGGGCAAACGTCTCTTTAGCAAATACCTTTAATTCCTGAAGTTCTCGCTCGGCAAACGGTTTGCTTTTTTTCGCCAGCTCTTCTAAAAAATCGATAACATGCTTTGGCGATTGCGCCATCTTTGGCGCGATAGACAGCTCCGCGTAGTTTGCAAAACCCAACAACTGTGCCAATTCTTGTCGTAAACATAGTATTTCTGGAATGAGTTTGGTGTTGTCCCACTGACCTGCGGTCGGGCCATACTGTGACGCACGGGTACAATAGGCTTCGTACATACGCTGGCGAAGGCCTGCATTTTCAGCCTGGGTCATTACAGTGAAATAAACGGGCAAATCTAAGCTAAGCACGTAGCCCGGACGCTGCTTTAGTTCGGCGGCCCTGCGCGCGCCACTAACGATAAAATCGGGCAAACCATGCAATTCCCGCTCGTCGTCAATTTCGCAACACCAGCCGGCAGTGGCATCGAGTACATTGTTAGAGAATTTAGTGGTCAAGCTCGACAGCTCAGCGCGAATATTTTTAAACTTCTGTTTATCTTCACCGGTGAGCGCAACGCCGGAAAGTCTAAAATCTCTGATTGCATTGCCAATAGCTTGTTTTTGCTGCTGACTAAAGGCGACAAAGCCGTCCGACTCTGCCAGACCCACGTAAGCACTATAAAGCGCCTCATTTTGGCCAAGTTCCGAATAGTAATCGGTGAGCATTTTATCTGCACTTTCGTAGGCTTGCCTTAGCTCTTCCGAATTTGCCACAGAATTGAGCTGCGATATCGGCGCCCATGCCTGCCCTATCTTATCTTCTCTCGCCTCGATTGGCTCAACCAACTCGGACCAGCTACTAATAGCAAAGCTTTCCAGCTGTTGCTTAAGTGATTGTTTTGACTCTTCTATCAAAGCCATTATCGCAGGAACGATATGTTCGGCTTGGATCTGCGTAAAGGGAGGCAAAAGATGCGGCTGTAATAGGGGATTAGTCATTCTTAAGGGTCTCAAAATTCTGTAGAATTACAGTTCGATAACATATTCGTTCTATTTGGAGCTCAATGTGGCCAATTACAAGTCTGTCAGACCATTCAAGAATTTGCAGCCCAGTCTCGGCGCTCGTGTATATATAGATGACTCAGCTGTTGTTATAGGCGATGTCAGCTTGGGAAATGATGTTTCGGTGTGGCCCTTTGCCGTGATTCGCGGCGATATGCATCGTATAGCAGTTGGCGCAAGAACAAGCGTACAGGACAACGCCGTACTTCACATTACTCACACTAGCACATTTAATCCAGGCGGCTGGCCCTTAACGATTGGCGAAGATGTAACCATTGGCCACGGGGCCTGTCTGCACGGGTGTACCGTGGGCAATAGGGTGTTAATTGGTATAGGGGCAACCGTGCTCGACGGCGCGATAATAGGAGATGATATTGTGATAGGTGCGGGCACGCTTGTTCCGCCAGGTAAGCATCTTGAGAGCGGATACCTCTATGTGGGCAGCCCCTGTAGACAAGCCCGCACGCTGAAAGAATCGGAACTGGCCTACTTCACATATTCAGCCCAAAATTACGTTAAATTAAAAGATGCGTATTTGCTTGAAAGCGAAGATTTTGGCTAAGCAACTGATAGTATTACTCGCGCCCCTCCCCCTGTTCCCTTTTTATTTATGTTCGACATCACCCAACGGCGGATTAACTCGCCAAACTTTATTTCACAACGCAATTGCAAGGTACAAACGTTGAAAACCTTACGAATATTAAATCTTGACCTTCACAACTGGACTTTTAGCGATTTTTTACAGCAACTCGAGCACGGTGTGGTTGTGACACCCAACGTAGATCATTTTGTAAAATTGCAAAAAGACCACGACTTCTATGAATGCTATAAGAATTCAGAGCATATCGTCTGCGACAGTCGCGTCATCCAGCTACTTTCAAAGTTTCTCTATCCCGGCAAGGGGGTTGTTGAACAAATCGCCGGCTCAGATCTCTTTCCTGCATTTTGTATGCATCACAAAAACAATACTGACAACGTGAAGGTATTTCTATTAGGGGGTACGGACACTTCGGTGGTACAAGCGCAGGAGGCCTTAAACAAAAATGCCGGGGCCAACATAGTGATTGGAGGTTATTCTCCGCCTTTTGGCTTTGAGAGTAGCGACGAAGAGCTGCAAAAAATTGTGAGCCGCGTAAATGCTAGTGGAGCAACGGCTCTAGCAGTAGGAGTAGGAGCCCCCAAACAAGAGAAGTGGATTCATGCCCACAAAGATGCAATGCCCGAAGTAAAACTCTTTTTTGCTATTGGGGCAACTATAGACTTTCAGGCTGGGGCCATTAAACGCGCGCCGCGCTGGATGGTGAAAATCGGCTTGGAGTGGCTATATCGCATGATGCAGGAACCCAAACGCCTGGCAAAACGCTACCTACTAGACGACCTGCCGTTTCTGTGGCAGATCGTAAAACAAAAGTTTGGCCAGTATACAAACCCGTGGAAAGATTAAGCTCATGTCGCTCAGCATCTATTTATACATTGGGGTTTTATTGCCTAGAGTTAATACCCTGCCTACCAACGCCCAGATTAATACGCTTTTTTCGAAAGTAGCGCCATAGGGGTTAATAGTAGTATTTTGAGATCCAGTAAGGGCGACCAGT
>JBLHGN010000089.1:0-12296 GCA_047616325.1 Lentisphaeria bacterium
TTGGGGAAATTAAATTATAAAGTGAGACCGGCCACTTCGTGAATCCCGGACGTTATTTCATTCACGTTCCTATACTTTTTTCGGCCACTTAAAATGGACGCCCGTAATAGCGCTTGGTTACGGTGCAGGTATTTACGTGCATCTATTGTTGAATGGTTAAGGCAGCATCGCTGCTGTTGCATGTCGAAAGCTCAGCCTTAGTAAACCTGGTTGAATGCCTGCGTTTAAAGGGCGTGGGTTTAATGCGAATTGGGATTGTTTGTGAATAATCCTATCGCCAATTTTTTTGCCAAGCCAATATAACCTTGTCGGGATATTTTTGTTTTCCGTAACTTCCATTGTATCTCGCTAGGGCTTCCTTCCAGTCGCCTTTTGCGACGTCGAGATAGTGTTTTAATATTGTGCACCCGTAGCGCAGGTTAGTTCTTAGGTTAATTAGGTTGTCAGACTCCCGCCCAATTTCTTTTTTCCAAAACGGCATGACTTGCATTAGCCCTTGTGCGCCAGCCGACGATAGGGCGTATTGGTTGAAGTGACTTTCCACTTGAATAACCGCCAATACAAATTCAGGAGAAACTTGCGCCTCGGTCGCAGCTGAATGAATTTCTTTTAATAGCACTAAGCGTTTCTCTTCGTCTTTAACATACTTTTTAAGTACGCTGGACTTTTGTACTAACCACACTTCAGCATGGAACCTGTCGTCAAAGCTATAGGCCTGGGAAATAGTTAAACGCAACTTTTCCCTCAGGGCTGGATCAACTGAATTGGGCGTATCTTTTGGCTGCTCTGAATAAGCCCGGGTGGATATCAGTGCAAGCCATAGTATGGCAGCAGCGGTGCATGCTGTCGATCGCTTGTCTGTTTTATATAAAGTTCTAAGCACGTGTTAACTGAACCTTTGCTAGCTGAGTTTGCTTTGTATGAATGCGATAAACGAGTCGCTGGGAATATCCTGACTGGATTCGTCGCGACGACCTTTATATTCTAGCAGCCCCAATTCGATTCCTCTGTCGCCCACCACCACACGGTGGGGAATCCCCATAAGTTCAGTGTCAGACAGCATTACACCTAGACGCATTTTGGGTTCATCCATAAACAATACGTCAATTCCCTCGTGGCTCATATCTTTATAGATGGCTTCACACTGTTCTTTAACCGCGTCAGATTTGTGCATGTTGATAGGAATTATCGCTACCTGAAACGGCGCAATGTGGGCGGGCCAAATTATGCCTTTGCTGTCGTGGTTTTGTTCTATGGCAGCGGCAACCACTCGTGTTACCCCAATACCATAACAACCCATGGTCATAATTTTATCTTTGCCGTTTTCGTCTAGCACCGAGGCGCGCATAGCTTCAGAGTACTTGGTGCCCAGTTGAAAAATGTGCCCCACCTCAATACCGCGTTTTATCTCAAGTGTGCCTTTTCCGCAGGGGCTGGCGTCACCCACTTGTACATTGCGAGTATCTTCAATGCGCAGCTCGCCGTCCCAGTTGGCGTTAATGAAGTGGTAATCTGCTTCGTTGGCACCGCACACAAAATTAACCAGTGCGGCGGCCGAGCGGTCGACGATAAGCGGAATGTTTAGATTGAAAGGGCCAATAGAACCTGCTTCGGTATTGAGTTCTTTTGCAATTCGTTCTTCACTTGCAAACTCTATAGGCGTGGCGATTATGTTTAGTTGGCCAATTTTTGTTTCGTTGAGTTCATGGTCTCCTCGTAAAGCTAAGGCGACTAGCGGTGGGAGTGTATCATTTTTTTCGTCGGGGTCTGCGTGCAGTCCGTGAACCACCAATGTTTTTACGCTTTGTTTTTGGTCTATTGCTAAAAATTCGGAAACTTCTTCGATGGACTTTTTCCCCGGGGTGGCGACCTTTTTTTGTGGTTTTTTAGCTTCGGCCGAAGGCATTGGTGCAATGGCTTCGGCCAGTTCTATGTTAGCGGCAAAGTCGCTTTCTGTGCTAAACGCAATGTCGTCTTCGCCGCTTTCTGCCAACACGTGAAACTCGTGCGAAGCTGAGCCGCCGATTGAACCTGTGTCGGCAAGTACGGCGCGATAATTCAAGCCTATTCTGTTGAAAATATTGCAGTAGGCCTGATACATTGCGTCATAGCTTTGCTGTAGAGACTCCTGCGTAACATGAAACGAGTATGCGTCTTTCATTATAAATTCTCTAGAACGCATAGCGCCGAAGCGCGGTCTGATTTCATCTCTAAATTTTGTTTGTATTTGGTAAAAACACTTGGGTAACTGCTTATAGCTGTTAATTTCGGAGCGTATGAGGTCTGTAATGACCTCTTCGTGGGTGGGGCCGAGACAGAATTCTCGCTGATGCCGGTCTTGAACGCGCATGAGCTCCGGTCCATACTGCTGCCATCGCCCAGACTGCTGCCATAGTTCAGCAGGCTGAACTATGGGCATAAGGACTTCGAGCGCTCCGGCCCTGTCCATCTCCTCTCTCACAATTGTTTCTACTTTGCGCAGCACCCGCAAACCAAGGGGTAACCAATTGTAGAGTCCCGTGGCCAATTTTCGGATCAGCCCGGCGCGCAGCATAAGTTGATGGCTTATCACCTCCGCATCGGCGGGTGTTTCTTTTTTTGTGGCGATGAGGAACTGACTGGCGCGCATGTAAATCCTTACTATTGGAATGTGATGAATATGGCAAGCAAAAGGCGTATTCTAACAGGCTGTAGATTAGCGTGCGTGTCATTTCTAACAAAATATACATAGTGTAAAAATGGAACACGGCTATTCTCATTTAGAGTGGGGCTGGCTCTCAATAGAGGGCCAGCCAGCCGCTGCAAGCGTGTAGCTTGGCCGATATCACCCCAATTATTCGAAGAGGAACGCAAATGTTTGTTCTCCATGATCAGCTAAAAAAAGATACTATTTCGGTGGGTCACTTTAAGCTCTGTATGGTGTTAATGCATAATGATGCCAACTATCCATGGTTGATATTGGTGCCAAAACGCTCAAATGTGAGGGAAATACATCATCTCGCTGACGACGATCAGCTTCAGCTAATTAGAGAGTCGAGTCATCTCTCGGAAGTGATGACCTCAATATTCTCCCCCACTACTATGAACATAGCTGCACTTGGTAATGTTGTGCCCCAGCTGCATGTTCACCACGTTGCTCGTTTTGAGGGGGACCTGGCCTGGCCTGGCCCGGTATGGGGTGTTCACACGGCGGGGGAGTATGACGCAGAAGTCTTGGCGCAAAGGCTTTACAGGCTTCATTCGACTCTGGTTGGCGAAGGTTTTCAGGCTTATGGAGCGGATGACGGTGGAGGTGAGTCTGAAAGTTTTACCCCTTAGGCTCAGATGTAACACTTTTTGCTTTTGTCTGTTTTCTCGATTTTCTTTTAGAATAAAAAAACCCGCCTATTGAAGCGGGTTTTTTATTGATGCCGTTTGAGGTGATTATTCGGCCATTTCTTTTAGTTTTTTCAGTGGGCGAATTTTTACTGCGATACTGGCTGGTTTTGCAGCAAACATCTGCTCTTCTCCCGTGAAAGGGTTGATGCCTTTACGGGCTTTTCTGGCGGGCTTTTTGGTGGTGACTACTTTAAACAGGCCCGGCATAACAAATTCGCCGCAACCGCGTTTTGCGATATGACCTTGTACAATATCGGACAGTTCATCTAATACAGTTTGAACCTGTTTGCGTGTTAACTCGGAGTTTTCAGATATTTGAGTGATTATTTGTGTTTTAGAGTAACGTTCTTTAATGGCAGTGATTTTTTTTACAGCAGCAGGAGCCGCCTTTTTTGCTGGAGCTTTTTTAGCCACAGTTTTTTTGGGTGCAGCCTTAGTGGGTGTAGCTTTTTTTGCGGGAGCTTTGCGTGCAGCCATTTTTATGCCTCTTATTCAGTATTGTTTTGATTTTAGTGTAGTGTTTGTTGTGAGGGGGCGATAGTCGTAATCATTATTATAGCGACGCAGCCAGCGCATATGGCTAACTCGCGTTGCTGTAAATTCCACAGTGGAAATTAGCGCTAGATTATAGTGCGATGCAGCAAAGCAGTGAAATTCATTCTGAGCTATTCGCGCCTATGATCCCTCAAGTGTGAACACCCATTAAGTTCGGGCGTTGGCCGTATATATAGTTTATTCCAACAGCGGAGGCAACAGAAACCGCTATAAAAATAGACTTTTTTTGAATATCGTACAATTTTAGAGCGTTTCAGGCGGGGGAGTGTCAAAAGTAGGCGAATCTGCCGATAGCCTAGTTAGGCGTCAATACCTTCGAATGTGTAGGAGATTTTTTTAATCGTCTTTACTTTTGAGATAAGTGGGGCTCAGAACCAGTGTGTTCAGCCCAAATATGCCGCTTACACCTATTGGTAATATTGGGTGAAACGTCGAGTTAGGGAGCAGTAGAATTGGACAGCATGTCTAGTGTTTGTGGTGGTTATATTGATCCTTGGATATTTAAACATGATTGGGCGGTTAGGGGCTGTTTCTGGGTGCTACTGAAAGATAAGTGTTTTATTTTTTGATCGACTAGGCGTGTAGGTATCGGATTTGGTGGTGGCAGCATCTAAGTGAAATATGCACACCTCTCATGCGATAGGGTATGTGGGCGAGGCAATCTGCGTTGTATTCTGCCATTAACGTAGTTATCTGTGCCCAAAACACATTTGGTAGCACTCGGCCTCTATCCTCCAGTTCAGCTAATGCGGCTTCAAATTGGCCATCCATGCGTGAAATGCGAGATGCAGCCTTCTTTTTTAATTATTTGTGTCTACTGGGTGATATCTCTACTTCATGTAAGTTCAACACTGAGGTATAATGCTTCGCCATTTTTCTGGTTGGTTTTTGGTCAGGTTGGGCGGAGTGCCCACTGATTTATTAAGCCAATTATTAGGGTTTCTGAGCTGGGTTTGTTCAGTTCGTGGCGTATTTGCTGTGGTAATGACATTGGCGAGAGATCTGAATATAGTCGAGGTAATAAATGCCGATTTACGAATATAAGTGTGAAGCCTGTGGTCACGGTTTAGAGGCCTTGCAAAAAATTGGTGATGCCTCTTTGACCGAGTGTCCCTCATGTGGGCAATCAAGTTTGAAGAAAAAAGTATCTGCCGCCGCTTTTAGATTAAAGGGTGGCGGTTGGTATGAAACCGATTTTAAATCGGGAACCAAAAAAAATCTTGCTTCAGGGGATAAAAGCACTTCCGCCGATGAATCTAGTGGCGGTAAGTCATCTGCACCGAATGTCAGTGCATCGGCACCGGCGGCAGCATCAAGTACTAAATCTGAATAAGCTAAATAACGAACATAGGAAATTGACATGCGTAGCGTCTACGGTGGTGCTTTAAACGCCTCAGATATCGACCAAGAGGTAACTCTTTGTGGCTGGGTTGATCGCCGTCGGGATCACGGGGGAGTGATATTTATCGACTTGCGCGATCGTGAAGGTATTGTGCAGGTAGTATTTGACCCCGATGGCAAAGACAACTTTGCGTTGGCGGATAAGGTGCGCTCTGAATATGTATTGCAGGTAAAGGGTGTTGTAAGGGCTCGCTCTGACGCAACCGTAAATCGCACGATGGCAACGGGTGAAATAGAGATTTACGGATTGGGTTTGGCAATTCTCAATGCATCTGAAACGCCGCCTTTTCAATTGGACGCCCATACGCAAGTGGGTGAAGACGTTCGCTTGACTTACCGTTATTTGGATCTGCGTAGAAAGGAAATGCAAAGCAACTTGCGCATTCGTTCGAAGGCAACCACGGCCATACGTAATTATCTTGATGAAAATGGCTTTCTCGATATCGAGACACCCATACTAACTCGCGCAACTCCAGAGGGGGCTCGCGATTATCTTGTGCCTTCTCGCACCCACGAAAATAAATTTTTTGCTCTGCCTCAGTCCCCGCAGTTGTTCAAGCAATTGTTAATGGTGTCGGGCTTTGATCGCTACTATCAAATTGCAAAATGTTTCCGAGATGAAGATTTGCGTGCAGACCGTCAGCCAGAGTTTACGCAAATTGATATCGAAACTTCTTTTATGAGTGAGGGCCAAATAATGGCCGTAGCCGAAGGAATGATTCGCACAATTTTTACCGATTTAATGGATGTTGAATTGGGTGAGTTCCCGCACATGACCTATGCTCAGGCCATTGAAAAATATGGCTCGGACAAGCCTGATTTGCGCATACCTTTGGAGTTGGTGGAAATTAAGGACCTGATGGCTGATGTCGAATTTAAAGTGTTTTCGGGGCCGGCCAATAACCCCAAGGGTAGGGTGGCTGCGCTGAGAGTTCCGGGCGGCGGCGCGATTGCGCGCAAGAAAATAGACGCCTATACCAAATTTGTTAGTATTTACGGAGCCAAAGGGCTGGCCTATATAAAGGTGAATGATAAGTCTGATTTGAAAAATGGTTTGCAGTCACCCATCGTTAAGTTTTTTCCGACCGAAGTTGTGCGAGCGGTGTTGGATAGGGTTGGCGCGGAAGACGGTGATCTGATTTTCTTTGGCGCTGATTCAGCGAAAGTGGTCACCGAGGCACTCGGCGCGTTGCGTTGTAAATTGGGTGAAGATCTGGACCTTTATACTTGCAAGTGGGCTCCACTTTGGGTTGTCGATTTTCCGATGTTTGAGGCTTTGGAGGGGGGCGCTCTCACCGCGTTACATCATCCCTTTACTGCACCCTCGTGCACTCCCGAAGCGCTGTCGGCAGATCCAGAGAGTGCGCTTTCTCGCGCCTACGATATGGTCTTAAATGGTACCGAACTGGGTGGTGGGTCGGTGCGTATTCATCAGCGGGCGATGCAGCAGGTCGTATTTGGTATTTTGGGTATTGGCGAGGCGGAGCAGCGCGAAAAATTCGGCTTTCTGTTGGATGCTTTAAAATATGGGGCGCCACCACATGGCGGCTTGGCCTTTGGTTTAGATCGGTTAATTATGTTGATGACCGGCTCAGATTCTATACGCGACGTTATTGCGTTTCCGAAAACACAATCGGCCGCCTGCGTGATGACAAATGCGCCAGGACAGGTGGATAAAAAGCAGCTTGAGGAATTGCATATTCGGCTTCGCACTAAGCCAAAATTGGTAGAGGATGGCGCACAAGATTCAGAGTGAAGTGTTCGCTAAGGTCTGTAATCTCAATGATTAAACTTCTGCTTTTGGTTTTGATCGAAAGTTCAGTAGTTAGCAGCTGAAACGGCGCCCCTAGTGGGCGTTTTTTTATGGTCACCCGCAGGCTGGGATGCTATCTTTCGGGGCGCAGGCGTGTGGAATGAATATTTTTGAATCACTACGTGTGCGAAATGTTGCATAAGGTAAAACGTTCATGGGATATACAACCGGAGAGTTATCGGTAGATTTACGAGCAATTGCAGATAACTGGAAGTACATTCGCGACCAATTGAATGCCTCGGCGGAATGCGGAGCTGTTGTGAAAGCCAATGCCTATGGTTTGGGGGTTGAACGGATCGCTCCCAAGATATATCAGGCCGGCTGTCGGAATTTTTTTGTTGCCAATCTTAAGGAGGCGATACAGCTGCAGTCGCTGGTTGGTCGCGATTCAAAAATATTTGTGCTGACTGGGTGTATTGCTGGCGCCGAAGGAGAGTTTATTTCTAGAGGTCTAATTCCAGTGATTGTTTCGATGGAGATGCTGAAACGCTGGGCGGCAGTGAGTTTGGGGCAGGCGCATTCTGGAGCCGCGCTAAAAGTGAATACTGGGATGGGTCGGCTCGGTCTTGAAGTTTCGGAGCTAAGCGCCCTGGCTGGCGATGCTCAATTATTATCCGAGGCGAATATAGTTTATTTGATGAGCCATCTTGCCTGTGCTGATATTGATCCGCACGTGTTAAATGACATACAGATTTCGCGTTTCAGTGATGTTGAAAAACAGCTAGAGGGTCTCGGGCTTGAGGTAAAGACAACACTTGCCAATTCGGCTGGGGTATTTCTAGGTCGTGCGGCACAGTGTGACCTGGTGCGACCGGGTATTGCTCTTTATGGTGGCAATCCGGGGCTGAAAAACAATCCTATGCGCTCGGTTGTGGGTTTGCGTTTACCGGTAATACAAGTGAGAAAGCTGCCGTCTGAAGAGTCTGTGGGGTACGGCGCAACCAAAACATTCGATACACCTCACACGATTGCTGTTGTCGCCGGCGGATACGCTGACGGCGTCATGCGTAGTTTGAGTAATCGCGGCTGGGGCTGGTTGGGTGGTCAAAAAGTACCGATTGTGGGTCGTGTGTCTATGGACTCAACGCTGTTTGATATTACCGGCAACCCTGAAGAGTGTTCGCTTCGTGAAGGTGACTCCATTGAGCTGCTAGGCCAAAATGTGTCGATAGACGATCTTGCTGAGGCTGCGGGTACTATCAGCTACGAGATCCTAACCTCCTTCGGTTCCCGTTTTCAGCGTTGTTATATGGAGTAGGTTATGGGTAGGGCAGAATGTCGCAGTGTAAGCGATATACAGCGGTGAATATTAATAGTAGCTCTCTTTCCTTGTTGAGGTGTTTGGCTGATGGCTGTTTCCACTCGGGCGAATCTTTAGGGCATACGCTTGGCGTTAGCCGGGCGGCTATTTGGAAAATTCTGCAGGGATTTTCTTCCCTTGGCGTTGAGGTGGAGCGCCAAAAAGGGCGCGGCTATCGCATCGTTGGTGGTTTAAGCTTGCTGGATGAAAAAGAAATTCGCGCATATATAGGAAATCCGCTTGTCGATGAGCTTGGTTCTATTGTCATCGCTCCCGTGATCGATTCCACCAATAGATATTTGCTCGATAACCTTCAGGGTGCAGATGGCAGCGGCCGCGGTAGCGCTTGTCTTGCTGAGATGCAGGAGGCTGGTCGCGGACGCCGCGGGCGGGTTTGGGTGAGCCCTTTTGCGCGTAATATATATATGTCGGTAAGCTGGCAGTTCGAGCAGGGTATTGCAGCCCTTGAGGGCTTGAGTTTGGCCGTGGGTGTGGCCATTGTGCAAAGCCTTGCCGGTTTGGGGTTTAGCGGTGTTCAGCTCAAGTGGCCCAACGACATATTGGTAGACAATAAAAAGCTAGGCGGGGTATTGTTAGAAATTGCTGGCGACGTTAGTGGTCAATGCTATGTGGTTGTCGGTGTGGGTATTAATGTCGATATGCCGGGCGATCTGCAAGAGGTAATAAGTCAACCATGGCTTGATCTTGCGAGGCTTGCCTGTGTTTCGGGTGTAAAGTTGCCATCGCGCAGTCATCTTGCCGGAGCCTTGTTGGCTGAGATGCTTCAAGTGCTGCGCACCTACGAAAGTCTCGGCTTTGAGCATTATCGCTCTCGGTGGCAGGAGCTAAGTGCTCATGCGGGTCAGACAGTTGCGCTAATCACAGCATCCAAAGAGGTGCGTGGCGTGATGATGGGCGTTAGCTCGTCTGGCGCGCTAAGATTGGAGGTGGATGGTGTGGAGCGGCAATTTGTCGGCGGTGAGATAAGTTTGCGGTACAGTCAGAAAAGTTAATCGCTAGAAAGAGAGCATCATGAAACTGTTGATCGACGTCGGCAACACACGAGTAAAGTGGATCATACTGAACGAGCGGGGTCAGCGTAGAAATGGTGCTATATGTCGGCGTGGCTTAGATGTGCTAGCGTGTGATTTAAGTGAGCAATTTCAGGGTAATGTGATGGACGAGGCTGCGGTCTCTCAGGTTTACGTGGCATCAGTGGCGGGGGCGCAAGTCGATCAATTGTTGACGGTGTGGGTTAGGGACATGTTTGCCGTCGATGCACTTTTTGCGCAGGTTAAAAGAAGCTGTTCAGGCGTTAGTGTGGGATATGAAAAGCTGGAGAGTTTTGGTGTAGATCGCTGGTTGGCTCTTATGGCTGCTCGTCAGCAAGAGCGCGGCCCCTGCGTAGTTATAGATGCTGGCAGCGCGATAACCGTTGATTATCTTGATGCCGATGGCGTTCATGGGGGAGGATTAATCGTGCCTGGGGTGTCGATGATGGCTCGGGCGCTTTTTTCCAATACGATGGATGTTAAAGTGGGGGCGTTAACTCTGCCTCAGCTTTGGCGTCCAGAATACGATACGCTGTCGTGCGTTGAAAATGGTGTGTTTGCCATGATTAAGGGCTTTTTGTGCGAAGTGCTTGGGCATTCGGGAAAAGCAGCGCCATCAGTATTGCTAGCCGGCGGAGATGCCGCATCTTTAAAAAAAATGCTCGATCAGGGGGCTTCTGGGCAAATAGGAGGTTCTAGTAAGTTAAGGGTGAGAGTGTGTCGGGATTTGGTGTTAGATGGGCTTCTACTGGCCGATTGGAAGTAAAGCCAAATTTGGCATCCTTCGGGAAATGTTTAAATAGTATCGGTTCTGGTTTTTCGGAAAGCCCAAAACCTAGCTTTCGCTTTGCTGTCCAGTAGGATGATGAGTCTTTTTCCGGATTTAAGAGTCAATAAATTATGCGTTGGATCTTTTTTACACTTCTATTGGTTAATCTGCTTACTTTCGCATGGGGTTTGGTGGTTGTTTCCAGTGAGCCTGTGTTGCCGCCAAGCAAAGCTGTAGCCGATCCTTTTAAGGGTGTACCTGCTCTGTTCATGCTCACTGACCCGCGGGAGGGGCTTAGCGGTGATTCTATCCCCCCAATGGCCTTGGTGGCTAAAAACTCAACGGAGCGGCTGGGGCACGATGTGCGCAACCCTGAATCGGTTCGCGACGGTGGTGAGGGGGAGGTACAAAATAGTAGCTTGTTGGCAGCCGTCCCAGCGGAGGAGCGGCAAGCTAAACTCGATACTAGAGCGCTTTGCGATTTGGTCGGACCCTTTGAGGATCATGATATAGCGAAAGATTTTGTTGAGAGGTTGGGGGCAATAGAGGTTGCAAGCATCGTTACCGATATAGAGCTTCCGGCCGGGCCGGGTTATTGGGTGTATTTGGTGCCAGAGGCCACTCGCAAAGACTCACTTCGTCGATTAAGCGAGCTTCAGGCCAGGGGAATTGACAGCTACGTCATTCCAAAAGGAGAGCTTGCGAACGGTATATCGCTAGGAATGTTTAGTAAAAAAGCCTTGGCCGAAGCCCGAGTAAAAGAAATGCAAAGTATCGGTTTGATCGTTAATGTTGACGAGATTGAGCGATCTTATCGTGAAATCTGGGTAGTGCTCGACTGGGGTGAAGGGGCCAAAATGAGCGAATTAACCTGGAAAAGGGTGATGGAAGGAATTAAATTGCTCGAACGAAGACAAAATTACTGTTTAGATGTTGCTTCATAGTAAAACATTCACTAGAATCCCGCCTCCACTTTAATCGACTCGCTAAGCGACTAAGGTTAATGTGGGTTAGAGAGCTGGTGTAGCTCAGTTGGTAGAGCAGCTGACTTGTAATCAGCCGGTCGGGGGTTCGACTCCTCTCACCAGCTCCATTTATTAGATGGTGAAAGTCGGTTAATTTCGGCCTTTATCCAAAGTTGTAGGCAGGGGTTCCCGAGTGGCCAAAGGGATCAGACTGTAAATCTGACGCGCAAGCTTCGGTGGTTCGAATCCGCCCCCCTGCACCATGTTTATAGGCATTCGCTAGCTGGGTAGTATTTGATACCTGATTTCTGGATGTTTGGTTGCGTATACATGGCCGTGTGTTTTATGAGCTAGTATTGCGGGCGTAGTTTAGTGGTAAAACCTCAGCCTTCCAAGCTGATGATGCGGGTTCGATTCCCGCCGCCCGCTCCAGTGTTTATTTCGACTGCAGTTGCAGGCAGTATTGGCTGAGTATACGCAATATATGTGTGTCCTATTTGCAATGCAGTATTTGTTTGTTTTTGTTGTGCTCATATAGCTCAGTCGGTAGAGCACTTCCTTGGTAAGGAAGAGGTCACCGGTTCGAATCCGGTTATGAGCTCCATATTTTATCCGATGGGTGGCAGTCTCAAGTTTTGAGTTCTTCCAGGTAGTGTGGATAGTTGATCAAACGCCGTTTTTTGCAAAGTGTAAGTGTTAGGGCAAAGAGCGGTAAGCGAAGTGGTATTTGCAGCTGGGAAGCTAGCGGCAAATTAAGCGGCGTGTTTTGAAGGTGTTTGTGTTTAGTTGCTAGAGGGTTGTTGGCTAAGATCGGTCAATTGCTTGCCTCTAGTTTGTTTTTGATAATAGTAAGTTATCCCAGCTGAGGAGGCCGTTGCAATGGCAAAAGCAAAATTTGAACGAGTAAAACCCCACGTCAACGTGGGCACCATTGGTCATGTTGACCATGGTAAAACGACCCTGACTGCAGCGCTGACTCGCGTATGCGCCGAAGTTTGGGGTGGAACAGCTGTTGCCTTTGACGGTATCGACAATGCACCGGAAGAGCGTGAGCGCGGTATTA
>JBLHGN010000090.1:0-12293 GCA_047616325.1 Lentisphaeria bacterium
GAGAATCGCTGTGGTTGGTGCCGTCGCCTTTATCTTAAGATAGCACCCTAATAACCTTTGAGTTATTAAAAACGCCTACCAGTGAAGTCCCATGCTAAGCATAGGTAAATGCAGTTAGCTAGACCATTTATGCGTTGGCTTGGTAAGCCGGAGATCAGTTTTGGCGTATCGATTCAAGTATGATTCGCGCACTTTACTGCTATTTGCTATAAAAAGTGAACCGCAATGGTGAAAGAGGCTGCAAGATAACGACCCCTGTGTGAAAATGGCAGGCTTAAGAACTTACCCCTACGAATTTACGATCTATTAAAATACCATGCCTTCTATAGGAATTACGAATGCCAGAGGTTGAACACGCTCGTCCCCCTCACGTTGCGTATCGCAAACAAAGCTATTTTCAATCTTTGGACGGAGTAAGGTTTTTTAGTATAATCGCTGTGATTTGGCATCATTCTCAACCAGTAGGTTCGGTCGGCTGGCTAAGCAAAGGCTTTCTCGGCGTCGACATGTTTTTTGTGCTTAGCGGCTACCTGATTGTTACCTTGCTTCTGAGGGAAAAAGAAAAAGGCAAAATATCCTTAAAGAAATTTTATATACGACGTGCTTTAAGAATATTCCCGGTTTATTTTGGCTTATTGATTGTGCTGGCCTTTTTATACGGTGTGGTAAAAAAAGACCCCCAGGAGTTTGTTAATTATCTCTCTCTGCTGCCTATATACATATTTTTTGCCGCCAATTGGTCGGTAGTGCACTTTCCAAACCTTGCCATATACTGGTCCTTGGCAACGGAAGAGCAGTTCTATTTGCTTTGGCCGCTGCTTGAGAAATGCTTTACGCGCAAGCGCATTGCCCTAATGTTATTTGTTTTTATTTGTCTCAATCAATTGGTCAATTTTGGCGTTTTAGACGGATTTTTCCTCTGGCTTTACGAGCCGGAAGGAAGATTTCACTTGTCCATTTTAGATTCCACCTTTACTCCCATCTGTTTGGGGGTGGCATTGGCCCACTTGCTGCACCGAGAAACGTATTTCAATAAAATATTTTCCCTGTTTGGCAATCGTAATATGCCACTTATTCTCCTGGGAATCTTGTTCGCAGCAATAGTATTGTCACCTGTGGATATTTCGGGTACTTGGCGTTTGCTGATTCAGTTGAGCATGTGTTTGTGGCTGGGCAGCTTGGTTTTGAGTGAGCACCATATAATGCAGCCTATTATGGTATTTTTTCCTGTAAAAAGAATAGGTCAGATTAGTTATGGCATGTACGTGTATCATATGTTTACTTTGCATATAGCAGGCATACTTCTTAATAAGCTCGGTGTTCACTACGACTATGCGTTGTTCGTCTCCGGCACGCTACTTACTGCGCTTGTTGCCGAGCTGAGCTTTCGCTTTTACGAAGCACCAATACTAAATTTTAAACATAAGTTCGATTGGGGTACGCCAACCAAACCTTAAAAACATACGCTTGCCACGAGGGATTTAAGATGACCAAAAAGACGATTAATTATCCTGGAAGTTCAGTAGATGTGGAATGGGATGGGATGGGATGGGATGGCCGTTTGTGCACTCGTATAGGAGAATGCGGTCGCGCCAAGGGAGACATGTTTGTAGCCGGGCGTACGCCTTGGTGACAGCCGAATAGCAGTGCCACTGAGCGCGCTAGGGGCTGTCAAACGTTGCCCTACCGGGGCGCTTACCCTTGTAGACAAAGCCGACGGCACAGAAGAAACCCCCGCCAGTGATAACTCCGTGCAGGTAAGCTACAACGGACCACTTTTTGCCAAGGGCGATCTCGCTATTGAACATGCTCCCGCCGACATGCCTAGCGTAAAATTTCGAGCAGCGCTGTGTTGTTGCGGTGCATCAAAAAATAAACCTTTTTGCAACAACTCCCATGAAGACGTCAATTTTAAAGACTTTGGTGCCGTCGGCGAAACAGGAAAGACGCTAGACCATACCGGCGGACCCTTGTCCGTCAACCCGGTGCAAGACGGTCCGCTAGTGGTAAATGGTAATCTTATCCTTTATGCCTCAAGCGGTCGTGCAGCCTGGACGGGTACAAAAACAGCGCTGTGTCGTTGAGGCCAGTCTAGCAAAAAACCCTTTTGTGATGGCGCGCATGTTGCTGCGGGCTTCACATCTGGCTAGCCCTAAGATATAGACTGATGTTTAATAGGCGTGCGCCCAAAGCATTCCTTGAATTCAACTCGTAAGTGCAATTTTTTAGAAGTGGTCAACCGGTATAATCCACGCCACTTTCTCGCCAAAGGAAATGGCTAATGAACTATACACAGCTGACCGAAATAGAACGATACAAGACCCTGTCATTTTTGAAAGCAGGATATACACAAAAAAGGTTGCACAAGAGCTTGGCCGCCACACTTCAACGATAAGTCGTGAATTGAAGCGCAATGCTGGTTTACGTGGCTGCAGGCCCAAACAGGCTCAGCGTCTAACTAATGAGCGAAAACATTTATATACACATACACGTATCACGGATAGTACGTGGCAACGAGTTGAAGTTTTACTGAGAAAAGAATGGAGCCCGGAACAGATCAGTGGCTGGTTAAAGAAAACGGATTTGCAATCGGTAAGCCCTGAATGGATTTACCAGTACATATTGACAGACAAGAAAGCAGGCGGTGATCTGCATGCCTATTTGCGTTGTCAGAAGAAGCGATATGGCAGTCCAGATCGTCGAGGTCCGCTTAAAAATAGGGGAGCTTGATGATGCCTATATGGGTGGTGATCGTACTGGATGTAAGCGCGGGCGTGGGGCCGAAGGTAAAACCCCGTTTGTGGCAGCCGTCGAAACGACGCAAAATAATGCACCCGTTAAAGTAAAGCTGACCGTCGTACCTGGCTTTCGTAAAACGGCCATTGAGTTATGGGGCGAAACAACATTTAACCGAAGGAACTACAGTTATTAGCGATGGTCTTGCATGTTTTAATACCGTCACTGATGCAGGTTGTGAGCACGATCGTATAGTCTGTGGCGGCGGTAGGGCTTCTGTCGAAGAATCAGAGTTTTATTGGGTGAATACTGTTTTAGGTAACTTAAAAAGCGCCATACGCAGTACATATCATTCAATTAACCAGAAATATGTACAGCGATACCTGTCTGAATTTCAATATCTTTTAATCGTCGGTTTGATTTAGAGGCAATCATTCCACGATTGTTATATGTGTCTCTCAGAACTCCACCTATGCATGAAAAGCTTCTAAAGCTCGGCTTGGCTTGTGTGGTAATTAGGAAGTATTTTTAAAAGACAAAGACCAGTGCTGGCTAATTGAAGTTGCCGAGATAAAATTGCTTGAGTCTACTGGCAATTATACTCGCGTATTTTTTGCGAGTAGTTCACCGATGATGAAGCGCTCCATCAACCAAATGGAAAAGCGTTTTCCGACTAAAAACTTTATTCGTGTCAACCGCCAATACATAGTAAATATTGATAACACAGTTCATATTAAAACAATAGAGGGCGGCTTGCTACTTCTATCAACGACATCAGGAGCGGAACTGGAGCTGTCCCGACGGCAACCGCAATAATTAAAATAACGACTATCCCTTTAGCGAGCCCAAAACTTACTAATAATCGTTTCGTTCCGAGCGGCGCAACAGTGTTGACATACCAATTGTACAAAGATTGCCTGGCGCCAACGCTTGGCTATTCTCACGGTCACTCAACCACCTTATCAGCCTATCAGCCTATACGACAGCCACTCTCAGCTATACGGCAAATCCATACACTTTAACTATATTCCACATAGGCGAGCCGATTGATTTTCCACCTTATTGCGCGACAAATCGCCAAATATGGTTTATTCTTGGCGGCTGCGTGACACATCAAAATGCACAATGGCGCACTTTAGTTATACTGATTATTGCGAATGCTATTGCGGCAGCCACCTCTGTCTAACCATCTCTAAATAGAAAGAGTGGCTACATCCGGTGAATGTGTTTCTCTTCAGACGCACAAAACTGTAATTAAGACTCAATACCAGAAGCAGGTACCACATCGTAGATGTTTGACATTAAGACCTTATCCGCCCTCCTGGTGGTTATCGCAATAATTCAAGGTATTGGCTTACTCGCCTATGCCAGCACACGCCCCAAGGTCTATGGCATTAAGCACATAGGATTTGGCTACCTTGTGATGGCTTCTGGGTTGACGTTAATAGCCTGTAGAGGGTATTTTTCCAGCTGGATTTCGGTTGTGGGAGCCGGGGCTTTAGTCGCGTTCAGTCTTAGCTTTATCGGCACGGGAATTTTAAAGTTTTTCAAACAGAACCATCATCTTTACACTAACGTTTCCATCGGCGCCGTGTTTGTTTTAATTGCCGTGGTAAGCTATTTGAACCATTTCAATTACGATGCCACATGGCGAATTATAGTCCTGACAGCGGTATTCTGCCTCCAATGCTTTTATTTATCGCACCGCACTATGGCTAGCAGTGGCTACAATAAAATAGTGGCATTAAAAATACTTGCTAGTTTGTTTTTTGCGTTTGCGCTATCCTTTCTTTTCCGCTGTCTCTGGACGTATTTTTGGTTTGAAGATGCCGACGCCGGTTACAAAAATTACGCGTTTATAAGCTCTATTTTTACGTTTATCGTGATGCTATTAACGACAAGTCTGCTCATCACCTGGGTAGCCAACAGCACGATGGAAGAAAAACTGAGAGCACTGGCAACTCTCGACCCTCTCACCAACACATTTAATCGGCGAGCGATAGAGGATTATATCGAAATTGAGTTTTCACGCGCTAGACGCACACACAGCCAGATAGCTGTTTTAATGATGGACATAGACAATTTCAAAGACATAAATGATCGTTTGGGCCACCAGGTGGGCGACAAGGTTATGCAACTTTTCGCCAATATTGTAAAAAACAATATTGGCGAAAGCGATTTGCTTGCCCGCTGGGGCGGGGATGAGTTTTTAATGGTTTTGCCTGACACTAATATTGAAAGCGCCAGGGAACTCGCTCAAAAACTCAAGGCTTTAGTCTCTGACCAGATTTCAGTAGAGTCTAGCGAGCTTCAAGATCGCCCGCTTACTGTGAGCATTGGCGTCGCGGGTACAAATGGCAAAAACTTAGGATGGAGCGCGCTAATATCTAGAGCCGATAGAGCCATGTATGCAGCCAAGACCAAGGGGCGAAATCAAGTGGTGTTAGTGTAAGAGCAACCTAAAAATGCACTTTTTAGAGATACTCTAAAGAGCACCGCTATAGTCTTTATCAGGATTTATGTGTACTTAATAGAGGCTATTCTATGCATCTTTCGCAGTGCCTTAGTTTCTTTCACCTTAGTTCAATAGTTATGTTCGACAGGCTGGGTACTTCTTGTTGTAGTATTTTTTTGTAAGGCGCTATTTCGCCGTTGCCAGTTGCCGCAATGGATAAAATTGCTGCATTGTGATGTTCGGCTACGGCCCACACATGTATATCGTGAACAATAACTGTGTCGTCGCTCTCAATTATTTTCTTGACGCGGGCAACAGCATCACTGGCAACCGTTTTATCTAATAGCACAGCACTGGTTTGCTTAATCAACTGATACGCCCATCTGGAGATTATTATGGCGCCGACTATTCCCATCAGTGCATCTATCCATTGCCAACCAAAATATAGCCCCGCAAGAAGCGCAAAAATTGCAAGCATTGAAGTGAGCGCATCGGCCAATACATGTAGATAGGCGGCTTTGATGTTGTGGTCGTGGTGATGTTCTTGGTGCTCATGAAGTATAGATACTGAAATTAGATTTACGACTAAGCCTATACAGGCAACGGCTATGGCGTGGCTGTATAGAGTTAATTCAGGGTGTACTAACCTCTGCAACGACTCTACGATCATTAGCAGGGCAACTATTCCTAAAATTACCGCACTTGCAAACCCAGCCAAATAATTGACTTTGCCTGTACCAAAACTAAAGTCACTACTCTGGCCATGCTTTCTCGCGTAAGTATAAGCACATATGGCGATTGCAAAGGCTGTAGCGTGAGTACCCATATGCCAGCCGTAGCGAGTAGCGCCATAGAACCCGACCTGTACCAACGCCTATTTCTAACACCATTGTTATTAGCGTTAAATAAAATACCGCAAAAACCTTGCGTTCTTTATGGTGAGCGTCGGACAGGTATTGGTGATTATGGTGAACTTCGTTCAGATTTTTATGTATTGGAGTATTCATATACTACGACTCACTAAAAGTAAGCGCAAGATAAATCTAAATATGCGAATTACCATTTTGTTATCTTCCAAAAAGTGAATTTACTCTTCCAATAAATCTGGCTTAAAGTTTTTCATCTCATCAGCCAAAAATGGATTTTCCAAGGAAAATATTTTTCTACCTTTCAAGTTGAGCCGGCGAACAAAATCTCCGTGATGAGCATCGAATATTTTTTCGTATTCATCGCAGCTTATAGTGGCATTTAATCCCGCAGCTACTCGTTCTGCAAGTTGAGGCGCCTTTGAACTTACATAGAAGACTAAAGGAAAGGGGTAGTAAACCATTGCAGAAGGCTCAACGATTAAGCCTCCAATAAGCCTTGCCTTGTGTTCAAATGCATCTTCAATTTCATTTACGCCCAGGGTGGTATAGTCGAAGCGCTTACGCCGTAGTAATCTAAATAACTCATCGTATATCCCTTCTTCTACTACATTATAATCGTTTTTCCTAAAAATTTCGGCATCGCCCCATGTTGCAGGAATTCCAACTGACAGTGACTGTAATTCTTTGATGCTACTAATGTTTTTAAACTGTTGCTGCGATTCGTTTCGAATAATAAGTAATCTGTACCCCAGCAGGCCTTTAGTGAGCGACTGAGGAATAATTATTTTTTTCTTATTATTGAATTTTACATTGCCAGCGACGGTAACCAATATGTCAGCACCATTGTCGAAAACACTTCCCTCGTCTTCAGCGATAGGGTAGTCGGTATTGTCGATGATAAGTTTAGACACGCCATAATCAATCTCAGTGGCGCTAAGGCACGCATTCAAAAGTGCCACCTCGTAGTTTTGTCGTGTACTTGTTTTATTACCGTTCCAAAAATTTATGTTTTCCATAGTATCCGCTGACAGAGCCCCCCAAACAAAAAAGTGATAAAAATCTGTAAAGCCGAAATCGCTTTAGCACTGTATAACATACTTATGTGATGTTCCCTGTTAAGTGCAAATTCACTCAAGCCCAAGACCGACACCGCTGCTTTTCGATTTAAATATAATTAAATAAATAAATATTCCCACTCTAATTGATGCACCTAGCAGGCTATCATAACGATTGTTGTCGGCTATCAAATGCCAACCTGGAATTTTTCTGTTTATTGGTTCATACCTCCATATTGAAATACTACCATTAAGTTTCCACGGATTTAAATTCATGCCTTCATCTACCGCCTTGCTCAGCCCTTTTACTTACATGGGATTGAGAAATCAACATGATAATGTTTGTCGTGCCTTACCCATGAACGTTTTTTAGAGCATTGTATTTTTTCTCTAAGAAAATCGCCATATTTTGTTTTGTACAAACACGTTTGTAATTCAGGCGCGAAGATCACGCGCCATAAATTGTAGCCTCGCTGTACGGCGTGGTTATGTAAAAAAAAATATGAGCCGCTATAGCCTCGCAATCAATGCTCATTCCGTCATATTCACTATTCTTATCGAATTCAATATTGTAACCGAATGTGCTTAATGGGTTGGTCGGAAAATGAACTGACTTCTCATCTTTGTCGACCACAGGCGTCGTGAAGTCAACAGAAAGTCCATTTCTATGTTTTTTATGAAGCTTGAATTGTCCACCTGCTTCATAGCCCGTTCCTATGTATTTATAAACTTTAGCTGCCTGCTCTTGCTCAAGGCCTTTATAGGTCGAAGCTATAATGTCTTCGACGATCGAATCTACATATGTTCTCTCAGCCAAGCGAGCAATAGAACTGTAGCCCACATAGTTTTTTCCTTCCGATGGAGCTGAACACAGTTTTCAATATGACCGTCAGAATTCGTTCCATAACAAGTGCTAGCTCCCGCTTAAATCAGCGGATTGAGAAAAAAGATGGCTGTAGTTTCTTTCCTACGACGACATTGTACATTTTTGCACCCCTGAAAAGCGGTACTATATCCCTGGCTTGGCCCTTAAATCATAGTGTTTAGGTGCTCTTTTACATCCTTTAATAGTCGCTCCATTAATCTGTTAGGGCACGTTTTGATTAGAATTTGGCGGTTTCAGCTTCTTGGAACACCAAGTACCCGACAAATCACTATCCCTATCATTTCTTTAATAAACACACTTGAAGATTACACGTTCTGAGGACTAGACCCGTCTCAGCGGCTGTTGGATGATGTACTTATGCAGAGAATCCTTTCATTTTCATCTTCAATCATCTTTAAAAATAATTTTGACGTTTGTACGTAATATTTACTGGGGGTTCTAACGCTTACAGCAGCGGCATAAAAAAGCGCAGCTTTTTTGTGTCACGACTGGCTGTACTTGTTATAGGGCAACAAACAATACTCCGAATTTTTTTGGATGTCAGCTTTGTACCATTACAGGTATATCAACAGCGGCAATAATCATTAGCTATGGGCAAATAAATGAATTTGCCTGTACTCGCTCCCTATAAAAACAGTAAGGCTCCGCTTTCGCAATAAGAGGAGCCTACCTAGGTGCAACTTCCGTTATATAGCTAGCTGTTTAACGATGGCTTCGCCAACGGCATGTGCGCTAGCAGGGTTTTGACCAGTGATAACGCGATCATCTTCAATTACGAATGAACCCCATGGTTGAACTTTATTGAAGCGAGCCGCTTTACGCGTTAGCGCTTCTTCCATAAGGAATGGGACGTCATTAATAGTGCCATAGTCGATCTCTTCTTCACGGGTAAAACCAGTAACGGATTTTGTTGCAAGCAAAGATTCGCCGTTGCTCAAATTGATCGGTAGAAAAGCGGCTGGACCGTGGCATACAGCAGCCAAGATGCCACCATTGTCGTAATGTTCTGCACTTAATTTGGCAAAGTCTTCATTAGTCGCTAAGTCAGATAGCAGACCGAATCCACCTGGGTAGAAGACTGCATCGTAATCAGCGATGTTTACCTGAGACACAGGGATCGTGTTGTTCACTCGGTTTTGGAAATCTTCATCGGCTAACATACGGTCGTTCACGTCATCGCCCTCAATGTCTTGGCCGTAAATAGGCGCTTTACCACCTTTGATAGATGCTACTTCATAGTCGATGCCAGCTTCTTTTAGTAAGTGTACTGCGTGTGTTAGCTCAGGAGCGAACGTACCGTTTGCTTGGTCAGTTTCGCCTAAAGTTGCATGGTTAGTTACTGGGATAAGTACTTTTTTCATGGCCGTGCCTCGTTAGTAATTTAGCTTAGGGTTGTTTGTTAATCGTGAGGCCACTTTAATTCATTGCGGAACTGATGATAACATGCGGAATATGTGAAATAGCATTGCCATATAGCAATAATAGAGGCCGAATGGACAGTTTTGATGGGATTGTTGAGTTTGTGGCGGTGGCCGAAGCCAACGGGTTCTCGGCTGCAGCCAAGCAGTTAGGGTGTAGTACAAGCCACGTAAGCCGGCAGGTTGCCCGTCTGGAGAGGCGTTTGGGCTGCTTACTTTTAGCCCGATCGACCCGTTTGGTGACCCTGACAGAGAACGGTACCGTGTATTATCAGCAGGCTAGAATTCTAGTGGTGGGGCTGCAGCAAGCGAACGAGCAGGTCAATCAACAGCAGGTCCACCTAAGCGGTACACTTAGAGTCAGCGCCGCCGGTGGGTTTGCCGAGCATTTCGTTGCTCCGGCGTTAATGAAGTTTCTCTCCCAGCATCCTGAACTAACCGTGGATCTGGACTTAAATAGTCGTCTGGTGAACCTGCTGGAGGACGGCATTGACTTTGCTATTCGCTATGGTGAGTTGAATGACTCCAACTTAATTGCCCGTAAACTCATCAGCCGCCCCATGATGGCCGTAGCCAGCGAAATGTATTTGCAACAGTATAATACGCCTAAAAACCCGGTACATTTGAAGCACCACAGTTGCATTGTTTCCAACAATGACTCGTGGGAGTTCAATGTTGATGGCAATAAAGAGGTCGTTAAAGTGAAGGGGAGATTACGCAGCAATAATGCCAATGTGGTGTTAGATGCCTGTAAAAAAGGATTGGGAGTGGCCTACATGCCCAAAAGTACGTTTAAAGAAGCTATTGAAAGTGAGCAACTAGTGCCGATACTTGAACCCTTTTGGGGGCAAGGGACCAGTAGCTGGATCGTGTATCAGAACAAGCGTTTCATGCCGTTACGTGTACGATTGGCCATTGATTTTCTTGTGCAGCATTTTGCAGATTGGGATGAGTCGTAGTCCCATCCGTAGAGTGTCAGTAGACTACCCTTGCCCTATAACGTCTGCCCGCTTCCGGGTAGAAGCCGCCCTTACGGACGACGATTCCCACAGACCCGTACGTGCCCAATTAAGGCATACTGTTCCTCGGAAACTGAAGCAATCAGTACATTGTCCAGCATATGACTTTATGCCCACAAGCCTACACCTGTTTCATGATTCGCGGTAACAGTAAACACCATCTATCAGTTAAAAGCTTGAACCGTTCATGCGTGATATATCCATCACGTGTGCGCCGCCCAAGCCAACGCTTCAATGCAAATAGTGCATGTTCGTACAATACTTCAAGCATCTTATAGTTGCCTATAATACCGTAGTAATGATACAAACCAAGAAGTTTAGCGCGTAAATGTTTAGACTGAACCTCAAGTGGTTCATGTTTAAAGTTGCGGCAATACGTCCATAGATTTATCATCGCTCGCCGCATCTTCTTTTTAGCCGTCTTACGTTTAATCGCCCAGCCGCCACTCCTTGTCTTACCACAATAATGGGTAAATCCTAGAAAATCAAACGTACCGGTTTGATTTTCCCCTCTCGTCCTTGACGAGTGACTGAATTGAATATTTTTACTCTTTTCGGGATGAATGGTGAGATTAAACCGCTCAAAGCGCTTCACCAAAACCTTCATCAACCGCTCACCATCACTAGGGTTTTCGCAACCAATGAAAAAATCATCGGCAAACCTAACGATAAAGCTTTTGCCTAATAATCTAGGCTTAACTTCCTGCACATACCACTCATCGAGTACATGGTGAAGATAAATATTCGCTATCAACGGGCTTATGCACACACCCTGTGGAGAACCACACGAGGAGTAGCTAATGTTGTCATTTTCCACCACACCAGCATTCAGCCACTTCACTATAAAACGAATGACTTTCCCATCGTTCACTCGTGATTTTATAATCTCTCGAATGCGCGTATGGGACATATTATCAAAGAATTTGCTGACATCAGCATCAACAATGACACTTAGCCTTTCTCTATAACAGCTATCTCTCAGGTATTTTAACGCCATATGAGGGCTGCGTTTTTCCCTAAATCCAAGAGAGAAGAAATGAAAATCCACTTCATATATTGCACTAAGCAGCATAGCAATAGCTCTTTGCAATATTTCATCTTAAAACGCTGGCATTCCTAGTGGCCGCTGAGTTCCATCTTCTTTTTCAATCCACACACGCTTTACCGCAGGCGCTTTATAACGGCCACTACGATAGCGTTTGTAAAGTGAGATTAAGTTAGCGTCAAGGTTCTCCGCATAGTCTAATGCGGTCACCTCATCCACACCTGCCGCCACACTTTTGTTTGTGCGCCTGTAGGCTTCCTGGAGAAACGGGACATCAATTAAATGGTGTATTGACGTGAATACCCTGGTCGGGTTTTCACGTACTCAGTGGGTCCTCTGGGCAATTCGTTCCCCACCTTCTCGGCCAATATGCGGCGCATAATATTCAATCCCCATGTCAACTCCTCGGTGCTATCATCCGCTAAGACTTCCTATTATTCATTCCGAGTTTCTTCTCTCTCGCTGGGCCCCCAGTACCTAAAAACGCATTACCTTTTTCTTAGACCAGGTCGGCAATACATATGCCCAGCCCCTTGGTGTTTTTAATGTTTCGACTCACCCCGCCGAATTCTGATCTCTAGGAAACAATAGGATCTCCCAAGTTTCCAAGTTCCCCCTATGATGACATGCCGTGTTCTAAGACCCCGGTGGTATCACAATAACTTGCCATAATGTTAGTGTGACTATTGTCTTCCAAGATATCCAGATTGTCGGCTTTCGCAGAAAACATAAATACCATCATCTACTTATCTTAACGACCACAATTTTACATATTTCGGGGCTCAATTTACGGCCTGCCATCTCACTCAG